>JAIDKG010000004.1:39119-53407 GCA_029051525.1 Muribaculaceae bacterium
ATGCGAAATTTTGCTAATTTTGCATTCCAAGGTATCATTATTCTTTATGATCCGAGGCCTAAATGATGCCGATAGCTGACGTAATACTTAAATATCTATATGAAAATCAAGACATTTGCAGCCACCGCGCTGCTCTCTTCGCTCCTGATTCCGGCTGTGGGTCAGGCGCGTCCCGTGAAAACTCAGCCCGAATGGGTGGATAATGCTGTAATCTATGAGGCCAATCTGCGTCAGGGCACAGCCGAGCGCAATCTCAAAGGGCTTCAGAAGCGCCTCCCCCAGCTCAAGGATTTAGGTGTCGACATCGTATGGCTCATGCCCATACATCCTATCAGCGAGCTCAACCGCAAGGGGACTCTCGGCTCTTACTATGCTGTCAAGGATTATAAGGGTGTGAATCCGGAGTTCGGCACGATGGAGGATTTCAAGGAGTTTGTGCGCACTGCCCATAGCCTCGGCATGAAGGTGATACTCGATGAGGTGTGCAATCACACCGGCTGCGACAATGCCTGGGTGACAGAGAATCCCGACTACTATGCAAAAAACGAGAAGGGTGAGATGTATGGCCCCTTCGACTGGACCGACACATATAAGCTCAATTACGAGAATCCCGAGACTGTCAAGGCTATGGCCGACGCTCTGAAATTCTGGATCACCGAGGCTGATATCGACGGCTACCGCTGCGATGTGGCCGGCGAGGTGCCCACTTTCTTCTGGGAGGCTGTGATTCCCGAGCTCAACGCCATCAAGCCGATATTCATGCTCGCCGAAGCCTCGAAGCCGGAGCTTCTCAATTCCTTCAACGCCGACTATGCATGGCCCATGAAGGACCTCTTCAATGATATCGCCGCCACACAGGGTGTCAATGCATATGCCATCGAGCACAAGCAGAACCGTCAGGCCGCCACAGCTGCCGACATCGTGAAGCTCCTGCAGCGCCAGGAGAAGGAGTATCCCAAAGGCTCGATTCATATGAACATGGTCACCAACCATGACCTCAATTCATGGGAGGGTACCGAGTTTGAGCGCTATGGTCAGGGACTGGGCGCATTCGCAGTGCTGAGCTATACTCTGCCCGGCATGCCGATGATCTACACCGGTCAGGAGGTGGGCTTCAACCATCCTTTCGAGTTCTTCGAGCTTGACAGTGTGCAGCCCGACTATACCCCCAACCAGCTCACCTCATTCTATGAGATGCTCAATGCGCTGAAGCACAACCACTCGGCGCTCAATGCCTCGGGCCAGCTCGACAGCATGACAGTGTGGAACACCACTACTCCCGATGTGCTTGCCTTCACCCGCTCTGATGCGCAGGGGGATGAGGTGACAGTGCTCGTAAATCTCTCGGCCAAGGATAACATGGTCACATTCACTGACCAGGCACCCTCGGCCGACTCCAAGATAAATTACTTCACCGGAGCTCCCGCCGAGCAGCCCAATCATCTGGGTCCGTGGGAATTCCAGGTGTGGGTAAACCAATAATTCCAATACAAGGCACCCCGGCCTCACCACCTTGCCCCCCCCCACTTTGAGGGGATGGCCGATGGAGAGGCCGGGGTCTAAAAACAGGTAAAAATGTCAACAAACACCGTAGACAACGCCAGAAAAGTGACTACCCGCCGCCTTATCGAGATGAAGCAGCGCGGCGAGAAAATCTCCATGCTCACGGCCTATGACTATTCATCGGCCAAGATTCTCGATGCAGCCGGTATCGACTGCATCCTGGTGGGCGACTCGGCCTCCAATGTGATGGCCGGCAATCAGACCACACTCCCCATCACACTCGACCAGATGATATATCATGCCAAGTCGGTGATGAAGGGCACCAGCCGCGCTCTCGTGGTGGTCGACCTCCCCTTCGGCACATATCAGGGTAATTCCAAAGAGGCTCTGGCTTCGGCCATACGCATCATGAAGGAGAGCCATGCCGAGGCTGTGAAGATGGAGGGTGGATCGGAGATCCGCGAGTCGATTGAGCGTATCCTCTCGGCCGGAATCCCGGTGATGGGCCATCTGGGCCTTACGCCGCAGAGCATCAATAAGTTCGGCACCTATACTGTGCGTGCGCGCGAGGAGGCCGAAGCCCTCAAACTCATTGAGGATGCCAAGATGCTCGAGGAGGTGGGATGCTTCGCGATGGTCATTGAGAAGGTGCCGGCCGCACTGGCCGCGCGTGTGGCCAAGGAGGTGTCGATACCTATAATCGGTATCGGTGCCGGCGGCGGTGTCGACGGTCAGGTGCTGGTGATGCATGATATGCTCGGCATCAACCAGGGTTTCTCACCCCGCTTCCTGCGCCGCTATGCCGATGTGGCAAGCGTGATGAACGATGCCGTGCAGCATTACATCCATGATGTGAAGAGCGGCGACTTCCCCAACGATAAGGAGAGCTACTGAGTATTGCTCGCTCCCCGGCGGGGAGGATGGCTCAGAAGGGTGGCAGTGGGCGCCGCGAGGCGATGGACTGATCGTGGCGCCACACATAGTCGTCGGTTCCGGCGGCTGTATCGCTCCCCGAAGAGCCGGAGCTCCCCGGGGTGGTATCATCAGTAAAATAGATTTTAAGCGAATCGGCTGCTTCGGCGGCTGATTCGCTTACTGTATCGGCATAGTCCGACCCCACGATGCGCAGCCATCGGCGCAGCACCTCCAGACTCACCACCCTCACCAGCGAGGAGTGGAGCCCATCGGTATCCACCTCGCCGGCGATGGTGAATTCGAGTGCGCCGCGGGTGTAGCGCCATCGCATGAGCCGACCGGGGAAATGGCCGGCCACAATCAGGGCGGCATCCTCCATGAGGAGGGCCACGAGCGCAGCATCGGAATCCAGTGCGGCCACGCGCGCATAGCCGGGTAGCTGCTCTTCGCGTTTGCCACCGAGATAGCTGCTCACCAATTTCAGATTATCCATCACCTCTGCGAGGCTCACGCGCAGGGTGGAAATGGTCTCGGCTGCTGAATTGTTCTCCATAATTTGCATATTTGAAAGTTAAATAGTAATTTAGCATTGCAAATATAGAAAGGCCGCTCTCTCCGGCAGGGATAAGTATTGACACATCTCTTCTGCGCAGCGGCCGAATCATGGATTACAGAGAGTGGAAAGCGCTCCGGCAGCGGAGTGTAATCACGCTGTATATCCGCACCAAATATATCTACTCCTATGGCATCAGAAGTAAAGACCCGACTGCTGGAATATCTGCACTATAAGCGGATCAGCCAGATCGACTTCACCAAGTCGATCGGTGTGAGCAGCACCTACATCGGCGCTATGCGCCGCTCGATTTCCGACGACAAGATGGCGCGTATACGCCGTGAATATCCCGACCTCAACACCTCCTGGCTCCTCTATGGCGAGGGGGAGATGCTGCGTGAGGAGTCGAGAGCCACGGAAGTGCGCCGTGAGATGGAGTCGCGCGGGGTGAAACTCGTGCCGCTCGTCCCCACGGCGGCCTATGCCGGCAATATCCAGGCATTCTCGGAGAGTGTGCGCATGACCGACTGTGAGATGGTGGCCACCCAGATACGCGGCGCTGAAATGGCCGTAAAGGTATCGGGCGACAGTATGGAGCCCACATTCCACGACGGGAGTGTGCTCTTCATCCGCCGTATTAATGACCGCGCCTTCATCCCCTGGGGAAATCCCCTGGTGGTGGATACTTCCAATGGTGTGGTGGTGAAGTGCCTGTATCCCTCATCCGAGCCTTCCGACTCTCTTGAGGCGCGGAGCCTGAATCCGGCCTATCCTCCATTCCAGATTCCATACAGCAGCATCTACGGAGTGTATCGTATTCTCGGCTCACTTACCGTCTACGGCACCATATAGAAGCCGGAATTTTAAGGAGCGCGCTCTAAGGAGCGCGCTCTAAGGAGCGCGCTCTTACGCCAACACCGCCATCGGCAGGATTTCGATCCGTAGCCGGTGGCGGTGTGGTGTATATACAGGGTGATGGATGTATGATATCAGAAGCTGAGCTGGATCATGGCCTGCATGCGGTTGTCGTGACTCTGGGAGCGGTCGAAGTTCACGCGGCGGCCATAGATATATTCAAGGCCTGTAGTGACGTAGGAATTGACATTCCAGAAGAGAGAGCCGCTCACGTATTGGGCGTATTTATAAGCCTCGGGGTAGGTGAGCACATCGCCACCATCCCAGGGGTCGGCATAGTTGCGCACATGTGAGTAGCATGCCGAGAGATATACGTCGGGGGTGAAGTTGTATTGCAGAGCGCCGTAGGCTCCCCATGTCTTGGTGGCCTTGAGGCGGTTCTGGTCGCCAATCGGGGTGAGGTCCATGTTGCCACCGCTCAAATCCTGGATGAGGGATGCTATGCCGTGACCATAGGTGCCGGTCCAGTAGGCACGGAGATTGGGCACGATTTCAGCGGTGCCACTCAGCGAGATGCCCCAGCCCACGATGTCGATATTGCGGTCGGCCACACCATTGAAGTAATTCATATTGCGCATTATGGCCGAGAGGCGCACCCAGTCGGAGGCATTGTTCCATCGGTATTGTAAGGCTATCGGTATGTCGGGGGCGGCTTGATTCACGGTGCGCGACCGGGCGCAATTGGTCTGTGAGAGCTGCGAGAGTTCCAGACCGGCGCTTGCGCTCCACTCCTTGTGGCGCCCGAAGTGATATGTATAGTTGAGTGTAGGCACCGGGATGGCTGTGGCGGCATTGGGGCCTTCGTAGTCGATGGTGGGGGGAGTGGCTCCCTGGTCGGAGAATACGGAGTAGGCATAACCCGCCTTGATGCCGCGCCATTGCAGATATGCGGCTTGCACCACCGGCACATAGTTGCGGAGGAAATTCATGTTGATGAAGGCGCCGATCTGATTGTCGGAGCCGGGGAGACCCACGAAGTTCAGGTAGAGGTTCGACTGCATGGCCGATAGATTGAACTTGGTGTGATTGCCCGGTGCCACCGGTGAGATGTCGGCGGTGATGAATTCATTGGCATTTTCGATTGGGTCGCCGGCATCGACACCGGCTGTGACCTTGACCGATCCGCCTATGCCAATATAGAATTTACCCGGGATTCCGAATACTGCGAATTTCGGCACTGCCTCCTTCAGATCATCAGGGGCATTCTCTTCAAATACCTTATCGGCATCTTTTTTCTTTTCCAGGCTGTGGAAGCGATTGTCGTTGGCCGGCTCGGCATAGACGAAGCCAAGCCCCAGAGCCGCACAGGTGATAAGGGTAAAGGTTCTTTTCATAACATTCAGTTTATTAGTGTTTTTCCGGCTGCCCTGTAGAGCGGGTGTTGTCTATGGCTCATGAGCCTTGGGCAATCGTAAAATTAACAATAATAAAGCATTATTTGTTGGGTTGTAGTGATTGGCGGGGGATAATAAAATTTATAAGGCTAATTAGGCTGATAAGGCTAATAGGTCTAATAAGTCTTATAAATCTTATAAATCTTATAAGGCTTAGGTTCTTATTGATTTTATAAAATGGCAATCCCAGCCGTGGCAAGGTGTTGTCGCGGTTGGGATTGCTATATGATGGTGTGGGGGGGGCGTGTGGAATCAGGCGTCGATATTGGCGTAGGAAGCGTGGGCCTCGATAAATTCGCGGCGCGGAGCTACCTCTTCGCCCATGAGCACGGAGAATGTATGGTCGGCTTCGGCAGCATTGAGCAGGGTGACCTGCTTCAGCATGCGGTTTTCGGGATCCATGGTGGTCTCCCAGAGCTGCTGGGGGTTCATCTCACCGAGACCCTTATAGCGCTGGAGTACCATCTTGTTGCGGTCGCCGTCGCAGCGGGTGTCGACAAATCGCTGCACCTGCTGCTCATCCCATGCATACTCCTCGATTTTGTTCTTACCCTTGGTGGAGCATTTGTAGAGCGGGGGAGTGGCGATGTAGAGGTAGCCATTGTCGATCAGCGGACGGATGCGGCGGAAGAAGAATGTCATCAGCAGAGTGGCGATGTGGGCACCATCTACATCGGCATCGGTCATGATAATCACCTTGTGGTAGCGCAGTTTGGTGAGGTTGGGTTCTTTGGAATCCTCCTCAGTGCCGATGGTCACACCTAATGCCTTGAATATATTTACGATTGCCTCCGATTCATAGACTTTGTGATCCATCGCTTTCTCCACATTCAGGATTTTTCCTCGCAGCGGGAGAATGGCCTGGAAGTGGGGATTGCGGCCCTGCTTGGCAGAACCGCCTGCCGAGTCACCCTCCACGAGGAATAGCTCGCACTGGGCGGCGTCGCGGCTCTTGCAGTCGGCAAGCTTGCCGGGCAGTCCGGCACCCTGCAGAGGAGATTTGCGCTGCACCTTCATGCGGGCCGACTGGGCGGCATGGCGGGCAGTGGCGGCGAGCACCACCTTGTCGACGATGGCGCGGGCCTGCTTCGGGTTCTCTTCCAGATAGTTGGAGAGAGCCTCGCTGATGGCCTGCGATACAACCGACTGGATGTCGCTGTTGCCGAGCTTGGTCTTGGTCTGACCCTCAAACTGAGGTTCGGCCACCTTCACAGAGATCACGGCTGTCAGTCCATCGCGGAAGTCCTCTTTCGAGAGTTCAATCTTGAGTTTGTCGAGCAGATGATTGTCGTCGGCATATTTTTTGAGGGTTGTGGTCAGGCCTCGGCGGAAGCCGGTGAGGTGAGTACCACCCTCGATGGTGTTGATGTTGTTGACGTAGGAGAAGATATTCTCGTTGAATGAGGTGTTGTAGGTCATTGCCACCTCCACCGGCACACCGTTCTTCTCGGTGTTGATGTGGATCACCTCATTGATGAGCGGCTCTTTACCGGAATCGATATATTTCACGAATTCCTTCAGACCCTCGTTGGAATGAAACACCATCTTCTTCGGCTCTCCCTGCTCATCGAGCACACGCAGGTCGGTCAGCTCAAGGCAGATTCCTGCGTTGAGGTAGGCCAGGTCGCGCAGACGATTGGCCAAAGTCTCGAAATCATACACCGTCTCGGTGAATATCGAGGCGTCAGGATGGAAGATGATAGTGGTACCGGTGCGGTCGGTCTGCCCGATTACCTTCATTTCAGAGGTGGGCTTGCCGAAGGCGTATTCCTGCATGTAGATGTTGCCGTCGCGGTGGATTTCGGCGCGGAGATAGTCGGAGAGTGCGTTGACGCAGCTCACACCCACACCGTGCAGACCGCCCGACACCTTATAGGAACCCTTATCGAACTTACCGCCGGCATGGAGCACAGTGAGCACCACCTCAAGAGCCGGCTTGTGCATCTTCTCGTGCATGTCGACCGGGATGCCGCGACCATTGTCCTCCACGCGGATGGAATTGTCCTCGAGGATAGTCACCTTGATATGGTTGGCATAGCCTGCCAAAGCCTCATCGATTGAATTGTCGACCACCTCATATACCAGATGGTGGAGGCCGCGACCCGAGATGTCGCCGATATACATTGCCGGGCGCTTGCGCACGGCCTCCAGGCCTTCGAGTACCTGGATATTATCGGCTTGATATTGTTTCTGCTGTTCTTCGTTTGCCATTGAAATGCTGGAGATTTTAAGCGACCATACGTTAATTTGTCCTCATGGAGGGAGAAAAAAAGCACTCCCATAAACCGGATGACCCCGCATGGTCTTAAAACATACAAAATTAACGATTTTTTCTGACTTTTGCAACCCCTTTATTTACTTCCAGTGGCGATACTTCCAGAACATAGGAAGCGAGGATGCCGCCGAGGGAGCCGCCTTTATGCACTCGCTCGTGGAGAGCTGCCGGATGAACGGGAATCCCCAACCCCGATGGGACTGATGGTGATTACACTGCAAGTCTCATAGCAGCCACCGGGGGCATCGAGCCCCCGGCGACTGCACCCCAACCCCTCCGGGATCTTCCGGATCATACCTGCATGTCTCAAATCCGACTCGGACTTTGAACACATATTAACAATTAACAATACAAATCCCAGTCAACATTTTTCAGGACGGGTCATACCCTTAAAATTTTCAATGATTACCCTTTTTATCATGTTGTAGTTCTCCCTTTTTTTAATCTCCGTGAAGATAACTTCTTCCATATGTTACGACCTATCTTGACTTCTTCTTGTGAATAACCGCACTTCTCGATGAGAATCTTTTGGTCGGTATAGTCAAGAATTTTATCAATAGATTCTCCTTTACGAAGCATTGCATCTATCTCATCAAAAAATTCATCGTTATCTTCATTGTATGGAAGATATATTGATTCTACCTCACTGGGCATCAGTTCCAATACGCCACCGCCGAAGTTTCTGCCTACAATTTCTGCATGAGCAAAAGAGAACGAGTTATAGTAACTCGCTACAAAAGCCTTATGATTAGCGTTTGGTTTGAAGAATACTCGATGCATCGTGTCTGTTGTGTAAGCATGAGCGCTGTTCAACACAAGGCGCGGAAATAAATGATTCCTTCTGAGGAATAGGGCGTCTGAGAGTTTAATCGAAGGGATTACAAACCAGTCATCGCGGATGCTGGTCTTGTATCCTTTATTAATCCCATCTGCCTCGCCAGAGGCTATATATTCTTTTGCACCGGCATGATTAGCAATTTCTTCTTTTGATCTAAACACAAGTAAGTGAGCTCGGCTACCTTTGTTCACATTTTTTTGCCAGTCGTGCGTTGTGAAATCAAGACTTGATACCTGTACGCTTCTTCCGACCATGGGTCTTGCAAAAACATCTAATCCATAGAAATCAACAATCGATTTCGGTACTGTAAAATACTGATTAGCACCTGTCGTAATACCGACTTCTACAGAAGCATAGTCTCCAATATGGGTTTTCGCATTTGATGACAAATTCTCAATAAAAGAGATTTCCTCTTCTGATAGAAAATAATATGACCACTTATCGGAATCCTTGTTGACCGTTTTTGCTTTGAAACTCAGTCCTCCATTAAGCAAGGATTGTAAAGCCGGAATATCCTTGACGTCCACATGGTCAATATTATGTCTCCCACTTCCATCTTTTTCGCATAGTAGCAAAACTACTTCTTGTTGAATATCATCAAATACAAGCTGCTCAAATGAAATGATATTTACTTGGTTGAAGGTCTTGATAAGATATTTCCTAAGTTGCTTAGCATAGGTCACTTGTAGTATGTCAGCAGGCACAACAAAAGCAATTCTGCCTCGTTCCTTCAACAATAAAGTGCTCCCTACTATGAAGGTTACCCAAGCATTTGTCAGTTTTGAGTACTTCAATTGAGCCTTCTTAAAAATATCAGCAGCTAAAGATTGCAGCGACTCGTCATAATATTGATAGCGAATAAACGGCGGATTCCCAATCACAAGATCAAAACGTTGATTTGTCGTCAAGCAAAATTCATGAAAATCACGGTTTTGAATCTCTGCGTCAGGGAGGCCAATCGTCAATGCCTTATTAGCTTCTTCCTCATCTAATTCTATACCAAGAAATGATGTAAAATCCATATTGAGATTTTGCATCTGCTCAAAGAATACACCATCTCCGCAACTGGGTTCCAAAATATCAGGATGCGTCAAGCCAGACATTCCCCATTGTAACAGGAATGCGGCTATCTGCGGAGGTGTATAATATCCCCCTCTCAATTTCTGCTCGGTTGCATTTTCAAATAGTTGCATATATCTCTGATATTTTGGGTATTTGATAATATTCTTCCTTTGTCAGACAGAAGAGCTTTTGAATAAGGACCTCCATTTCATTCTTCTTAATGGAGAAATTCCTTTTCAAGGGTGTAAGAATTCGGTTGTTGTTCCCGGCATTGACAATCCTATCTCCGATAGAGATAAGTTCTTGCTGTAGAGCAGATATGTCATCATGCAATTGTTTATCAACCAGGTTGGCAAAATCAATAGACCTAAAAGGCAATTGCTTGAGAACTTTGGTACCTCTTGCAATGAAACCGCCACGAAATATCTCACCGTATAGGGATGAGACCCATTCAAGAGGCCTTGATGTAAGAAGTGCTTGGATATAATAAACTGAGTAGGGTGAATCTTCCGGCAAACTGATAATACAATATCCTGCGGTTCCTCCAGATGAAACCAGTGTACCATAAATATCTACGGCATACTTTTCTCCTTGGGAGAGTACTCCTACAATTAGTTTGCATGGCAATTCACATGCTTCAAGGCTCTGATGCCTTCCGTATCTATGCCATTCATTATCATTAACCGGGGTGGGCTTAATGTCACGAGTCTTTCTATCTAGTTCGTGCTTAAAAGCCATTATGTAGGAATATCCTAAAGGATATTTTTCAGCCAATTCTTCCAGTGATATTATCTGCAACTTCCCATTTTCGTCTTTAATATAGGGGAAAATGACACGAGCATTCGGCCTGAACGAATTATAGGAGCTCAGACCATCCTTGACTGTCTTAAAATATGGTTTAGTAAGACTCTTTTCTATTTCCCATGTGGAGTTGCCTCTTAAAAATGAATAAGTGGTTGCAGTCTCGGCGACAGGCTGAAAAATATAGGTTTTATTAGCACTTGTCTGAATACCGTTAAAGATATTGTCGCTTCCAACTGCATCTGATAAGGTATAGCCATCTTTTTGAATCTTTTCAAAAAGTTGGTCAAATTCCTTTGGGAATAATGCCCATGTATCAGAACTGATATAATCTGATGAGCGTTCAGTTATATCATTAACGTCAAGTCTGGTTCTCCAAAGAGAAAGATCACGAACTTCTTCATACTTGAAGTTGGGATTGTTTTCCTTGGTTAAAATCAGCAGACACGTATATGTGGTTTTGCCATTGAATACTTGGTTTGCACCAAAGGAGATGAGTTCTGCGAGATGATGATTTATGGCAATTAAGTCTCTCAGTTTAAGAGCTGCACCTACTTTCATGAATTTGCTAGGTATGATATACCCAAGAGCCCCATCATCTTTTAAGAGTTGAAGCCCACGTTCTATAAACAGGAAGTACTTGTCATACTGTTTATAGGCCGAATTGTATTTTGATGGATATAATGGATGCTCTAATGGAGTAAGATTCTTCATATCTTCCGATGACATATATGGAGGATTCCCAATAACGACATCAAATTTCAATTCTCCGAAATCGTACGTGTTAATAGACCCTCTGAGGTTTGTGTTCTTTACATCATCAGGCCCCAAAAGGCTGTTCCCGAAAAATATATTTTGAGATAAACTTGGCAATATCGGCTTATGACCGGTTAAAGAGTTTACTTTCTCATCCTCCAGCACCTTAAGCAATAGCCCAAACTTAGTTGCTTCTGTCGCATTGTAATCTTTGTCTACTCCAAAAATACAATTAGTAAGAATTTTAACCTTTATAGCGTAAGGTAAACGAAAACCGTCTATCCCAATGCGGCATAATTCTTCCGGATTATTATGAATATAGTAATCCAATGTAACGTCACACAATAATTGGAATAGTTCCAGTAAAAATGCACCAGAACCGCATGCGATATCAGCAAATTTTAGCTCGCATAGTTGGTTCAGATTTTTACCTACGACTCTAGGGAGTACAGCACGCCTAAGTATCTCTTGGATTATATATGTCGGTGTGGTAACGACATCTCTATCGACATTCTCCGGCTTATCAACTAACGCCAAAGTACCATCGATCTCTGCAATTCGTTTAGAAAGGAATATTTCATAAATTCGACCAAGAATATCTGATGACAAAACGGCAAAGGAATATGGAGTCTCAGGATAATACAGCTGCCGTACAATATCCCAGAAAGTCGAAGAGATATTGCCGATTAATTGTGGCGCCAGAAACTCATCAAAGAGACCGGAATTATACTTTAAGTCGGCCTTGTGGAATAAAGATACTAATTCAGTAGCATCTCCTTTTTCTGCAATATACAGCAATTCTTGATAAGTCTCAATGTTGCGATCCTCACATACACGTAGAAATAGGAGTTTATTAATATAGCTTTGCACGATGTCCGATAATTGGTCTAACGGCATCTCTGGCCTCTCTCGATGTATTTCATTCGCTAACGCAAGTCTCCAATTATTTATCTGCTCAAGAAATAACTTATCTATTGGCTTGTAATCGATATTGCGTTCAATATGCTCCCAGTTCTTGTCAAAATCACCATTATATACACTGTCGTGACTCAGCAAGGATGAAATTTCGTCAAATTTTTCCGCATATTCAGTATAATGATAGCTCTTGATGAGACCTTTCTTTCTACTATCGTCACCACTTACAGGTATGGTTGTATCGTAGATATACAAATACTCAAAATTAGAGAGCACAGAAATATTAAGACCTGCAGTATAACCATATCTGCGCACCTGTCTGGCTGGACCATCTTCCACTTCAATTTTGACATGCGGTTTCTTGGCTTCCAAAAAGAATTTTCTTTCTGAAAACAATCTAAAAGTGTAATCCGGTTTCTTAGTATTGGTATGGGCATTAGCTTTTAAGGGTTCTTCCAAAAGAACCTCTCTCTCATTAGTGCTCTTACCCTGAACGTTTTTAATATCCCAACCTAACAATTCAAACAAAGGGTCGAGGAAGTCGCTCCGTAATAAGGTTTCGTTATATCTCTCTGATTTGTAATAATCAAAATCTTGTCTAAATCTTGATACCAGATCAGCAACTTTTATTTTCTTTCCCATATTCAGCAATACTTTCTGAAACAATAGATAAAACATCATTTGCTGATGACTCACCAGCAATTACATCGTACACTTTGTCAGCTAACCATAATTGTCGTAACTCGTTTTCATCTATATCATAGTATTTGGCCAATATGGGTATATGCTCTTCTTTTGCAAATCTTTCTCCACGTTCAATGCGGCTATACATAGGTGTATCTATATCAAGCAAAGCCGCTATTTGTCTTTGCAGATAGTGATTCTCTTCTCTCAATGACTTTAATTTCTGTGCGAAGTACATTGTTGTCAAAATTTGATTTGTCAATTTTTGACAAAATTAATAATTATTTTTGATGCGACCAAATTTCCTTAATACTTTCTGTCATGCTTGGAGTGACGCACTACCTGCGTATCAATCAGAATTTTTGGTTGCGTAATCCCAAATCCTCAGAGGATGTCAGGGCTGGCATCTGTTTCACGGGCTCAAGCTCGGGCAGGAGCGTGTCTACGACAAGCTGTTCCTTCTTCGACTCGAAAAATCCCCTCAAAAATCGCCGCCCCTACGACCCCGAAATTTTAAGGAACGCGCTCTTATGGTTTCTGTCGGCTGTCGGCCGCAACCATCTCTACGAAAAGCCGCTTTCGGGTCTTCATAACAACATCATCTGGAAATGCGAGAATATGGCGAAGAATGAGGTCGATGTCCGATAAATTGCTGAATCGTTTTAATGTAGGCTGTTGGTGTTAATCATCTGGTGTTCAGTCATGTAAAAATCAATTTATCGCAATTTGCGATAAATTGCGATAAATACTCTACTGTAGTTTTTCTATGAAATGAGTCTGAATATTAGAATTTATAAGTAAATTTGCAGTGAGTCAAAGTGCCTTCGGCACCGCGCACCGGCCTTTGGCCGACATGCGCTCTTTGCTCACGTGCGAATTTAGTAAATTTGCACGTGAGTCAAAGTATATTAAATCAACTGCGAAATTATGACAAAAAAACAGATAGACTTTGTGACTTGTGTCATTGGAGCATTGTCTTTAATGACCGGTAAGTCATGCTCGTTTATATACCGGAAACTTAGTGCCGCCAAGTTAATCAATGATTATTTAGTCGCGGCCTATGATGTGTTGCATACATTCAGTTTGGAATATGTAGCAGAGGATGTGATAGAACTGATGAAAAAGAAAGGATATGAGTTATGTTAGTATATCATTCATCTGACAAGTGCTTTTCTAATCCCGATAGATCGTTGTCTTGTATATATTGGATATAAAAAAATCGACCATGGATAAGGCTACACGCATTTTAAGAGATATGAAATATGCACGTATCATTAGTCTGATTGCTGAAAAGTTGC
The DNA here is from genome assembly GCA_029051525.1 of Muribaculaceae bacterium. Taxonomy (GTDB): domain Bacteria; phylum Bacteroidota; class Bacteroidia; order Bacteroidales; family Muribaculaceae; genus Lepagella. The sequence continues at coordinate 53,029 of JAIDKG010000004.1, forward strand.
ACATCCCGTCTGAAAAAGCGATGGAGATGCTTTATGCTTCTCCTATGTTTGAAATAATAGACGATGGCACAGCCGACTTGATATGCAGAAGCGATATTTATCTCGCCGATGAGATAATTCGGTCATACGTTATAATTTAAGAGCGCGCTCTAAGAGCGCGTTCCTTAAAATTTCGGGGTCGTAGGGGCGGCGATTTTTTAAGGAACGCGCTCTAAATAACATAGCCGACCACGGATTATCGGGGTCGGCTATTATCATGATTATATTGGTCTTAGTGTCTTGCCCTCTTTTTCAAGAGATGCTTGATCCAGATGTAATATCCGGTAAGTGGCAGACTTGCGCCAAGCAATGCGCCAAGTAGCCAAAGAATGCGGGTAAA
>JAIDKG010000040.1:0-3653 GCA_029051525.1 Muribaculaceae bacterium
CACGCTGACCGCCGCCACCCCCTTGGGATTCAACTTCCCCCCCACCGACCAACTGCAACTCGACTTCAAGCTCCGTCATCCCGATGCATCAGCCGGGATAGGGATAGCGAAACGCGCCACCGACCAAACGACACCCCCATGGAGCATCACCCTCCGTGATGCCGGCGGCGACACCCTCCTCATCCTCACCCTGACCCTCTCCCACCACTCCCCCACCCCGATAGGCCAAGAAGCGGCCATGATATGCGATGCCTTCACTGAAAAGGGAGGCATTTCTCATACTGTGACCTCTGCGGCCGACCTCACCGGGGGATGGAACCACTACCGGCTCACCGCCCTCCCCGGCCTCCCCCTCACCCTCGAGGCGGGCGACCGCCGACTCACCACCCTGCTCACCCTCCCCGAGCCGCCGACCGGGATAGCCGCCGTAGGCATCGCCCCGGCCGCCGGAAACTCAGGCCGCATCGCAGTGCGCGACCTGCGGCTTACGCACGCCGCCGAGTGGCAGCAGAGCTGCATGGAGGTAGAAGAGGTGATGCAACGCATCCGACTCACCTCCGACCCCATGGAGGGGATATGGCGCGTGATCGACTGGAGTCTCAACACATCACTGGCCATGAAAGGGGGGGACTACCGACTGGCCACAGTGCGCCGACCCGACGGCTGCTACGAAATAATATACCTCGGCGGTGCCGCCACACTCGCCGACGGCTGGGAAGAGGGTGGGCTGAAGGGGGAACTCCACCCCACCGGGGTGAGCGGCACCTACACGCTATTCTGGCGCGACGCCGAGGGTGAGGCACTCGCAGGCGACCTCACCGCACAATACAACGCCGCCAACAAAACCCTCACCCTCAACTTCCCGCACCTTGAATCAACCATAAGACTTATACAGATATGATTAGAGTGAGTTGGGTGATGCCGGCCTACAACGCCGGTGAGTATATCGCCGAGGCGATCGAATCGATAATACAGCAGACGGAGCAGGACTGGGAACTTATCGTGGTCAACGACGGGAGCACCGACCGCACCGCCGCGATAGTCGGCGGCTATGCCGACCGCGACCCGAGAATCCGGCTCTACGAAATGGCCTCCCCCTCCGGGAGCGCATACCTCCCCCGCCGCGAAGCGATAATGCGTGCGCAAGGGGTATGGATCGCCCCGCTCGATGCCGACGACCGCGTAGAACCCGACTACCTGGCCCGACTATTGGAACGCCAACGCCTCACCGGCGCTGAAATCATCTACCCCGTGATGGCCGACCTCGACGACCGCCGCATACTCCTCGACACCCCCAGCCAACTCTTCACCACCGTGGCTCCGGGGCGCGAATGGGTGAAATATACCCTCGATGAATGGCGCATCGGAGCCGGCGGCGGACTGATAAGCCGCGACCTCTACCTGCGTACTTACGCCGCCTACAGCGACTCACCCTCCTACTCCTGCGGCGACGAACTCCTCACCCGCCGCCTGCTCTGGGAGGCGCGCCTGATGACCATCAGCGATGCCATCTACCTATACCGCGCCAATCCCGAATCGATCACCCGCAAAGTGAGTGGCCGACTCTTCGATTACCTCATCAATCACCGTGTGCTGATCGACTTCACCCGCCAACGCTACGACACCGAGAGCGAGGAATACCTCCGAGCGCAGCGGCAGGCCCTGCTCGGCATCTACGATGCCATGCGACTGCTGAACCGAAACCGCTTCGAGAAAGCGGAGCGCCAACGCGCCGTGGGACTGATCGATGAGATACGCGCCGTGCTCGACCCCGACCTGCTGCGCCCCAGCGTAAGCCGCAAATACATGATGCTCCTCTCCTGGCCCACCCCGCTCGCCGCGCTCGCCCTGCGACTCGGCGACACAGCCCGCGAGAAATGGCACGCCCTGCGCGGCGCGAGGCAGAAAAAATAAGCCCCGCCGACTCACCGTTAAGATAAATAGGATAAAACGACCACGACATGGAACGACAGGAAGAGAACAGTTACCGCAACATACTGAAACGCATCTCCGCTTTCGGGGGTGTGCAGATGTTTAATGTGGTGATCGGACTGGTGCGCGGCAAATTCGTGGCACTCTTCCTCGGGGCCGACGGTATGGGTATATCGACCCTCTACAATTCCTCCACAGCCACCATCCAGCAGATATGCAGTCTCGGTCTGAATCTGGCCGTGGTCAAGGAGGTGGCCGCCTCGAAGGATGACCCTCGACGGCTGCGCCACACGCTCCGCGTGGGACTGCGGCTGCTGCTGCTCACTTGTCTGCTCGGTGCACTCGTATGCGGTGCGATGGCTCCCCTCTGGAGTCGCTGGACCTTCGGCGACGGTCGGGAGACGGTGAGTTATCTGTGGCTCTCCCTATTCGTGGCACTCTCCATAGCCGGAGCCGGCTATCTCGCCCTGCTCCAGGGATTGGGGGAGGTGAAACGATTGTCGAAAGCCTCCTTAGTGGGGGGATTGGCGGGACTGCTCTTCGGTGTGCCGCTCTATTACCTATTCGGCACCGCCGGTATCGTGCCTGCCATGATAATACTGGCGCTGAGCACATTCCTCTTCTATTACTTCAATTTCAAGGCGGCCGAACGTGGGGAGGCCGTCAAGGGTGATGCGGAGGAGGCCGAGGAGGCCGAGACGGCTACGGCGGCGCCCGACACACGCGGACTGGTGGGGCGACTCGTGTCGTTGGGGTTTATACTTCTGATCGGTGCTTTGGCGGGTACGCTGACCAATTACCTCATCAATATGTTTATCCGCTATGCGGGTTCGGTGGAGGATGTGGGTCTGTTTCAGGCTGCCAATTCGATTACGAATCAGTATGTGGGGATGGTGTTCAGTGCGTTGGCGCTTGATTACTTCCCCCGGTTGTCGGCCATATGCCACGACAGTGAGAAGATGCATGAGGTGGTCAACCGCCAGACGGAGATTGTGATACTTGTGGCCGCCCCCCTGATAATTGCCCTGATACTCACGGCGCCGCTGCTGATACGGTTGCTGCTCACGCAGCAATTTATGGTGGTGATACCATTGATCAACTGGTTGGGGTTTGGCACACTTATCCAGGCCATTGCATTTCCGCTGGGGTATATCTATGTGGCCCGAGAGGACCGGAAGGTGTTTCTCTGGCTGGAGTGTGTGTGGGGGAATGTGTGCTGGTTGCTATGCAGTGTGGTATTTTACTATTGGCAGGGGTTGGACGGACTCGGGATGAGTCTGGTGGCTCGCGGGGTGATTGATTTGATTATCAATTATATGCTTTGCAAGCGGAGGTATGGGTTTCGGTATTCGGGGCGCGCCTGGAAGGCGGTCGGGGTGGCGCTGGTGCTGACCGGGGGAGCCTTCGGGGTGGCGACCTGCGGCGGCGGCCGACTGATGATAGCGGCCGAGGCCGCCATATTGGCGGCCTCGGCCGGGTATAGCTTTTTCGTTTTGCGGAGGAGGCTTCGGTGAGCCTCACGCGGCCGCGTCTCACGCAGGGACGCGCGGGGGGTACCACGCAAAGGCGCAAAGGCGCAGAGGGCTTCGCGCGGGTCGGGCTTTGCGCCTCTGCGGCTTTGCGTGGGATAATCCGTGGTCGCGCGGGGGTACCACGCAAAGGCGCAAAGGCGCAGAGGGCTTCGCGCGGGTCGGGCTTTGCGCCTCTGCGGCTTTGCGTGG
>JAIDKG010000040.1:3753-6372 GCA_029051525.1 Muribaculaceae bacterium
GATAATAATCCGTGGTTGCGCGGGGGTACCACGCAAAGGCGCAAAGGCGCAGAGAGCTTCGCGCGGGTCGGGCTTTGCGCCTCTGCGGCTTTGCGTGGGATAATCCGTGGTCGCGCGGGTGGGGATTCGCGGCGAAGGGGAGGCGGCTATGGGGTGAGGAGGGCTTTGCCGGTGGGGGTGAGGAGGTCGGTGAGTTCGTAGGCGTTGAAGCTTACGGTGGGTTCGCCTTCGGAGTAGGGGGCTATGGCGTAGATGCCGTAGATGAATTCGATGCCGTCGGAGGTGATGCGGAATACGGGCGGAATCTCAATCTCGTCCTCTTCGACCAGTAGGGTGCTGTGGCTCTCTTTGAGGCGCTCTACGATCATGGGCTGTAGCACTCGTTCGTAGCCGGGATTGAAGAGGGTGGCGAGGCTGATGATGCTGCCGCCGGCTACGTCGAAGTTCAGATATCGGTTGGAATAGACTCCATGGGCCGCACCCTCGGGATAGGAATAGGTGTAGACGCGGAATACGGCCGCTACGGGGGTGAGCAGGTCGAGGGTGGTGCGTACCATCAGCGACGAACCCGCCGCCAGACTATCCGAAGCCGCCGAGTCTTTCGGGAGTGCCTGTAGTTCGCGGGGGAGCACGATGGCCGGTGTGCCGGCATCGAAATTCACACACGACATGGCTGCCAATGAATCGGTCAGTGCCGTGATTTCGTGAGGCCCCACCTTGACCGGCATGATACCGGAGCTCGACACATTCCAGAGTCCGTTGAAATCCTTCAGATGAAGGCGGAGTGAATCGGTGTCGGCACCCTTGGCCACGGTGGTGAGGGTATACGACTGGAAAGAGAAAAACTGCTCATCGTCGGCCGAACTGCCGCAAGAGCTGAGGAGTGCCAGCCCGGGAATCAACAGGGCTGAGAGAATGGCTGATACAGAATTTTTACTTGACATGACTATGGCTGATACGGTGCTGCTGCTGCCGCGAGGCGCGCTGACGTATCTGATTGGTAATATACACTATAACGGAGCGAGGCTCCGGGAGTTCACAAAGATGCTTACCAGCGGCCGGTGGCACCGCCGCCCGACGACCTGCCACCGCCGAAACCGCCGCCGAAACCGCCGCCACCGCCGCCGCCGCCACGGCGACCGCTCCGGCCCAGAACCGAAGCCGCCGCACCGGCTGCAAGAGCCACGGCTGCGGCATCGACCTTCTTCGGAATCACATACCCCTCGCTGAGGGTGCCATGGCAGAACTCGCAGGTGTAGATGCGTTCGCCATGTCCTTCGCGATGGGTGGTGGCGGGCTGTACCTCCCGATCCATCGAGAGACGCATGGCCACTGTGTGGCAATGCGGACAGGAGCGGTATTTCAACTGGTGCTCCACATAGGGGAAGCGCTCCACGCTGCCGCACTCCGGACAAAGCCACACGTCGTAATCCACGGTGCCGAGCCGTTCCTCGAAATCCTGCGAGGGGGTGAGATAGGCGTTGTCGCTCTCCTCATCGAGTTTTCGCATCGTGGCACCGCAATTGCCGCATTTCATCGGCACAGTGCGTGCGCGGCGATATACCAGCCACATCACTATCGCTATCGGGAGCGCCAGACCGAAGGAGAGACCGGCGCACCACCAATAGGTGGTGAGATGCGGACGCAGGATCATCGCCTTGGTATAGTTATGGACACCGCGGATGCGGAAGAGGTCGATCAACATCATCACCAGAGCGAATATTAACACGCATATCGCCGTGATCCCGAGGAAATTCCAGATAGTATTGGAATCGATGGCGCGCACCTTGTCGATGGCGCCGTCGGTGTGCGAACTGCGCAATTCGGCCGCCACTTCGGGCTGCACGAGTACCTCGGCGATCATATCCACGCCGCCGGCCACTGCCTGATTGAGATTGCCATCCTTCAGAGCCGGCACGATTGAATTGCGCAAGATCTTACCCACCGTGATATCCGGGAGGGCACCTTCGGCGCCGGCACCCACCTCGATGCGGACGGTGCGGTCGTCGGTAGCCACTACGAGCAGCACGCCGTTATTCTTATCGGCGCGTCCCAGGCCCCAGCGGTTGAAAAGACGGTTGGAATACTCCTCGATCGAGAGGTCGCCGGTGGTGTGGATGATTGCCACGGCGAGTTCGCAGGTTGTGGCCTTGCGGAGTGACTTCAGTTGTTGGTTGATATGCTCTTCGGTAGCGTGCGACAATTGGTCGTAAGGGTCGGCCACGAAGTAGCCCACATTACCCAAGTTGGGGTTGCGGATCTCATCGGGTGGCTGTGCCACGGCGCCGGCCAGGCCGACAATGGTCAACACGAGGGTGAGCAGCAGACGGCGGAGTCCTCGGGGAGACCGGGCTGTGGCGAAAAGAAAAGGGGACATAGAGATTATATGGAAAAAACCGACTCTCGGCGGCTCCGGCGGGGTGGCTCACAATCCACTCCCGGCACGCTAACCACCGGAATCAACATACAAATATACGCCATTTCGGTCAAACGGCCAAAAATATTTCGGGCATTCTCGCGGATTCTCACGCGGAGCCGGCGGGTCTCTCGCATAGACGCGCGGGGGGTACCACGCAAAGGCGCAAAGGCGCAGAGAGCTTCGCGCGGGTCGGGCTTTGC
>JAIDKG010000041.1 GCA_029051525.1 Muribaculaceae bacterium
CTATGGTCTCGCATCCTTGGGCGTATTTTGCCCCTTGCTTTCAGTCGCATACCTCGGTATGCTCCTTGCAGCAAGTGGCAAAATCCACTCCAAGGCTGCGACCCCTACGGCCCCGAAATTTTAAGGAACGCGCTCTTATTTGCAGGAATGGTGGTATTATAGAATTGAACTGGCTTTTATGAAAAAGATTGACAATAGGTTTCAAGATTGCAAGGGGTTATATTCGCCCGACTATGAGCATGACGGATGTGGCGTGGGCCTGGTGGTGAAAATCGATGGCAGCAAGCATCATTCGATTGTAGATCAGGGACTGCGTGTGCTGGAGCATATGGCCCATCGCGGCGCTGAAGGTGCCGACAATCTCACCGGCGACGGCGCCGGTATCATGGTGCAGATCCCTCATGAGTTTATACTGCTCAATGGTATACCGGTGCCCGAAAAGGGACGCTATGGTGTGGGGATGGTGTTCATGCCCAAGGATGAGGCAGACCGTGGGGAGTTCGAGCGTATCATTGACCGCGAGATTAAGGGGCAGGGTCTTTTTCTGATGCATTCCCGCGATGTGCCGGTGGATAGCTCGGTGCTCGGTCCTGACGCGCTTGCCTCAGAGCCGGTGATACGGCAACTCTTTATCGTGGGGAGCGACAACCGCGATCGTCTGGAGCGTCTGCTCTATGTGATACGCAAACGAGTGGAGCAGGCTGTGCTCGAATCGGAGAATATCGCCGACAAGGATGGCTGCTATATAGTGAGTCTCTCTACACGAACCCTTATCTATAAGGGGATGCTTTCGTCGCTACAGTTGCGCAAGTATTTCAAGGATCTTCAGAGTCCTTATTTCACCAGTGCCATAGCCCTGGTGCATTCGCGATTCTCCACCAATACCTTCCCGCAGTGGCGTCTGGCCCAGCCATTCCGCTACATAGGCCACAATGGCGAGATCAATACCATCCGAGGCAACCGCTTCTGGATGTCGACCCGCGAGGCCGTGATTGCCGCCGATGAGGAGGGGGATTTCCAGAACATCGGTCAGGTGATACAGCCCGGGATGAGCGACAGTGCATCATTCGACAATGCGCTTGAATTCTTCATCCGTTCCGGTCTGGAGCTCCCTCATGCGCTGGCCATGCTTGTGCCGGAGAGCTGTACCGAACATAACTCACTCTCCCGCCGCCTGAAGGCATTCTATGAATATCACTCCATCTTTATGGCGCCCTGGGATGGCCCGGCGGCTATCATATTCTCCGACGGTCGCTATGCCGGAGGTATGCTCGACCGCAACGGATTGCGTCCGGCGCGGGTGACAGTGACCAAATCGGGCGAGATGATCATCGCTTCCGAGGCCGGTGTGCCCGATATCCCGGCCGAGGAGATAGAGCGCAAGGGGCGTCTGAAGCCGGGTAAACTCCTTCTGGTCGACACTGAAGAGGGGCGGGTGCATGCCGATGCCGACATAAAGCGCGACCTCGCGTCGCGTCTTCCTTATGCCGAGTGGCTTCGCGACGGACGCATCGTGCTGAGTGAATTGCAGAGCGGGCGCAAGGTGAGTCATACGGTGGAGGATATGGAGCGGCTGATGACCGCTTTCGGATATAACCGCGAAGATGTGGAACTCATCATCAAGCCGATGGCCCGGACCGGTCAGGAACCGGTTATGTCGATGGGAAATGATGCCCCTCCGGCAGTGCTCTCGCAGATGCCGCAGAGATTTTTCAACTACTTCCGTCAGCAGTTCGCGCAGGTCACCAATCCGCCCATCGACCCGATACGCGAGCAGAGTGTGATGTCGCTGACGAGTTATGTGGGGTCGGTGAGCAAGAATATTCTGCGTCCCACGGCCGATCTCTGCAAGGTGGTCATGATGCCCTCGCCGGTGGTGAGCGACAGCGAACTCGACATGCTGCGCCATCTGCAATACAAAGGATTCCGCACCATTACACTCTCCATGCTCTTTGAGGCTGAAGGCGGGGTGACAGCAATGGAGCGATCGCTCGATCTGCTATGCCGCGATGCTGAGAATGCAGTGGATGCCGGCTATAACTACATGGTGCTGTCAGATCGCAATGTGAATCGCACCATGGCACCGATTCCGTCGCTGCTGGCCCTTTCGGCTGTGCATCGCCATCTGGTGAGCCGAGGCAAGCGTTCGCAGATTGCCATCATCGTGGAGAGCGGTGAGATATGCGAGGTGATGCATGTGGCTCTGCTGATGGGTTATGGAGCCAGCGCGGTGAATCCCTATATGGCATTCGCCATACTCAAAGATCTTGTGGACCGTAATGAGTTGCAACTCGACTTCGAGGGTGCGGAGGCACACTATATCAAGGCTGTAAATAAGGGGATGCTCAAGATCATGTCGAAGATGGGCATCAGCACAGTGCGCAGTTATCGCGGGTGCGCCCTCTTCGAGGCCTTTGGTGTGGGGCGCCGCCTTTTAGGGCGCTACATGCCCGACACCCCCTCGGCCGTGGATGGTATCGGCATCGAGGATGTGGCAGCCGAGGCTATTGCTGCTCATCAGCGTGCCTTCGGAAGCGATGAAGCCCCCGGGGAGGTAGACTTCGGCAATTACCGCTATCGTCGCGATGGCGAGACACATGCGTGGAATCCGGCTGTGGTCAAGGCTCTGCAGGAGGCCGCCTCGAAGGGTGACTATGCACTCTTCGGGAAGTATGTGGCTCTGGTGGAGGAGAAGGAGAATCCTCTCTTCCTGCGCGACCTGATGGAGGTGAAGAGCGACCGCGAGCCTATCTCAATCGATGAGGTGGAGAGTGAGGAGGAGATAATGAGACGATTCTGCTCGGAGGCAATGTCGTTCGGAGCCATAAGTCGCGAGGCCCATGAGGCTCTGGCCATCGCCATGAACAGCATAGGCGGCATGAGCAATTGTGGCGAGGGTGGTGAAGACCCGGAGCGCAATAAGCGCCGACCCGATGGCACGTGGGCGCGTAGTGGTGTGCGCCAGGTGGCATCCGGTCGTTTCGGCGTGGATGCCGAATATCTGGTGAATGCCTCCGAATTGCAGATCAAGGTGGCTCAGGGTGCCAAGCCCGGAGAGGGGGGACAGTTGCCCGGATTCAAGGTGGATGAGGTGATAGCACGCACGCGCCATTCTCTGCCCGGCATCACGCTGATCTCACCCCCGCCGCATCATGACATATATTCGATCGAAGACCTCGCCCAACTAATCTTCGACCTCAAGAATATCAACCCCGAAGCGCAGATCAGCGTCAAGCTGGTGGCTGAAAGCGGTGTGGGTACAATCGCTGCCGGTGTGGCCAAGGCGAAGGCCGACAAGATTCTGATCAGCGGCTGCGACGGTGGCACGGGTGCGTCGCCGGCAAGTTCGATGAAGCATGCCGGTGTGCCGGTTGAGATCGGTCTGGCCGAGATTCAGCAGACGCTCGTGATGAACAACCTGCGCGGCAAACTCCGTCTGCAGGCCGACGGCCAGTTGAAGAGTCCGCATGATGTGATGGTGAGCGCAATGCTCGGCGCCGAGGAATTCGGTTTCGGCACGGCACCGCTGGTGGTGCTGGGCTGCTGCATGGCGCGAGTGTGTCATACCAACAAGTGCCCCAAGGGGGTAGCCACACAGAATCCGGAACTGCGTCGCAAATTCATCGGTCGTTCGGAATGGGTGGTGAATTATTTCCGCTTCATGGCTCGCAGTGTGCGTGAGCGACTGGCCTCGATGGGTTATCGCAGCATTGAAGAGATCACCGGCCGTGCAGATCTCCTGCAGCTCCGCGAGCAACCGGTAGGCAGCAAGCGTGCCGGACTCGACTTCAGCCGACTCCTCCATATGCCGCGTCGGCAGGAGGAGGCCGACCTGCATTTCACCTCTCCCCAGGATCACCGTCTTGATGTGGTCAAGGACCATGCCATACTCAGCATCGTGGGCAATGCCATTGAGGCCGGGCAGCCGGTGAGCCTCGGGATGAATATCATCAATACCGACCGCTCCACGGGCTGTATGCTCAGCGGCCATGTGACGCGTATCACCGATGGCCGAGGCCTCCCCGACGGTAGCATCGACCTTACATTCACCGGCGCCGCCGGACAGAGTTTCGGGGCATTCCTCTGCAAGGGAATCTCACTCCGACTTGAAGGAGAGGCCAACGATTATCTCGGAAAGGGGCTTTCAGGAGGCCGCATCGTGGTGGTGCCCCCGAAGGGTTCGACCTTTGCAGCCGAGCATAACACGATTGCCGGCAATACACTTCTGTATGGAGCCACAGCCGGCGAACTGTATGTCAACGGTCGGGTAGGTGAACGGTTTGCCGTGCGCAACAGTGGTGCGCTGGCCGTGACCGAGGGTGTCGACGACCATGCCTGCGAGTATATGACCGGAGGCCGGGTGGTAGTGCTTGGCAAGATAGGTAGCAATTTCGCCGCCGGAATGAGCGGCGGCATAGCCTATATCCTCAACAGCACCGGCGATGCCGATGCCAACATCAACATGGAACTCGTAGAGCTTACCCTCCTCGCACAGCCTGAAGAAATCTCCGAACTCCGCAGCCTAATCATGGCTCATCATCGCCACACCGGGAGCCAGCTGGCCAAGCGCATCCTCGATGACTGGGATACATATCTGCCTCAATTCCTGAAGGTGACGCCCTCCGAGTATAAACAGGTATGTGCCGCAGCCGCCCGCAAGGCAGCCGAAGAGACAGCCGCACCTCTGACCGGCCGGATATCCTAAGAGTGCAGCTGATGTAGGCGCATTGGCACCCGGAGCCTGCTAATCCTCGGCCGAAGCGGGTTGCCAGCGGAAGCGGCGCATGTCGATTAGTCCGTTTTGATTGAACACTACACCTTCCGATTCGAGCAGGGGGCGCTGGCGGTGCCAATGTGGCGCCGGGCGCCCCTGCGCGTTGACCACCCTATGGCATGGCACATCCGAGTCCATGCCGATGGCAGCCAGAATCCGGCCCACGAGCCGGGCATGTGACGGACTCCCCGCCAATGCGGCCACATCGCCATAAGTTGTGACCTTGCCGGCAGGCACTGCGCTGACAATCGCGCTGATATCTTCAGCTGAGAATGGATGCATGATGTTATTTTGACTGTTGATATAACGGACATCATTGCCGTATCGTGCACTCATATCAGCAAGAGAGCAGTAACATTGCAACCGATTTGCATCGATATAAGTGTTATTTTTGTAGGTGAGACTCTAAGTGACTCTCTATTGATTAATATGGCACACGACACAGAACTTCATGTGAACGCTCTTGAAGAGCGTGAGCTTCATATCGCTCACACCGGCAGTTGCACCGACCGTATGGCTCAATGCGATGGTCATCATCACGACCATCACCACGACCATCACCATGCGCATATACCGATGGGAGAGGGTGGCAGACTTAAAAATGTGTTTTATTGGGCAATCGGCCTCAACCTCGGTTATGTGATTCTTGAAGCGGTCTTCGGATTCAGCAGTGGTTCGATGGGGCTGCTCAGTGATGCGGGGCATAATCTTAGCGATGTCGCTTCATTGCTGATAGCGCTTATAGCCTTCAAGGCATCGCAACGGCCGCCGACACCACGTTTCTCCTATGGCTATGGCAAGGCCACGATAGAGGCTTCGCTGCTGAATGCCGTGATACTTTATGTGGCGGTGATATTCATCGTCATCGAGGCTGTGGAGCGTCTGTTGCGTCCGGTGGCTGTGGATGGCGGTGAGATTGCATGGGTGGCCGGAGCTGGTGTAGTGATCAATGGTGTCACTGCCTGGATGCTTATGCGGCATAGCCACGGCGACTTAAATGTGAGGGGAGCCTTCCTGCATATGATTGCCGACACATTGGTGTCGGTCGGAGTGGTGGGTTCAGGTATAGTGATAGGTTATACCGGTTGGAATTGGCTCGACCCGGTGGTAGGTATCGTGATAGCAGTGGTCATCGCCGTAGGGTCCTGGTCGCTGTTGCGCGAAAGTCTGAGGATGGCGCTCGATGGAGTCCCGGCCGATGTCGACATTGAGAAAGTGGAGCAGTGTATAGCCGTCACCGATGGTGTCAGCTCCTTCCATCATCTGCACATCTGGCCACTCAGCACGACAGCCACCGCGCTGACCGTGCATGTGGTGGTGCCCGATCCCGGCGAGATAGACCGCGTCACCGACACACTGCGCGAATCGCTCCGCAAGCTCGGAATAGCTCATGTCACCATCGAAGCCGAAACCGCAGAGCGTGCCGGCTGCCATGACTGCGTGCATGCAAAACAGTGAAACTTGATGGTTGCGGCAGCCACAGTTACAATAATTTAAATTGATTAGACACTTTTATTCCCGGTCGGACTGGTCGGACTGGTCGGAGAAAGTGGGGGGAGAGTGAGAAAAATGGGGGGGATGGGTGTTATAGCGGTAAAAATTCCGCTATGGACAGTAATCGAATTGTAGATATAGGAGGGGAGGCCGGGAAATCGACTGTGGCACGAAGACTCACGTTTGCGGGTATTCTGGTGACGGTGGGTATCGTGTTCGGCGACATCGGTACGTCGCCCCTCTATGTGATGAAGGCTATCACGGGGGTGAATCCTCATTATGATGCAGACTATGTGTTGGGTGCCATCTCTTGTGTGATATGGACTCTGACCATGCAGACCACTGTGAAATATGTGGTCATCGCCCTTCGGGCCGACAATAAGGGGGAGGGTGGGATTCTCGCCCTGTTTGCACTGTTGCGGCGATTGCCGCATAAATGGACCTATCTTGTGGCCGCCATCGGAGCTGCCGCCCTGATAGCCGACGGCATGATAACCCCGGCCGTCACGGTGACCTCCGCCATCGAGGGACTCTCCATCGTCACCGACAATGTGCCGGTGGTGCCGGTAGTAGTGGTGGTGATATTGGGTATTTTCCTAATCCAGCAGGCCGGCACGGGGAGGATCGGACGTATGTTCGGTCCATTCATGATGTTGTGGTTTCTCTCGCTCGGTGTGGCGGGGATGGTGTGGGTGTGGCAGGTGCCTTCAGTGCTACGCGCCTTCAATCCCTGGTATGCGGTGAGGCTGATGGTGTCGTCGCCCGAATGGTTCCTTATACTTGGCGCGGTGTTTCTTTGCACCACCGGTGCCGAGGCTCTCTATTCCGATCTCGGTCACTGCGGCCGACGCAACATCGCCGTGAGCTGGTGCTTCGTCAAGGTCATGCTGATACTGAATTATCTCGGGCAGGGCGCGTGGCTCATCTCGCATAATCCGGCATCTGTGGCGGGTTTGAATCCCTTCTATGCCATTGTGCCACATTGGCTTACTCTCCCGGCGGTATTGCTCGCCACCGGAGCAGCCGTGATTGCCAGCCAGGCGCTGCTGAGTGGAGCCTTCACCATCTTCTCAGAGGCTGTCAATCTTGATTTCTGGCCCAAACTGCGCATTAAATATCCATCGGAAGAGCGCGGACAGCTCTATATTCCTGCGGTCAACTGGGCTCTGCTTGCCGGATGTCTGGTCACGGTATTACTTTTCCGCGATTCATCGCATATGGAGGCCGCCTATGGACTGGCGATTACAATCACGATGCTTATGACCACGCTGCTGCTCACAATCTGGATGCGTATGCGCGGAGTGGGGAAGGTGTGGAGCATAATTTTCTTCACATTCTTTGTGGTGCTGGAAGGGGTATTCTTCGTGGCCAATCTCTTTAAATTCACTCATGGCGGATGGTACACACTTCTTGCCGCCGGAGGTGTGGGGGCCGTGATGGTGATATGGCATAAGTCATCGGCTGTGCGCGGACGCTACACCGAATATCGTTCGCTTGAGGAGGCGGCCCCGCTCATCGAAGCTGTGAGTGCCGACTACACCATTCCGAAATTTGCCTCCAATCTGGTTTATCTGAGTGAGTCGGCCGATACGGGACGCGTCGAGTCGAAATTGCTCTACTCCATAATCAACAAGCGGCCCAAAAGGGCCGACCATTACTGGTTTGTCAATGTGGACTATGTCGATGCTCCCGACGAATTATCGTATGACGTGAAGATAGTGAGTCCCGGAAAAATCTTTATGGTTACGATGCATGTGGGTTATCGTGTTGACCCGAGGGTCAGTCTATACCTGCGTCAGGTGGTGGAGGATCTTGTAGAGCAGGGGGCTCTCGACCTGCGGAGCGGTTATCCGTCGCTTCGTGCGGCCGGAGTGCCGGGAGATTTCCGGTTTGTGCTGCTGCGCCGAGTCTTCTCCCTCTCCAGCAATTGCCGAAAGCGGGAGCGTTTTCTGATGCGCAGCCACGACCGTCTGCACCGTCTGGGGCGCAGCGACAGTGATGCCTACGGACTCGACACCAGTCTTGTCACATTCGAGGCTGCGCCCCTGATACTCAACACCGCTCCGGGTCGGCGCATACGTCGCAATGAATCGGCCGGTGAGGGGAAATAATCATATTCCACATTCGCCAGAGTCACGGCTCTTTCATTTAAACTAAAATAAAGAGCACATCCTCCCTTACCCGCTTCAGTCCGGAGCGGGTAATTTTTCTATGTCTGTATGTC
>JAIDKG010000042.1 GCA_029051525.1 Muribaculaceae bacterium
TCCCAAGCCCGAATCCTCCTGGTCCCGCGCCGGAGCGCAAGCGAACGGGAGCCGCCCCCACCCAAGCACGAATCCTCCTGGTCCCGCGCCGGAGCGCAAGCGAACGGAAGCCCATCAAAAGCCAAAACCGGCCGCACAGAAATCCCAAAAGATTCCCATGCAGCCGGCATATCAATACACCCGCGCCATCCCGCCGCAGGATTTATTCCACAGTCACAGATTTAGCCAGATTTCGAGGCATATCCACATCCTTCCCCTTATTAATAGCAATATAATAAGAAAGCAACTGCATCGGGATAGATGTAATAATCGGAGTCAGACACTCCGGCACCACCGGCACCTCA
This sequence comes from Muribaculaceae bacterium, assembly GCA_029051525.1. Classification (GTDB taxonomy): domain Bacteria; phylum Bacteroidota; class Bacteroidia; order Bacteroidales; family Muribaculaceae; genus Lepagella. The sequence continues at coordinate 345 of JAIDKG010000042.1, forward strand.
AGCACATGGTCGGCAATCTTACTGATCTCCGTATCACCCTTCGACACAATAGCGATTATGCTGCCGCCACGCGCCTTCACCTGCTGCACATTGCTCACAATCTTCTCATACAGATGATCCTCCGGAGCCACTATCACCGATGGCATCTCGGCATCGATCAGCGCAATCGGACCGTGCTTCATCTCGGCAGCCGGATAACCCTCTGCATGAATATAGCTGATCTCCTTTAGTTTGAGCGCCCCCTCCAGAGCCGTAGGATAATTATAGCCTCGGCCCAGATAGAGGAAATTACGTGCATAGGTATATATAGCCGAAAGATGCTTGATTTTCTTGTCAAGTTTCAGAACCTCCGTCACCAATTCGGGCAGACGAAGCACCCACTTACCATATTCCGCCACCTGCTCGGCCGAGAGTGTGCCGCGCAATTCGCCGATTGCCATAGCAAGCAGAGTGAGCACCAGCACCTGACCGGTGAATGCCTTGGTCGAGGCCACACCAATCTCGGGGCCCACATGGATATAGGTGCCGCTGTGGGTCTCGCGCGGTATCGAGCTACCCACCACATTGGAGATACCATACACAAATGCACCCTTTTCGCGGGCTATCTGGATGGCGGCCAGCGTATCGGCCGTCTCACCGCTCTGCGAGATCGCTATCACGATATCATCCACACCGATCACCGGATTGTTATAGCGGAATTCGCTGGCATACTCCACATCCACCGGAATCTTACACATCTCCTGGATCAGATACTTACCCAGCAGTCCGGCATGCCATGATGTGCCGCAGGCCACAATCACTATACGCTTCGCACTCAGGAATTTCTCCGTGTTATCCATCACACCGGTGAGCACGATGCGCTTACCCCCATTCACCACTCGGCCACGCAGACAGTCGCGCAGCGTATTGGGCTGCTCGAATATCTCCTTGAGCATGAAGTGTGGATAGCCACCCTTCTCGAGCTGCGAGATGGAGAGTTCGAGTTCGGTGACATCGACCGATGTCTCCTCATTCTTGAGGTTGAGGAGTCGGAGAGGTTCGCCGCGGCGCAGCACCGCGATTTCATCATCTTTCACATATACGGCCTCCTTTGTGTATTCCACAAATGGAGTGGCATCCGAAGCGAGGAAGAATTCATCCTCACCTATGCCTATCACCAGCGGGCTGCTCTTTCGGGCGGCCACGATCTGCTCCGGGTGCCCCTTCTCGAGCACCGCGATGGCATATGCACCCTGCACCTGGTTGAGCGCCTCGCGCACAGCCTCGATCAGCGAGCAGCCATTGCTCACCTTTATATATTCTATGAGCTGCACCAGCACCTCGGTGTCGGTTTCGGTATGAAAGTTGCAACCGTGCTGTATCAGAGCATCTTTAAGCACCTTGTAATTCTCGATTGTGCCATTATGCACCAATGCAAGATTGCCATCCTCACTGTAGTGGGGATGTGCATTATTGTCGGATGGTTCGCCATGAGTAGCCCAGCGGGTGTGAGCGATACCTACGGAGGCATTCAGATCCTTGTCGCGGCAATATGCCTCAAGATTGCTCACCTTGCCCATGGCTTTATATACATTGAGCTTTCCTTCGGGAGTCTCGAGTGCCACTCCGGCACTGTCGTAACCCCTGTATTCAAGCCTGTGAAGACCTTTGATCAGGATGTCGTACACATCGCGGTCTCCAAGATAGCCTACTATTCCACACATATATTTATCAGATGTCTATCAGAGAGTTTATTTTAAACATAACGCTAAAACCACTTTACATATTTTGAACCACCGCGATATACTTTCTGTTTCACCTATGCCGTTGGGTATGGCTTCAGTGCGCGGGATGATGATAGAGTGGCGGCGAATATCTTCTCATTGACACACAACAATCGTCTGCAAAATTACTAAAAAATTCGGAGTCAGCCAAAAAAACAAGCCGCATCGCCACCCCGGCGGGGAAGCAATGCGGCTGTATGAGTTTTTTCTATTTCGACCAAATGGCGCGGAGAGCGGAAAATGCAGCCCTCGGCTGGCTTTTTCATGGCTTTTTGATGAGATTTAAGGTCACTCGTTGTTATTCGGTTTTCATGGTAGAATAGACTTAAGTTATAATGCTGTCATCATTTCTGCCCTCAGATGCTGACGGTGGGCTTCGCGCTCATGTCGACCCGAAGGTATATCAGTTTTTCGGCATTAGGGTTCAGGATAGAAATCCTTCTCAAGGTAGAGGTATAAAAAATTAGCTGACTTCCTTTATTTTCACTCGGGCTGTCTTTTTTTCAACCTTCCCTCTCCGCGCCATGGTCGGTGTTTCATGATGTCATTGCGGCAGTCGATATCTCTTTATCGATGTGGTCAACAGAAGTTGGTATTTTTTCTCTTGCAATCTTATCGGTCTCTCACCCCGATTCCGGAGCCGCTCTCACCGACTCGCTTTCGATTACATTGCAAAGATAGCTACCTTTCGCGTGATTGCCAAATCTTTTATGCATAAATTTTATTCGCCATTTATTCAATTCACACTTTCATTTTGTCAGTTTGCAATATAAAAATTGCCGCAACCGAATAATTCATCCATCGATTGCGACAATTTGTAAACATTCCTCCCTTTTATCGACATTTTTCCAGCGTCGATTAAGGGAGCAACATGTTGTGTAACATATTTTCCAACCCCTTCAAGACACTTTTTCAGGCTAAAAAGTCTGCTTTTCTCACCTTTTTTGACACTTCTTCACTCAGAGCCGCGTCTTCACTTTGAGTTCCTCCTGTGGGGCTGCCACCACTCCGGTGCTGTCGGAGCTCGGTGTGGTCATCTCAAGCCCTGCGGCCTCGGGATCGGTGGTGATGGTGGCCCAATCGGGTGCGGCAAACCACTCATAGCCGGCATATTTATTGACGAGCGCCACATTATCTGCCCCAAGCTGAGCCTGCGAGGTGCGGCCGAGGGTTGACTGGAACAGCTCGAGATAGGTGTTTTTGCTCTTAATCTCATCGAGCTGCTGCTGTAGTGCTGTGGCCTTGGCATCACCATAAGGGAGATTGTTGATCTGATCCTGAATCGGCTGGGCCTCCTCGGCAAAGCGGCCGAGATAGTCGATCACTGTCGTATACTCGGCTTCGGTAAGTGTGTCGCCGACCTGAATTTTCTTCGCCACATCGGCTGCCTGGTCGGCACGACTGCAGGCTGCGGTAATAAAGATTGCCGCCAGCGCGATAAGTAATAATCTGAATGTCTTTTTCATAGCTTGAGTCTGTTTGTATCCGGCTCAGCTGCTACAGTGAGAAGAACCGGAGAGATTGATATAGTCTTATTATTTTTATAAGTAGATGCTAATCATCTTTTGCCTGGGCCGGGAGGAGCTTACATGATTTTCGATCCGCCCGGCGTGGCCGCGCTCCGGCATCTGCCATCGGCTCCCTGATGCTCAGAAATCATCGCCAAGCGGATTCACAGCCGATTCGCGAAGCCTGTAGAGCAGATGCTTCTTGAGCCCCGGGTCTTGCTGCACGATATTGCTCAGCTCCCAATGATGCCCTGCCTCCTCTTTGAGCAGAGGGGATGTTGCATCCACGTCGGTGAGATTCCATGTGAGAAGCACCGTTTTGATCTTTAGAGCCTTAAGCTTGCGCACCAGCATCTCATGATCGGCATCGCCGGTGATGAGCACCACATAATCGAATTTACGGAATGTGGCAAGTTCGTAGGCCTCGAGGGCAAACCACACATCCACCCCCTTCTCGATCACCTGCACCTCACCGTTCTTCTCCACTTCGCGCAAGTGCTTGTAGTGAAACACCACATCATTCTCAATGAGTGTATCCTCAAATTTGCGCTCGTTGTAGAGCAGATGGCGGTCGTAGGCCTCCTTCACACGATATCGCCCACGGAAATAATGAGCTTCCGTGATCTGACAGTCGGAGGGATTCACACCCTCCTCGTAGGCCAGGCGCCCACATATGAAATCAAAGAGCGACCGCACCTTGATGATGCTGCTCTCTATAGCCTTGAGGGCTCGATTGACTTTGGCGTAATAACCCCCGTCGATAAAGACCCCTACTGACAAGTATCCTAACATTTCCACATATTTCTATTATGAAATATAAACCCCCGCAGAGCCGAAATGGTTCGGTCTCCGCGGGGGCTGGTATCAGTATTATCCCGGATGGGATATTATTGTCAGGGTTCTTACAGTTTGTCAGGGTTCTTACAGCATCAGGCCAGACGGCGCAGAATGTCGGTGAGGAATTTCCAGAATGCCTCCACGCTGGGGATGTTGGCTCGCTCGCTGGGAGAGTGAATATCCTTAAGTGTGGGGCCGAAGGATATCATGTCGAGTCCGGGCATCTTCTCAAGGAAGAGGCCGCACTCCAGGCCGGCATGCAGAGCCTCTACACGGGGCTTGGTGCCGAAAAGCTCTTCAAAGCTCTGCTCGGCCACTTTGAGCACCTTCGATTCGGGATTGGGTGCCCAGCCCACATATGCATCCTCAAATTCCACCTCAGCTCCGATCATGGTGAAAAGTGCCTTCACACGGTTGGCGATCTCGTCGCGGCGGGAATCCACCGATGAGCGCTGATGCACTGTGACCTCCACCACATTACCCTCGCGCATCTTGACGGAGGCAAGATTGTCGGAGGTCTCAATCAGACCCTCTACGGCACGCGACATACCCTGCACTCCATTCGGACATGCGAATATGGCGGCCACAAGGCGGCGCGATGTGGCGGAATCGATGATTGTGGCGGGAGCCTCCACACGCTTGGCCTCGAAGATGAATGTGGGCTCTTCGGCAAGCATGAATTCAGCATGGAGAAGGTCGTTGTATTCGGCCACCTCTTTCTCCAGGTCGGCTGCGCAGCACTCTTTCACACCCACGATAGCCTTACATTCGCGCGGGATGGCATTGGCCAGATTGCCGCCATCCATCATAGCCACCTCCATGGTGCATTCCTGCTGCCACTCCCAGATGAAGCGGGCCAGCTGCTGGTTGGCGTTGCCACGTCCCAGACCGATCTCCATACCGGAGTGGCCACCCTTGAAGTGGTCGAGGTGCAGCTCATACCACACCAATCCTTCGGGAGCGGCCTCGGCCTTGTAGGGGAGCCGACACACGGTGATCTTGCCACCTGCGCAACCTATCACGAGCTGCCCATGCTCCTCCGAGTCGAGATTCAGAAGGATATCACCGGTCACAAAACCGGGCTGCAGACCATTGGCACCTGTGAGCCCCTGCTCTTCATCTACGGTGAAGAGTGCCTGGATCGGACCATGCACCAGCGAGTCGTCGAGCAGCACTGCCATGGCAGCCGCGCAACCCATGCCATTGTCGGCTCCGAGAGTGGTGCCGTCGGCCTTTACCCAGTCGCCATCCACGATGGTGGTGATCGGATCGGTCAGGAAGTCATGCACCTTGTCGCCGCGCTTTTCGGCCACCATATCCTGATGGCCCTGCAGTATGATGGCCGGAGCATTCTCATGACCCGGGGTGGCGGGCTTGCTCATCATCACATTGCCCACTGCATCCACCCGGCAGGGGATACCGTGACGGTCGGCCCAGCCTACGAGAAATTCCTTCATCTTGTCGAGATGGAATGTGGGGCGGGGCACTCGGGTTATCTCATCGAAGCATTCCCAGATAAGCCGGGGCTGCAGATCAGTGATTTTCATATTGGGTAGAATCTTTTATTTGTGTTTTATATGGTATTTTTTTGGGAAAAATCATTCCTCATCCGCCGGAGCGAGCCGGAGACTTTTGCCTGTGGCCACTTCGGGAGTGGGAGCCTTGACGCGCCGGGCCTCTTCAGCCTTGAAGCGGGCATAGGCCTTGGCCATCTTGGTGTGATAGCCTCGGCGGGCATAGCTGGGACCATTGTACTTCCGGGCGAAGCCGGCCCAATTGAGTGCCCGCAGCTCGTTGACGTAGCCGGTATTGCGCAGGAAGGCGGCGAAGAGTTCGAGCTGCTCGAGCTCGGAGTATGACATAAGTCGCACAAACTCATCCACACTCTCGCATCCGCACACTTTATAATTGAACCCTCCTATCTGAAACATTCCCCAGAAGGTGCCCATATTCGCCCCTTGCGCATTCGTCTTGCGGGCATTGATGAGCTGGGTCCATTCGCTAAGCGCATAGCCGGAGAGCCCCTTGGGCACCGTCTCACCTTTGGCACCGGCGCGCGATGCTGCCTTGGGAGCATACTTCTTATACATCGTGCGGTCGAAATTGATCACCGGCACTCCCGGCGCCCAGAATCCCTTCATGGCGGCTCCGGCCTCGATCGAGACTACCGCCTTGATGGCGGCGGTCTCCACACCGAGTTCGGCGGCCACCTTCTCGAAGTCGGCATCTGTGAGATGCTTGTAGCGGTTGGGATCGGCCGGTGCGTCGGCAGCCACGCTGTCGATCTGCACCGGCACAATCTTCCGGCCATTGTCGCGCTGAGCGCAGCCCGGCGCGATTGCCGCGCCGAGCATCAACGCTATCGCCACTCCGGCGAGCAGCCCTCTCATGCCTGGGCCACTTTCTCCAATACGCGGCAGAGGTGCTTCCAGAATTTCTCTACGGTCGGTATCAGAATTTTCTCATCGGGTGAGTGCACGCCTGTCATGGTCGGACCGAAGCTCACCATGTCGAGGTCGGGATATTTCGCAAGGAAGAGACCACACTCCAGGCCGGCATGAATCGCCTTGATGGCGGGTTTCACCCCGAAGAGTTCCTCATAGGCATCGGCCGAAATCTTCATGATGGCCGACTGCATGTTGGGAGCCCAGCCGGGATAACCGTCGGAGTGGCTCACCTCGGCACCGGCCAGCTGGAAGTGTGCCTCTACCTGGCCGGCGATGTCGCGTTTGCGCGACTCTACGCTTGAGCGCTGCGAGGTGGTGATCTTGATGCAATTGTCGTCGATCATCTTCACGGCTGCCAGATTGGTGGAGGTCTCTACGAGTCCTTCCAGATCGGCCGACATGGAGTATACTCCGTGAGGCGCCGAGTAGAGCGCACGCACCAGGCGCAGCGATGTGTCGGAATCTATGCAGTAGTCGGGCTTCTCGGTGCGCTCGATGGTGAGCTTGATCGAGGGCTCCACGGCTTTGTATTCATTCACGATCTCGGCCGAGAATTTGTGCAGATGGCGCACCACTGCCTGCTCATGGTCGCTGTGCACTCCGAAGATAGCCCATGCCTCGCGAGGGATGGCATTGCGCAGGTTGCCGCCATTAAATTCGGATACCTCCACATCCCAGAGCTGAGAGCACTCCCAGATGAAGCGGGCTATGATCTTGTTGGCGTTGGCACGACCCAGATGGATGTCGCCACCGCTGTGGCCACCCAGCAGACCGCTCACATTCACGCGCAGGAAGATGAAATTCTCGGGCGAAAGACTACGCTTATACTTGAAGATGGCTGTGGTGTCGATACCTCCGGCGCAGCCCACGAAGATCTCGCCGTCGTCTTCAGAGTCGAGGTTGAGCAGCATCTTGCCGCGTATCATGTCGGCGCCAAGATTCTGAGCACCCTCGAGGCCGATCTCCTCATTGACCGTGAAGAGAGCCTCTACCGGACCATGCTCGAGCGTGGGGTCGATCATCACGGCCAGGGCAGCCGCCACGCCGATACCATTGTCGGCACCCAGAGTAGTGCCTTTGGCCTTCACCCATTCGCCATCCACATAGGTCTTGATGGGATCATTCATGAAGTCATGCTCCACATCGGCATTCTTCTCGCACACCATGTCCATATGCGCCTGCAGCACCACGCCGGGAGCATTCTCATGCCCTTTGCTGGCGGCCTTGCGCATCACCACATTGCCACAGGCATCGGTGTGGACCTCTACATTATTATTTTTGGCAAACTCCAGCAGATACTCTCTGATCTGCTCCTCATGGCATGAGGGGCGGGGCACTTTGGTGATCTCGTCGAAGCAGCGCCAGATCAGTTCCGGCTTCAAGTCTTTTACTTCCATGGCAGAATTAGTTGATTTTTGTTGTTATTTTTCAGGTGTGGAATTCTTCCCGCACAGCCATCAGGCCGCACCCTCCCGCAGAAGGCCTCCCCGGGCCGGAGACGCACTCCGGCATGGGGTGGGGGCGTTAAAAAATGCTTAATCTGCATTTCACTCCCCAAAGATAGTGATTTTTTCAACACTCGGGTGCACTCCATTGGTTTTTTTTGCTTAAATTTGCACCTGAGTTTCATCGCCACCCGCCTTGAAGCCCTTCAACAACCCTTATAACACCAATTTTTATTAATCCACCCCGACTCCTCGCCGCGCGGCGGCCTGGATCACTAAAACGGACTGCCCCACCCTAATGCGGGGCCCCGCAACACCACACAAACCCCACTATGAAGAAAAATCTTCTCGCCATCCTCTCCATCCTCTGCCTCGTGGCCATGAGCGCTTGCTCTGATACCGACAAGAATAAAAAGGAGGCACCCAAGTCCGCCGCCACCAAAACCGCCAGCGCCGACCTCCCCAACTATCGCTATGTGGATATCGACACTATCCTGAGCAAGTACAATCTCGCCAAGGACTACAGCGAAGAGATGCTCCGCATGCAAAGCAACCTCGAGAATGAGGCCAAGCGCCACGAAAACAGCATCAAGGCTTTCGCCAATACGATGCAGAACAAATACCAGAACAATCAGTACACCTCTGAGCAGGCATTCAATGCCGACCAGACCAAACTCCAGCAGATGCAGACCAATGCATCGGCAGCCATGGAGAAGATGCAGCGCTCCAACATCGAGGCCGCAACCGCAGCCGATAAGGTGGTGCAGGACTCCATCCATAATTTCATCGACCGCTATAACGCTCGCCATCACTACGATGCCATCCTCCTGAAGGGTGCCACCCTCTACATCAACCCCGCCCTCGACATCACCGAGGAGGTTGTGGAGGGTCTCAACGCCGGCTACACCAAGGTGAAGAAGTAATCGCATCCCGCCGCTTCTCACCTATCCTCCCCTCCTCTCCTCCTCTCCTACTATCACCTCGTATCCCGGCCTCCCCGCTCCGCCCATTCGGGGCGCCCGAGGCATGATGACATCCCCCCCCGACCCTATACCGGCAGCCAATGCGGACAGATGCTTCCCGCT
>JAIDKG010000043.1:0-7768 GCA_029051525.1 Muribaculaceae bacterium
ACCCGAAGCAAAAGCCCCCCCAAAAAAAGCCAAGGGCACCGCAGCCAAACATCAGCCGCGGTGCCCTCAAATTTTCTTTCACAAATAGCCGAAATCAAGGTTCAGTCGCGAAATTCACCGGAATCACTATCGAGGTAGCCACAGGCACCCCCTCATTCATACCCGGATTCCACCTCGGCATCCCCTTTATCGCCTTAAGCGCATTAGCATCGAAATCGGCTCCGCCACTTCTCATGATTTCGGGATCGATGATACTGCCGTCGGTATCGACCACAAACTTCACCACAACCCTCACAGTCTCCTTGGGCATATCAGCCGCCGGCATATCAGGATATTCAATATTCTTCGCAAGCCAGCCCATCATAGCCTGTATCCCTCCGGGAAATTCCGGCAACACCTCAGTCGCTGTATAGACCTTCGACGCCTTCTTACCCTCTGCTTTCGTGGATATTCTGATCACAGGCACAGCCCCGCTCTTATCGACATCCATCGATGCGATATCCGACGGCGGGATGGCTTTCAGCTCCTCCAGATTTATTTCCTTGCCGTCAAGAAGATAAATCACATTCTCATTCCCCTTCTCCTCCGAGCCGGAAACCGGATCTGATACATCCTTCTCACCAGCTTCAACGGCCTCAAGCGCGACATCACCATCTACAGCTTGCGCATCCGAAGAAATCTCACTAACTTTGCCGGCACTATCCGCCACGGGCATCATCCCCTCGGAGGGAAGAATACCCTCACCCTCTCCATCCGGGGTAATCTCCCCGGTCGGAGCTATCGGAGCAACCGTAGCTGCCGGGATGAGTGACACATCGGCCAGTCGGCCAAGTGTGGCCGATACCGCCGGCAACCCTGTTGCCGCAAGCGCCGCCAGCAAAGCCGGCGCCAATGCCAGAGCGCGCAAACGCACGCATCGGGCTGATTCTGATTTTTGCATCATAGTGATACGTTTTTTAAGATTACTGTGATTCAGGCTGTTGGCGAGAGCTGCGAAACTTGTGCCAACAGCCTTTTTTATCAATAACATCTGATAGTCGCCTGGAGCATATCCGGCATTAAGCACCGCCTCATCGGCCTGATACTCATGCACATCCCTCAGCTCCGAGATCATCAGCCATGCCGCCGGATTAAACCAGCTCACAATGGCAAACATCTGCGCCACTACAATATCCCAAGTGTGGCGGCATCGGATATGCGCACGCTCATGCGCCAATATCATCTCGCCGCAACTTCCATAATCCCTGCTGCTCATCACCACCGTGCTCCCTATGCTGAACGGACTCACGGCACTCCGCGCGACAATCAGCCGCCCCTCGGGCAACCCTACCTCTACCCCATCCCTCATAATGCGCCGCATCCTGATCCAACTATATATCATCATTGCGGCCACAGCTATAATTCCGGCCATCCACACAATAAGCACTATCCGGCCACCTACCGATGCCTCCGGCTCACGGGCAGAGGTCATGGCATTTGCGAGCATCACATCCACCCAATCTGCTGTAGTGAAGCCTCCGGCCACAGTGCCGCCTACGGCATTTCTGCCCGACATCCCCTTCAGTATCACAGCCAGAGGAGCAAGAAGATAGAATCCCATCAGCAGCACCCGGTTGAAGCGCGGTTGCTTGTCGCGCGACAGCAACCACTTATACACAAGATACATCACCGCAATCAGCAGATTCACCTTTATCAGAAATACCAATATCGTTGCCATAGGCTAACCCTTTCCTTGATTCTTGCGATTGCCGGTTTCTACGAGTTCGATGAGTTCTTTCAATTCATCGACCGATACCTTCTCCTCCTTCACCAGCGCCGACACGGCAGCAAGATAATTATCGGAAAAATATCGCTTTATAAAATTGCGCAGACCATTCGAACGCACACTCTCCATCTCGGTGACGGCATAAAAGCGATGTGCACCGCCCATCGCCTCATGGGCCACATGCCCCTTCTGCTCCAGAATGCGCACCGTAGTGGCCACAGTATTCACATGCGGCTTCGGATCAGGATACATCTCCACCATCTCCCGCACAAACAGAGGCCCATGCTGCCATAGCAACTGCATGATCTCCTCCTCCTTCTCTGTCAGCACCGCCTTGGGGCGCCCGCACTTCTTTGCCATATCTGAACTAAAAAATTAGTTTACATCCGCAAAGTTAAAACTAATTTTTTAGTTTGCAAAATTTCGCGCAAATTTTTCCTGTTTTTTGAAAAAAATCAGCGGGCAGCCCGGTCTGTCCGAGCTGCCCGCCATATGAAGATTCGGGTTATTTTACTTTATCACACCGAGCTTCTTGCCGACCTTGATGAAGGCGGCAATCGCGCGGTCGAGGTGCTCGCGCTCGTGGGCGGCTGAAAGCTGCACGCGGATGCGGGCCTGACCCTTCGGCACTACCGGATAGTAGAAACCAGTCACATAGATTCCCTCCTTCTGCATCTCTGCGGCAAACTCCTGCGAGAGCTTCGCATCATAGAGCATCACGGCGCAGATGGCGCTCTGTGTCGGCTTGATGTCGAAGCCTGCCTCCAGCATACGGTCGCGGAAGTAGGTCACGTTGTCCATCAGTTTGGTGTGGAGGTCATCATTCTCCTTGAGCATCTTGAACATCTCGATCGATGCGCCCACAATCGACGGTGCCACCGAGTTGGAGAAGAGATACGGACGCGAACGCTGACGCAGCATATCGATCACCTCCTTCGGACCAGTGGTGAAACCACCCATCGCGCCGCCGAATGCCTTGCCGAGTGTGCCGGTAAAGATGTCGATCTTGCCATAGCAGTCAAACTGCTCGGCCACACCGTGACCTGTCGGGCCAACCACTCCGGCAGAGTGGCTCTCATCCACCATCACGAGCGCGCCATACTTGTCGGCCAGCGCACAGATCTGATCCATCGGAGCCACATTGCCATCCATCGAGAATACGCCGTCGGTGGCGATAATCATGTGGCGCGCACCGGCCTCGGTAGCCTCTTTCAGGCAACGCTCCAGATCAGCCATATCGGCATTGGCATAGCGATAGCGCTTAGCCTTGCAGAGACGCACACCGTCGATGATCGATGCATGATTGAGCGAGTCGGAGATGATGGCATCCTCCTCGGTGAAGAGGGGTTCGAAAAGTCCGCCGTTGGCATCAAAGCAGGCGGCATAGAGGATAGTATCCTCAGTATGGAAATACTCGGAGATAGCCTTCTCCAGCTCCTTGTGGAGATCCTGGGTGCCGCAGATGAAGCGCACCGACGACATGCCATAGCCTCTCTCATCCATAGCACGCTTTGCAGCCTCGATGAGACGGGTATTGTCGGCCAGACCGAGATAATTATTGGCACAGAAATTGAGCACCTCACCATCAGAAGTAGCCACACGGATATCGGCACTCTGAGGGGTTGTGATCACACGTTCGTTTTTGTAGAGACCCGCTTCGCGGATAGAGTCGAGCTCTTTGTTGAGATGTTCCTGAAATTTGGTATACATTCCCGTATCGTTTTGATTTAAGGTTAATCATTTAAAATCTTCTCTCCTCCCCTCATCGGCACACCGGTGCGGGCAGGGAAAAAACCGACAAGAAAGTCGCGGTGCCATCTCCGTAGAGAAGCACCGCGACAAATTTAACGAATTTCCGTGAAGCACGAAAATTTTTTGCACTATTTTTACTTATCGCACCATCACACGCCGACTTTCCGAGCCTGCGCGCACCACATAGATGCCCGGAGCCACCGACACTTCACCGGCCATGCCGGAATAAATCCGCGCGCCGGCTATGTCATAGAGCTGCCATTCGGCACCGACCGAAGCAAATCCCGGTTAGCCATCATTTCCTCCCGGATTCTCTCCCAACCCTCGCCGAATACCACATGCCGGGGATAACAGGATTCTAAATGAAGCGGAGAAGATATCATTCGACGGCACAGTCCTCGTATATGCCGTCATGCAAGTTCGTGAATCAAAAGCGCGAGGACATTCAGTCGCTCCCTCTGCCGAGGTATGCACAAATAAGGGGCGACGATTACGCCGCCCCTAAATTACAAAAAATTTTCCATTACCGCAAATTCCTTTTGCCACGCCTCCTGAAATTCACAGCCCGCCTCCAGGCGCCATCTGAATGATTGCTTTTATGCTATTTTACCTGTTTCGATTTCGGATTTGAGAAACTGGAAGATATATACAGCGCCCTGATAGTAAAGACCACATTCCGGGTCGTTGAGTTTGGCGAAGGTGGCTGATAAATACAGTTCGTCAAGAGCACGTTGTATATCCCACCCATATTCCACCATAAGCATTTCAGCAAGTTCTGCCGCAAGGCATTCTATTTGAAACTGTATGTCTTGTGTCATAATTCAATGCGTTTTAAGAGTTGCACGGCTTTTTGTGTGCCGAAGAAGTATTGAATAGCATGGTCTCCCTTAAATCTTAATTCCTCAACCAATGCTGAGGCCGACAGATAGCCCATTATATAACGGCGAATCTGAACACCAACTGTATCATCTGCTATTGGACCAATTACTATGTCATAGGTATGAGCCGGTACATCGGAGTCATTCTTACGGTTCATCACTACAAATTCAGCCCATTCTTCGGAATAATCAGGAAAAATCTTAATGTTCAAACCAATCTTTGACGCTTCAGTTTCATCAAACTCAAAACAGGACAGAGTAGGTATTCCTTCGTTGAGGAATCGAGTGGTTCGAGTTGCCATCGCTATCGCTTGGTCCGGATTGGCGTTGAGATAGAATCCTTGTCCGAAATCTTTGCCACGCTTACTGCGCGAAAGGTCAATCTGCTCAATGGCTACGTTGGAACCATGATAAAGTAGTTTCATATCATACCTCCTTCCCGTCGACAAATAACCTGAAGGTCTGAAACAGCATCGTCTATGGAAAGGGTATGCTCCGCAGCATAGCAATCGAGAAGGAAATCTATACCTGTGAAACGGCGCAGATATGCGTAAGCCTGCATGTTGGTGAGCTTATATCTCTGAGCGAAAGCTCCGACACATGCCACTATATATTCAATTTTATCAAATATTTCTTTCTTATCCATAACTATACTTAAATATCAGATTAATTTATGTAACTGCTAAATAAATGATTCTATGTGCATTTATTCTTAGCAGCTACTTAGAGCGCGTTCCTTAACACAAAGTTATAAATAAGTTTTGAGATAGCAACCTATTTTAGTATCAAACTTGCAGCTATGAGCTATGATGTGAGGTGATTCGACGTAAAATCCACCGAGAGTCACACCCTCTCGGCGGATTTTATTCTACTTTCTCTCTACGGATATCCTCAAAAATTATACCCCAATAAGAGAGCGTCTAATCACCTCAATCAGAGACTTCAGATGCTGACACATCAATCAGCTGCGCTGGTAGAGGTAGCGCTTGATTGAGCGCTTGGGGGTCTTTTCGAATTCCTCTTGGCGGATTTCGATGCTCTTTACTTTGCTGTAGGCGGGCATTTCGCGGTTGAGGGCTGCGAGGTTGTCGGCCATTAGTTTCTCTACGGCGGGGGCGTCGAGATTCTCGGCGGCAAGGAGATCGAAGTCGGGCACTACGAGGGCCACGAGGTCGCCATGGTCGTCGATCACTATCGATTCGGCTACGTAGGGGAGATTGTTGAGTTTCTGCTCTATCTCTTCGGGGTAGATGTTCTGGCCGGAGGGGCCAAGGATCATCGTCTTGGAGCGACCGCTGATGGTGAGGAAGCCGTCGGGATCGATGGTGCACATGTCGCCGGTGTTCATCCAGCCATCGCCCATCATTACTTCGGCAGTGGCTTCGGGATTGTTGAAGTAGCCTTGCATTACATTCACTCCGCGCACCCACAGGTCGCCGGGTATGTTCTGCGGGTCGGGTGAATCGACACGCATCTCCATGCGGGTCACGCATTGGCCGCAGGTGCCGAGTTTGGTCTTGTCGGCAGCGGTGTAGGTGATGAGCGGGCCGCATTCGGTCATGCCGTAGCCCACAGTGACCGGGAAACCGATCTTGCGCAGGAATTCACCCACTTCGCGATTGAGCGCAGCGCCTCCGATCACAATTTCACGCACTTCGCCGCCAAATACATTTATCAGCCCGCTGCGCACCTTGGCATAGAGTTTGTCGTCGAGAAACGGCACATGCATCATCAGCTTCATCATGGGGCGCTCCAGCATTGGGAATACCTTGCTCTTCACAATCTTCTCGATGATGAGCGGCACGGTGATGTTAAGTTTCGGCCTCACCTCCCCTGCCGGATTTCGGAAGAGGGAGTGAAGGCGTGTGGAAAAATGTGGTGCGGGCTCCGCAGGCAGCTGCTGTGGTGCAGCACCGCGACAAATTTAACGAATTTTCGCGAAGTGCGGAAATTTTCGGCACTGTTTTTCTGCCTGTCCCAATCTGTATGCCATATGCGCGTCTGCAATTCCACTGAGTTACGGTAGAAGTACCATGAGATGTGGTTTCGCCGGATGGAGAGAAGTCGCGGTGCGGCTTCCGGGTGGGTTATCCGGATAGCGGCACCGCGACTTGTATGTGACGGTTTGTGCAAAATGCTATTATTTCTGTTCGGTTTCCGGGTGTGGCCGGAAAGGGGTACTGCGTCAGCGCACCATCACGCGGTGGCTTCCACCTGCAATGCGCACTACGTAGAGGCCCGGTGCTACGGCTACCTCGGCGGCATTGCCGGAATATACAAGCGAGCCGGCGATGTCGTAGATTTGCCATGCGCTCCCCTCTGCCATGCCGCTGAGGGATATCACTCCCGGGCGCATGGAGAGGACACCGATTTCCGAGGTAAGCTCGCCTACACCACTCGACAGACCAAATACCACCTCAATCTGCATCGAGTCCTCAACACTGTCGATGACGAGCATACCATCTACGAGCAGATCAATGGCATCATCGCCATTGATGGTGAGCGATGTGAGTTCGTACCCTTCGGCGGGAGTTACGGTCAGCTCTACCCTGTCGCCCGCTTCTACCTCAATGGTATCGATGGCGGTGCCATTGAGAGCTACCGTGCCACCCTCGGCATTATAATTCACACTTATCACGGGATTGCCGATGACCGCGATATTGCTGAAATTCCGCCATACGAAAGCCTCCTCATAGAGATCGCGGCTACCGTTGGGAACATATAGCATAGCTACCGGGAAAATCTCAGCGGCGAAAACGTTCTCCGCACCGCATTCCGGCGGCAGGGGGGCCTGGACAGTGACCGCCTCCAGCTGCGGACATTCGGAAAAAGCCGAACCATTGATACGTGTAAGCGAAGCGGGAAGCGTAACAGACATCAGAGAATCGCGGTCAGCCATCAACCTCTCCGGAATTGATATCCACCCTTCGCCGAATACCAGATGCTTCGGGGTCATGTCATTCAGATGAATTGGAGAATAGGGGCCATATGTATGGTCTACAACCCGGTTGAGTGTCAGGGTTTCGACTTCGTGCACACCAAGTGCCGAGGTGCCCATTTTAAGTACCGAGCCATCGGCTGCATGTTCGATCAGTATCTCGTTTACATTCCATGCGCCGAAGAATGCCTTGTCTGATATTTCCTCTACCGAACCGGGTATCACGAGGCGGTCAAACCCTTCGCAGGCCACGAAACTCTCTAACCCGATTTTCTTCAACCCTTCGTTGAAGGTGACGTTCTGCAATTGCTTACAGCTATTAAAGGCGTAGCTGTCAATTTCTTCAAGTGAGGATGGAAAATTGATTGATGTAAGACTGTCACATCCCATAAATGCGGCATTGCCGATTTTACGAACAGTCGACGGGAGGGTGAC
>JAIDKG010000043.1:7868-9583 GCA_029051525.1 Muribaculaceae bacterium
CATGCGCCGAAGAATGCCTTGCTTGATATTTCCTCTACCGAACCGGGTATCACGAGGCGGTCAAACCCCTCGCAGGCCTGAAAACTCTCTACCCCGATTTTCTTCAACCCTTCGTTGAAAGTGACGTTCTGCAATTGCTTGCAGCCATTAAAGGCATAGCTGTCAATTTCTTCGAGGGTAGACGGGAAAGTTATCGATGTGAGGTTATCACACCCCATAAATGCGGAATTGCCGATTTTCGCGACACCTTCGGACAGAATGACATTTGTAATCACCTTATTCCCGTAGAACATCCGTTCAGGGACTGTAAGGTATGCACCACCAAGTGTCACACCCGTATATGCAATATTGCTAAGCTTACCATACTGCGACCCTTCAAGGGTTACGTGGTCGAATACCTGACCTTCGGCAAACATCTCGGTGCGGAGGTCGATGGCGTTGCCGGGGAGTATGGTGAGTTTTTTGAGGTTGACTGCATCGGCGAAGGTTCCTGCCTTGATTTCCTTTATCGTGCCTCCGAGAGAGAGTGATGTGAGGCGGGGCAGTATCTGCGATGTAGTGTTGGAGTGCATATAAAATGGCAATGAGGAAAGATATGTTATCTCTCCGGCGAAAGTGATTGAAACACTTTCAGCTGTCGACTCCAGCACTAACTGGTTTAATTCGTTGCTTTTGTATATTATATCGCGACCGATATAATACTCCTCAATAGGACAATTCTGAAATGGAGATGACGGCCACACCAAATACGGTTCCTGAAACCATCCGATTGACTGGATGATGTGCGGGGAATCTTCGAAACGCACGGAGCGAAGGTTGGAATAGTTGTCGAAGGCATCGGGATGGATGAAGTCAACGTAATATTCCACTCCGTCGTAGGTAACAGTAGCGGGGATTGTCAGCGACTCAATTGAACTGGACGTAGCGCCCATGAGGGCCACGGTATTCAGGTTGCCGTATGGCGCATCGGCATGCTTCTCATAATTCAGGCCATCTACCGTGAATGGAGATGCATTCAGCCATACCGCAGAGAGGCCGACCGTTAGGAAGGCCAGTCGATTACGTAACATAATGTTATAGTTGTGGTTAGTGATGCAGCGGAATAGTCCTCGGATATGCCGCCATAAAGGTTTGTAAAAAAGAAAGCGCGAGGACATCTACTGTCTGTCCGTTCCGCATTCTGAGGCTCTGGTATGCCCGTTAGGGTAGAACGGACAACATCCAGAAGCCTCCGCAGAATATGTGAAACCCACCGGCTACGGATGATTGACTCACCCGCCGTCGGCGATGATATACATATTCACTGAGGGCATCTACTGTTGTCGCAATTCTGACCCTAAGAGAAATTTACCAGATTTCAGAATGTCAGAATAGTGCGTCAAGTAAATACGCTCCTATATATAATGGGGGAAACACTAATCCCTTACGCGCCATATGAGTACATACAACAACCGGAACGTTGCTTCCACGCCTTCAAAATTACAAATAAATTTTGATTTTTGCAAATCCGGATGCACATGGCGGCGGCAGGAATGACCCGGGCTGCCTGTAGAGGGGCTGACACCAAAGCCGGGCGCATCGGCCCGGGGAGGGTCGGTGCGCCCGGGGAGGCGTATTTCAAGAAGCGGCAGATCAGGAGCGCTGGTAGAGGTAGCGCTTGATTGAGCGCTTGGGGGTCTTTTCGAATTCCTCTTGGCGGATTTCGATGCTCTTTA
>JAIDKG010000044.1 GCA_029051525.1 Muribaculaceae bacterium
TAATCCATGTTTTTGGTTACTCCGCAAAATTAACACCGCCCTACCTGTCAGGCAAGGCGGTTTATGGGACGTTTACGGTACTATGAAAGGATTGTTCAGTAGCTCAACTCCCGAATAGAGATAAACACAGCCTTCTGAATTTAGATTCGTATTATAGCCTACTTCTAAATGTAGGTCGAGCATTTCTTTGTTCTTCGCAAAGAAATACGACAAATAATCTTGGGCTTTATACTCCTCTCGTTCTATCAGATTATATCCGATACTACACATTCTCTTCTTAAACTCATCCATTACAGACGAGTTATCTTTGTTAGAATATAGTAGGTATTCAATTCCAGTAAAGTCCATTGCGATTATTGCCAAAGATTGCTGATTAAAATTGCAAATATAACTATTTTCGCTGACAATCGGGTGATTATGCGCAAGAAAACCGCTTCAAACTGTGCCATTTGTACCGGAATTTTATTAACTTTGCGATTGGAGATACCATCCATTATAGATTTTAATCATATCAAATGACAAGGATTCTCAACTGCATAGTAATCGCTGTTTCATCACTGAGCTTCGCCGGGTGTGGCAATGGAGGCCAACGTGAGGCGGACAGGTCAGGAACGCCGGAGGTTCAACAGATGCTGTACGCCGAACAGATTACTATCGACGAACTGCCCGAAGCGTTATGTCGGTTGAAGGAAGGACAGCTGGCATTTGGCTTTTTCGGTATCTGCTCCAGTCCGGTTACCTGTATATACTTCATGCATGAGGATGGCAGATTCTATATCGACTATGAAGCGATTGGGTCAGACCAACTTCCATACATTGACAAGATCCGTCGGTATGCGGCGGAACAAGGCTACCGCGTTGTCAATACCACATACGGGAATACGCCGATTGACTTTGACAATCCGGCACAGGCCCCGGTTCTCAGCCTCCGCATAGACGCGGACATTGACAGCATAGCCAAAGTCGGCAAACAACTCATGCATACCGTCTTCCACAACACCGACACGACCACCTACGATATAGTGCCATAATGGTACTTTGGGAAATACAACCAAAACAAATGAGTATTATGGGAAATGACTATGTGATATAAAAAGTGGGGTGGAGGAACTGAATGTAGATAATTAATAAAAAGCAATATGGAATATTTTAATTCATTTAGAAAATTGGTGGAGAATTTTGAATCACTCCCTTATCCCGGTAGAATATACCTTGGAAAAAAATCGTGTGATAGCACACAAGAGTCTGAATACTGGGTCTTATCCAGTAATGAGATAAAAAATCAGGACATGATTAAAACTCAGTCAGGTATGTTAATACCTGAAGAACTCATGAAGTTTGATGTATCAGATTACATGAGTGTGGGTACTTTCCAAGATATTATTTATAATGTCTTGGAAAACAATCCGGAAATTTCAGTGTCTGATACCAAATTTATATCAGAAGCTATAGACTATTATCTGGAATATGATGATTTTAAATATTAATACTGAGGCAGTCTCATAGGATGTAATATTTGAATCTATATTCTATGATGCCCCTCCGTTCAATCGTCTATTTCCCTAACAGTTGGGCTGTCAATCGGCTGACAATCGGCAAATTATGCACAAGAAAACCGCTTCAAACAGTGCCATTTCTGCTGTAGTTTCGTTAACTTTGCAATCTGAATCGAATAGACACAGATTTATGCTCAGATTACTCCTCGCTCTCATATTTAGCGTCCTCGGCCTGTTTCAGTCTGATGCAATGAGATTCATGGACACAAATGTAAATTGTCGCCATAATACCTGTTAAAAATAGTTAAATATGTTGCGCGCGGATTACGCACGGATTTTGGTCCAAATTTGGGCAAAAATCTTCGATTGAGCAAGTATTTTAGCTATGTTATAAAACACAAGTTGAAAACCAATTGAGCTAATCAACTGATTTTCAACCTATTCCATTTGAGCCATCACGGGGGTTCGAACCCCGGACCTTTTCGTTACGAATGAAATGCTCTACCGGCTGAGCTATGATGGCGGCTCTGAATCACCTTGGGGGATCATTCTGAGGATTTTCAATTACAAAGTTAATTATTTTAGATGAATTACACAAGTTTTGGGGAGAGAATGTTGAAAATGAATTTTGAATTTCCTCGGGGAGGTGGTTGGTTCAGATTTTGTAGGTGAGCATGAGGTGGAAGCCGAGTTGGGTGCTGGTGATGGTGGGGGAGAAGGTGGCGTCTTTGTAGGTGATGCGCATTGTGTGGTAGCGGGTGGTGCGGGAGTAGAAGTCGAGGCCTCCGGAGAGGTATAGTTTGCCAGTGAGGCGGTAGTTGGCGATGAATTCGAGGTGGTTGAAGGTGGAGTTTGAGTCATCGCCTTGTACGTCGACCGGGGCTCCTTCGGGTGTAAGCGACCAATTGTAGTTTGGGTCGTAGCCTTGCCAGGTGTAGATGAAGTAGTGCTGGTTGGCTATGGTGATGGATAGCAGGTCGGAGGAGAGTGCCCAGTTGATACCGGCTTTGATAGAGAAGCCGGAGCCCCAGTTGTAGTTGCGGTGATAGTCGCGGTAGAAGTCGGTCAGTATACCGGCGAGCATCACTCCATTGACGTGCAGGAACCCGTCGAAGGCCATTCGGCCTCCGGGAGGGGCGTAGCGCGCCATGATGCCGCCTCCTATGGAGGCGGGTGTGCCCATCTTGTAGGGTACGGCGCAGGGGAAAATTGCGGCGTCGTTTCGTTCGGGGTGGATGGTGTCGGAATCGAAGTAGTCGAAGTGTTGGTAAAGTCCGACGTTGAGGTTGAAATTGCGACGATCTATGACTTCTTTAGAGAGTAGTCGCCCCATGATCTCTGCGCGGCTTATGAGTGGTTGGGTGCGGATGGCCTGCAGCTCCATGAGGAAGGAGAAGTAGTCGTAGGGGGCGTGGGTTTTCTCGGCATAGCGGTCGCCATACTCGATATCGACCTCCAACGCGCCTCCGGCGCGCATGCCATTATCGTTGCCGTAGAGTGCGAGGAGTCGGGCACCGGCCGAGAGTTGGACGCTCACGGGTGGTATGCCGAATCGGCGTCCGGTGGTGGGGCGATGCTTCCAGGCTCGACCGGTGACGATTCGTGTGAAACCCTTCATCGGGTCGACTACGAATGCTGCCAGTTCGCGACCGAAACGGGCGGCTCCTGTGGTGCGGTCGTCGATAATGAGGTCGGAGGTGCGGTAAAGCACCTCGCCGATAGCGGCGCCGCCGACAGGGGTGGCGATTATATCATTGGTGGATGGGTATTCGCACTCCATGAATAGTTCCCACATGGCGCTACCGCCGATGGCGAAGAGTTCGGATTGCCAGAAGTTGAAGCCATTGGAGCGTCCGGCATTATAATATAGAGATCCGCAGTAGGGGTGGTCGAACATGTTGGTGTGCAGATGGTCGTCGTCCCATTCGAATCCATGGCGGAAATTCTCCTTGATGGTATTCCAGGAGATATATGCGTAGTGACCTTTCTGCACGTATCTGTCGAAGGCCCATAGACCGAGGTTGAATCCTACGGTTTCGGCCGATGCTCGCCAGAATGATTTGTGGGATAGTAGCCGGAGGTCGGCCGAATCGGGGAGGGTGGGTTGTGTGATTATATGACGATAGGGCACCTCCAGACGCAGCGCCGGAAGAGGTGCGGGGGTGGGAGGTGCAGAGGGGATTGTGACTGTCTCCAGCTCAACCTCCTCATCGGGGAGTGGGTCGGCAGGTCGGGGCGTAGTGCTGTAGGCCGATATGGCGATGGTGGCTGCGAGAGCGGGAAGCAGTCGGCTAATCATTAGAATCTGATTTCGGCCGGGGATAATCAGCATTCATAGTCCACACAAGCGCGGGCTGCCTTGTAGGGGGCTACGATGGAGGCTGCGGCCACATGGTCGGGGTGGGTGGCATATTCGCTCACTTCTGCCATGGAGCCTACGATGGCGGTGAGCACGAGGTCCCAGTCTTCGGCGGGATTGCTGTTGATGCCTACTTCCATTGAGCGGAGACATGTGATTTTCTCCGGAAGTGCCATGAGGGCTTCGGCAAATTGATTGGCTATGCGGCTTCGAGTTTCGGCATCGCCATTGAGTTTGAACATTACGATGTGTTTTACCATAATTTAGAGGGGGTAAGTGTCAGTTAAAGTAATTGTGGCTAATTTAAATAGATCAGCCACTTATAGATAAGAGCACGTTCCTTAGATATATCAGCCACTTATAGATAAATCGCCCCGGAGCATGATTAGGGATGCTCCGGGGTGGCGTGGATTATTATTGTTCAGGCATCGCCGTAGAGGCGGGCGCGTGCAGCGGCCACTTTCTCATCGGTGATGTAGTCGTCGTAGTCCATCATCTTGTCGATGATTCCGTTGGGGCTGAGTTCGATCACACGGTTGCAGACGGTCTGGATAAACTCGTGGTCATGGCTGGCCATGAGGATTACCCCTTTGAAGTTCTGCAGAGTGTTGTTGAATGCCTGGATTGACTCGAGGTCGAGGTGGTTGGTCGGAGAGTCGAGCACGAGGGTGTTGGCATCGGTGAGCATCATTCGGGCGATCATGCATCGTATTTTTTCACCTCCTGAGAGCACACTTGCTTTCTTGAGTACCTCCTCACCGCTGAAGAGCATCTTGCCGAGGAACCCCTTGAGGTAGATTTCGGAGCTGTCTTTTGAGTATTGGCATAGCCAGTCGACGAGGTTGAGGTCGGTATTGAAGAATTCGGAATTGTCGAGGGGGAGGTAGGCCGATGTGATTGTCTGTCCCCATTCGTAGTCGCCGGCATCGGCTTTGCGGTTGCCGTTGATAATCTCGAAGAGGGCAGTCATGGCGCGCGGGTCGCGGCTGAGGAATGCTACCTTATCACCTTTCTCGATCTGGAAATTGACATCGTCGAAGAGAACTTCGCCATCGACCGATGCCTTGAGACCCTTGACCTCGAGAATCTTATTGCCCACCTCGCGGCAGGGGGTGAAGATGATTCCCGGATAGCGGCGCGAAGAGGGCTGGATCTCCTCGACATTGAGTTTTTCGAGCATCTTCTTGCGACTTGTGGTCTGTTTGGATTTGGCCACATTGGCGCTGAAGCGCTGTATGAATTCAAGGAGTTCCTTACGCTTCTCTTCAGCCTTCTTATTTGCAGCCTGCTGCTGACGGAGAGCGAGCTGCGACGACTGATACCAGAAGCTGTAATTGCCTGCGAAGAGGGAGATCTTATTATAGTCGATATCGAGGGTGTGGGTGCTCACGGCGTCGAGGAAGTGACGGTCGTGGCTCACCACGAGCACTGTATTTTCAAAATTGGCGAGATAGTTCTCGAGCCATGCCACGGTTTCGAGGTCGAGGTCGTTGGTGGGCTCGTCGAGCAGGAGGTTGTCGGGGTTGCCGAAGAGAGCTTTTGCCAGAAGCACGCGCACCTTCTCATTTGCGCTCATATCTTTCATGAGCATATAGTGGCGGTCTTCCTTGATGCCGAGGCCGCTGAGGAGTGCTGCGGCGTCGCTTTCGGCATTCCAGCCTTCGAGTTCGGCAAATTTCTCTTCAAGTTCGGCGGCGCGTATGCCATCGGCATCAGTGAAATCCTCCTTGGCATAGATAGCATCTTTTTCCTGCTTGATATCCCAGAGCACAGTGTGGCCGCGGAGTACAGTCTCGATTACGGTGCACTCGTCGAATTCAAAGTGGTCCTGCGAGAGGACGGATAGGCGCTCGCCGGGGCCGAAAGTCACATTGCCATGTGTGGGGGAGAGTTGGCCGGAGAGGATGCGCATCAGGGTGGATTTTCCGGCACCGTTGGCACCGATTATGCCGTAGCAGTTGCCACGGTTGAATGTAAGGTTCACGTCCTGGAAGAGCGTGCGCTTTCCAAACTGAATCCCGAGGTTGTTGGTCTGAATCATTTATCTGCGAAAATTTTTACAAAATTAATAATTTCGGCTCACATTGGCAAATCGCGTGAGGCGATGATTCCTTCCGATGATTTCTTTAATCATAAGGGGTGCCGGCGCCTATAGAGCGATGAATAAACTATATTGAGAAAAGAGAAGTGCGATGAACAAACCGATGCGTGAGATTGTATAGTTGATGTATTGTTGTGGATGGCCGAGGTGCCAGAATAAGGTGTGACCGCAACATAAGTAATGATCAACTGCTATGACTATACTACGATTTTGCCCCGGGCATTTCTTTCTGACAGGATGTCTGGGAATGATAGGATTAATGCTTTCAGGCTGTAGCGACAAGGATTCTCCGGCTCCGGCTCCCGACTTAGGGAGTGGCAAGAGCTATGCAGGCTCTAATCTCGAACTATATTATAACGGTGAACAAATGGCCGGGAAGAGTGCCATGGTCAAGGTGGCTTCAGGTGAAGCGACTATGACTTTTGATTCATCATTTGATTTGAGCATGCTCACCGGTATGGGGCTTACAGGTGAATTGCCTGCTCCGGGGGTTACGCCCGGCGATGCGGTGATTACATTGACCTCTGCGGCCCACGAGGGTGACGGCGCATACGATGTGGCCGGCTCGGCCGACACTGATTATGTGACTTTCAACTATACCGGAAGTATCGGCGCCGACAAGATGACATTTGCCATAACCGATGCCAGACTCAAGAATCAGGCATTGGCCGGCAATGTATTCGCCCCGGCGCCGATTGTAAAGCAGGGTGTGGCTGATTATACTTCGCTTCCTTTCCACTTGGTGTGGGAACTTGATCCGGCTGCCGGAATCGACCTGCCTCTATCGGAGGTGCTCAAAGTGCTTGCCACAGCTCCTGTGATACCGGTATATGAGGGGACTGCGTATACCTCGGTGGCTCAGGCCTTTGTGAGTCTGGTGAAGACTATTGCGCTTACTGAGAGTGGAAATGTGCCGGTGATGTATGTCAGCACCTTAGGTGGTGCGGCTCATATCGCAACCACCTGCGGCAATATGATGCAGTATGTGCCAACTCAGAGCGGACTGCGGCTCTATCTCAATCCGCTTCAGGTGGTGAGCGAGGCTCTGCTTGCCCTTTCCGACAATAAGGATGATGCCAAATTCGATTTTGCCACTTTGCTCAAGAAGTCGCCGGCCGGGCGTGCGGCAGCCACCGCCGGGGATGGCGCCGAGGGGGCTACGGATCCTGCATTGACACGCGCCATGATAGGAGTGCTTCTCAAGGCTTTGGCGCCGCAGATAGCAGGTGGAGTGCCTCTCACCGTAGAGCCTACTGCGGCCGGCGCCGACATCTACTTCGATACGGCCACGAGTGTGACCTTCCTCGCCACTCTGCTTCAGGAGGCGATGAAGAGTCCGGAGATTATGGCTGCAGTGCAGCAGGCTCTCGGTGGGGTGGAGATCCCTGGAGTAAGAAGCGAGCAATTGGCAGGCATACTTCAGCAATTGCCTCAGTATCTGATAAAGACTACGAAGCTTGAGATTGGTCTGCAGCTGGTGAAAGTCCCGGCGGCCGACCAGAGTAAGAGCGCGCTCTAAATAGCGAAAAAGGTCAATAAGAAGTCAGCCCCCTGTCCAGACAATAGTTGAGACAGGGGGCTGACTTCTTATTTTTTGTTGGGGAGGGGGCTTACTTGTCGGTAACGGTCATAGCCGGGACATCGACATTATAAGTGTCGAAAAGTCTTCTGGCCGAGCGCTCAAACATGAGCCACTTCTGCCATTCGGCTCTCGGCACATGTTCTTCTGCCATAGCCGATGGTATCACCTTGAAATTTGATCCGGCTCCGGTGGGTTTTGCGCAGTAGAAAATATCATAGGCTGCTCCCGCCACAATCGGACGGCCGTCGGCATCGCGCTCCACCCGCACTTTTACCATAGCTCCACCGCGGGTGTCGGTGGTCTTCATATTTGAAATGAGATTGCCGAGAGAGTAGACCACGAGTACGTCGCGATCTCTTTTCTCATCACGCACCATCTTCATGGGTTGCACCACATGGGGGTGGGCGCCGATGATGAGGTCGGCTCCCTGGTCGATCAGGAAACCTGCCAGGTCGCGTTGAGAGGCATTTTCATTAAGCACATACTCAATGCCCCAATGCACGGTGACGCAGAGCACTTCGGCGCCCGCTTCGCGTGTGAGTTGCATTTCGCGGGCCATCCGGTCGCGGTCGATCATTGCCACCTCCATGCCATCGCGCGGAGGAATGCCATTGGTGCCATAAGTATAATTGAGGAATCCGAAGCGTATGCCCCGTATATCCTTTACAAAAGGTACGAGAGAATCTCGCTGCTCCGCATCGCGATATGTGCCGATGTGATCCACACCCAGCGAGTCGAGAGCCGTGAGGGTGCGTCGGGCGGCACGGTCGCCCGAATCGAGACAGTGATTATTGGCGGTAAGGAAGAGGTCGAACCCCGCATCGCGCAGTGCTTCGGCATAGCTGTCGGGGGCCGAGAAACAGGGGTAGCCGCTGTAACGCGGGCCTCCCCCCAGAGGCACTTCCAGATTGCACACTGCATAATCGGCCTCAGTGATGGCCGAGGCTATCAGATTGAAGCATTGCGAATAGTCATAACGATGGCCGCCACCCTCCGAGAGTGCCTGATCCAGCTGAGCCTGATGCTGCATGGCATCGCCGGCGAAAATCAGGTCGACGCCCGGCGACTGCGCCGCCGAGGCATCGGCTCCGACTATAAAGCTGAGCAGAGAAAAGAGGAGTATCGACATCACTTCGGCAGTTCTCCCCGGCGAGCGGCCAGGGTGTTGAGCATTAGAATGCAGTTGGTCATCGGACCCACGCCTCCGGGCACGGGGGTGATCCAGGAGCACTTATCCTTCACCGCCTCGAAATCCACATCGCCGCGCAGGCGCGAGCCACTCTTGGCGGTGGGGTCGGGCACACGTGTGGTGCCCACATCGATTACCACGGCACCCTCCTTGACCATATCCTCCTTTACGAATCCCGGCACACCCAGAGCGGCCACGATTATGTCGGCTTGCAGACATTTCTCCTTGATATCGGGGGTGCGCGAGTGGCAGACTGTCACGGTGCAATCGCCCGGTTGACCCTTCTGCATGAGCATAGTGGCAATCGGTTTGCCCACGATATTGCTGCGACCCAACACCACGGCATGTCGGCCCGATGTGGGGATTTCGTATCGGCGCAGGAGTTCGATGATGCCGGCCGGTGTAGCCGGTCGGAAAGCCGGGAGGCCAATAGCCATGCGCCCCACATTGACAGGGTGGAAGCCATCCACATCCTTGCGGTAATCGAGCGCTTCGGTCACCTTCTGCTCATCGATATGGCGCGGCAGGGGGAGCTGGATGATGATACCATCCACCTCCGGGTCGGCATTGAGGCGCTTCACCTCCTTCAGGAGTTCCTCTTCGGTGATTGACTCGTCGAAACGGAGATTAGTGGAACGTATCCCCACAGCGAGACAGTTCTTTTCCTTATTGGCCACATAGGCTTCGGAGCCGCCATCGTGGCCTACGATCACAGCCACCAGATGAGGGGGACGCTCGCCGCGTGCGGTCATTTCCTTGACTTCGGCTGCGATTTCCTCTTTGATGCGGGCAGCCATCATTTTGCCGTCGATTATCTGCATGATGTTATGGGTGTTATAGCGGATAAATGTGGTGAGAAGAGGTAATGCGGATGGAGAGAAGGAGGGGTGGAAGAGAACGAAGAGAGGTGGGAGAGGTGGGAGAGAGGTGGGAGATAAGGAGAGAAATAGAGACCACCCGGCTCACTGCATGAGCTGGGTGGTATAGGTGAATACGAACACGGCATGATCAGTGTCGAGCACTGCCATTCGGGGCGACGACAGGTAGGGTTCGCAGCCGGTGACGTAGATGGTTACGGAATTGTCGTAGTTGGTCACGGTCTCGGTGGTGAACTGCACCGGGATCAGTGTGAAGTCGAGGTCAGACGAGGGGATATCGTGACCTTTATTCACAAGGTCGACGATGTGCTGGCGCATCGACGAGAATTCATAGCGACCTGAAGTGGAGGAATATGTGCCGCGGAAAGAGGTCTTATTATCAGGCACCTTGCCATTGGCGAAGAACTCCTCGATCTCCGAGGTGCGGATCATCAGCAGGTCGGGAGGAGGAAGGATGCCGTAATCATTAGTGATGGATGTGGCCGGAATGGCGAAGGTCATATTATTGATTACAGCCAGATTCTTTTCGGTGGCCCAGTATTGGTCGAGTACCTCATCGATCGGGAACTTGAAGTTCACGCGATAGCCCGTGGGGGTGGTGATGATTTTCTTTCCTTGAGCCACGAGATCGCTCACGGTGGCCGATGGCCGGTAAGAGAGAATCGAGCTCGAGATCACCTCAGGTGAGCTTGAGAAGAGGCACACCGAGTCGCGCATCGTGACGCGAGTGGGCACGACCTCGTCGTCGACCACTAAGTTGCGGGTGATGTAGTAGTGATAATAGAGCATCATGCGGGTGGCCGAGACATTGGCCATAGCGCCGCGGCCGAAAGATTGCTCCACATAGAGTCCGGGATAGAGCTTATTGAAACTCTGCGGCCAGTCGAAAATCGGGTCGTTGCTTCGGTAAGCATTGAATGCATCTATGCCCCACTGCTTCGGGAGGGGGAAAGATGCGGTGAGCACGGTATTCTTATAGAAAGCCGAGTCTTGCAGAGCGATAGCCGACAGGGTGTAATTGCGGGTGCCGATGGCATCGGAGGGGTCGAAATATCCTGCGGGGTCGAAATCGCTGCGGATGTCGGTGGGGAGCGCCTTGTTGAGGCGGTATACCTTCAGTTGCTGCGGGGCGAGAGTATCGCCGATAGTGGCATTGCGAGGCATCTCGATCACCATTTTCACCGAGTCGACGCGGTCTACGCCTATTGAATCGGGTATGGCCATCTTGGATGCCGAGAGCATCTGGCATACATAGGCGGCCGATAGAGAGCCATACTGTTCGGCCGAGATATTGCCGATAAGGGTAGAGGCCGATCTGGCATCAATATTACTGGCCTGGGTGGTGGAGGCATCGAGGCGGAGCTGAAGGGAATCCACCGAGATATTGACATCACCATTGGTGATAGAGCCGCCGATAGGGCTCACATCGTCCTGGCAGGATGATACTGCTGCTGCCGATATGAGGGTAATGACAGCCGGAATGGCCATGCGTATGGGCTTCATAGGCAATATGAGGGGAGCGGGAAAATGCGGTGATTAGCTGGGAGTATTAAGGTAGGGGAGAGTCGGCGATTCCTCCTGTGGAAGCGGGTGTCAGATCGACTCGTAGAAATCGGGGAACTGAGCCACACCCTTCTCGTCGACATCCTGGCGGGTGAGCACCGGGAGTCCCTTTTGGGCCACATATTCGGCGAGGGCCGGATCGGGATCGGGGGTAAGGAATACCACGGCATCGGAATTGTCGATGGCAATGCGGTGGAGAGTATTGACATCCATTGTCTCGGCCTTGTATTTCTCTACAAGGTCGGCCGGGAGACCATCTTCAATAAGTTTGCGCACCAATTCAGGATCGATCGGAGCCATATCGGGATTGGAGGGCTCCACGCAGTAGATGATTTTGGGAGTCGGGGCATCTGCGCTGTCGGGGGTATAAAGGGAGCGCATATACGCCGGGGTGAGGGCTGTGATCCAACCCGAGCACTGGATGATTTCCGGATCCCATTTGAGTTTTTTGACGGTCTCCATAGTGCCACGAGCAAAATAGAGGGCACGCTCATCGTTGTCGGCACGGTTTGAGCCCACGGCATCGATATCGTCGTCGACTTTAGTGAAATAGTCGTCGTTGTCGATGAAATATACCTGTATTCTGACCGGCTGCATGCTGGCCACCTTCAGGATCAGCGGATGATCATTATCATTGATCTCGATATTCAGGCCGCTGAGGCGGATTACTTCATGGAGCTGATTTCGGCGCTCATTGACATTGCCGAATTTGGGCATGAAAGTTCTTACCTCAAAGCGCTTTCCCTGCAGAGATTGCGGGAGTGCCTTGCCGAAGGAGGAGATTTCGTTGGCGGGGAGATACGGTGCGATCTCCTGCGATACGAAAAGGATTTTTTTAGCTGCCATTTTTTACAGTTTATATGAAGGGTGGCGACGCCATGTCTCGGCTATGCCTGCGGGTGATACCGGCCTCGGCGGTGAGGGAGAGTCTGATGGAGGGACTACAAGCCCTGTGCGGCTGAGGATAGAATCATCTGCAAAATTAGCAATTTTTTGTGAGATTTCACTCATTTTGGGGTGATGAATCCTTTAAATAACGTGAAAACCGGGAATTTTTGGGGTCATCTATGGAATAAAACAAATTTTGGAGTGGTTTTTGATTGGGTGTATGGGGAGTTTTTTGTAATTTTGAATCTTGAAATTAATCGGAGCCCCAGGTTGCCCCGAGATTCGGCTTGCGCGGCGCCCTCTCACAGAGCTCACCTATGGTGGGCGGCGGGGGGGGGGGGGCCCCCGCCCCCCCCCCCCCGGGGGGGGGGGGGGGGGGGGGGGGGGGGGGGGGGGGGGGGGGGGGGGGGGGTGGCGCGAGGGAGGGGGGGGCGGGGGGGGGGGGGGTGGGG
>JAIDKG010000045.1 GCA_029051525.1 Muribaculaceae bacterium
GTGCGGGGGCTGCAGGGGCGGCTGGAGCCGGGGCGCCATCCACATCGTCATCTTCGGTCACATCGGCGATGATATCCTCATCATCGATTTCCTCCTCCTCATCATCATCCTCCTCGTCGTAATCTTCATCATCACCTACGCTGATGGCCGGAGCGGCCGGAGCCGTAGAGGCGAGGGGTGTAGAGGGATCGTAATAGATATCCGAGCGCGAGGAGGAGCGGGCTATATTGCCCATTCCGCCACCGATTTTCACAGCATCGGCCGTGACAATCTTGTCGGCGCTCTTATCAGAATGGTTGGTGAGAGTGACCACAGGCACCGTGGCACTATACCCCTCCTCGAGGGGGAAGGTGCCGAGGTAGATCCATGTGCCGCCCCCCATAGTCTGATTTACCTTAAATTCGCGGCTGCCGCCTGAATAATTGACTGTGTAGTGAGCATCCTCGGTTGAATTGGGGAGGGTCTTGTAGCTTACATACACTGCATATTCTCCATCTTCAGGGATATCGGCATACCATCCTGCCACCGAAGGTTTGCCGCCACGTATGGTTTTCACCTGACGGTATGTGCCGTTCTCAAACGGATTCTCCGTGTCGCGGAAATCCGGAAGGTCATAGATGAAGCCTTCGAGATCGCCGGTCTCCCATTTATTGGTGCCGTTCTGCTCCATATATGTGGTTTGGGAGAATAGCATGCCACCATCGTTGGTGTCATTGTCGACAATCACCTCATTGCGGTTGTAGTCGCGCTCGCGGGGGAGCATCACATAGGCACCGGCATTCTCCAGCATCGGCACAAGGAAGGGGAGCACATACCCCATCGTATAGGTATCCTCGAGCGATTGGAAAAGGAAAGAGCGCTGCCACTGCCAGCCGCCACCCTTGAAGTAGCGTCCGTGGCTGTGCCAAAGAGCGATAATATCCCCCTCCATACCCTTTTTGGGATTTACATATGGATTCATAGCTGCGACGAATGGCACATTGGTGCGATACTGCGCAGGGAGCTTATCAATCTTGTTGATGTAGTAAGCCAGATTGCGTGAGCCTACATTAAGAGTGATATTGTAGTCGGCAATCGAATCGGGGAGATTCTTACGTATCACTTTGGTGAGATCCGATATAAGGTCGCGGCTCACAGGCATGTAGGTGAAATTCTCATTGAGCGATACCCCTACAGTGTGTTGCCGGGAATTGGGATTCACTCGATTCACTCTCAGGCCGCCGGGATTCTGATCCTTAGGCATCCAATCAAGAATGGCCTGATTCACAGCAAGAGTGAGGGAATCATCTGATGGTCTCTCTGGCGGCGGGGTGGTGGCCCTGGGTTTGGTCGTGCTCCTTCTCACTCGCGAAGTGCGCTTCTTCTTCCTGGAGGATGTCTTCTTCTTCCTCTTTTTTGCAGTCGACTTTTTCTTAGTCGCAGTACGGGTAGTCTTGGCCTTGGTGCGTTTTGTGGCACCAGAAGCATCGGGAGCCACAAAGGCTGCCGATGCAAGAATCGCCAACACGAGGCATCCAATATATCGGTTAAATCTCATATTCATCAATTGGTTTGGGTCACCTTATCACTTCAGAATCCTGCAAGAAGACTCTTGGAGAAGGCAATTTACAAAATTACCAAAAAATCACCACATCCCACGCATTATATAACTCCTAAAACTCCCTAATGGTTAAATTCCTTTAATAATAGGGCGTAAAAAGCCTATGAGAACGTGCCTGCGAGCCCTAAATTTTAAGGAACGCGCTAAAGAGGCGCTCAAAAATAAAGTTAGACCACTTCCCACAAAAAATGTTGATGCAGGGTCGGTAATATCAAACTTTTTTATTAACTTCGCAATCAATAAGGCCAACCTCCCAATCCATTATTTTGACTGAGGAGGATTGAGCACGCCAACTTGTAAAAAAAATCTAAACCAGAAATAAAATGTCGACAAAACCCTTCCATTATCAGGAGCCCTTCCCTCTGGGAGAGGACACCACCGAATACCAGCTTATCACAAAAGACTATGTGAAAGTAGAAAACTGGAATGGCCATGAGATGCTCGTAGTAGATCCCGAGGCTCTTACCGTGATTGCCAATGTGGCTTCACACAACTGCTCATTCATGTTGCGCAGAGAGCACAATGAGATGGTAGCCAAGATTCTTCAGGATCCGGAAGCATCCGACAATGACAAGTTTGTGGCTCTCACCATGCTGCGCAATGCAGAGGTAGCCGCCAAGGGCGTGCTTCCCTTCTGTCAGGACACAGGCACATCCATCTGCGCTGCCTATAAAGGCCAGCACGTATGGACAGGTTGCAACGATGAGGAGAAAATCTCACTCGGTGTCTACAAGACCTATACCGAAAACAATCTCCGCTACTCGCAGAATGCTCCTCTCACTATGTATGACGAGGTCAACACCGGCTGCAACCTTCCTGCTCAGATTGAAATCCATGCCACTGAAGGCGACGACTATAAATTCCTCTTCCTCGCCAAAGGTGGCGGCTCTGCCAACAAAACCTATCTCTATCAGGAGACCAAAGCCATCCTCAATAAAAAGACCCTCGTGCCATTCCTCATCGAGAAGATGAAATCTCTTGGCACTGCGGCCTGCCCGCCTTATCATATTGCATTCGTAATCGGAGGAACTTCGGCCGAAGTCAATCTCGCAACAGTGAAGAAAGCCTCTGTAAAATACTACGATGCTCTTCCCACCACAGGCAATGAATACGGTCGGGCATTCCGCGATATCGAACTGGAGAAGGAGCTGCTTGAGGCTGCCCGGAACCTTGGTCTCGGCGCGCAGTTCGGCGGCAAATACTTCGCCCACGACATCCGCGTGGTGCGTCTGCCGCGTCATGGTGCATCCTGCCCCGTAGGCATGGGGGTGAGCTGCTCGGCCGACCGCAATGTGAAAGCAAAAATCAACCGCGACGGTCTTTGGATCGAGAAACTCGATGAGTTCCCCGGCCAGCTCATCCCCGAGGAATACCGCAAAGCCGGCGAAGGAGAGGTGATTGAAATCGACCTCAACCGTCCGATGGAAGAGGTACTTGCCGACCTCGACAAATACCCCGTATCTACTCGTCTGTCGCTCAAAGGCACTATCATCGTGGGTCGCGACATAGCCCATGCCAAAATCAAAGAGCGCCTCGATGCCGGAGAGCCAATGCCCGAATATCTCAAGAAGCACCCCATCTATTATGCCGGTCCGGCCAAGAAACCTGAGGGTATGCCTTCAGGCTCATTCGGTCCTACCACTGCCGGCCGTATGGACAGCTATGTGGATCAGTTCCAGGCTGCGGGCGGCTCTATGATTATGATTGCAAAGGGCAACCGCTCACAGCAGGTGACCGATGCATGCAAGAAGCATGGCGGGTTCTACCTCGGTTCGATCGGCGGGCCGGCTGCAATACTGGCTCAGGACAGCATCAAGAATGTAGAGCTCCTCGAATACCCCGAACTCGGCATGGAAGCCATCTGGAAAATCGAAGTTGAGAATTTCCCGGCCTTCATCCTGGTCGACAACAAGGGCAACGACTTCTTCAAACAGATCAAACCACGCTGCCCGATGGACTGCAAATAAGACAGCAATCTCACAAGTCATAATTTACAAAATTATCGGCATAAGCTCCAAATCGGTGCAAATCTACGCGCCAACCATGCAAAATAGTCGATAATCACAAATTTTAATGACAATTCACATATCGAGCCACCCTCCTGTCACATACCAGGTG
Organism: Muribaculaceae bacterium; assembly: GCA_029051525.1. Lineage (GTDB taxonomy): Bacteria > Bacteroidota > Bacteroidia > Bacteroidales > Muribaculaceae > Lepagella. The sequence continues at coordinate 3,719 of JAIDKG010000045.1, forward strand.
CAGGGGAGTGGCTCTATATTTTTTACGCTTAAATAAGTGACTATTTGGATTGTTAGGAGATTTTTATTAATTTTGCAACCATGATTGGGCGGAGCGACTTCCGATTACAATCGCTTGCATTGGCTCAAGCCGATTCTCTATCCGCCCAGACCAAAGCCGGAGTGACCGGCAGAGGAGAAGACACATATATTAGCTGGCTTCAACTTAAAAAAGAGTACTACTACTACTATAGTGCTCATACAGGTAATTAAGATTTATATAATCCACGATGCACAATACCTCAGACTTCAAGCAGCCTGATTTACTCTTTGAGACCTCTTGGGAGGTCTGCAATAAAATCGGTGGCATCTATACTGTGCTTTCCACCAAGGCGCGGGAATTGAAGAAATCGCTGGGTGACAATCTGATATTCATCGGTCCCGATGTATGGTCAGAGAATAATCCGTCGCCCACATTCCTGGAGCGTAAGACTCTCCTGAAGAGCGCTGCTTCAGCCCTCAATCTTCCCGAGAACCTCTCCATCCGTGTGGGCCGCTGGGATATCCCCGGCTCTCCAATAGTGGTGCTCGTGAAATTCCAGGCCCTTATGGGGCATCTCGACGGTGTATATGGCGAGATGTGGGAAAAATTCGGGGTCGACTCCCTCCATGCTTATGGCGATTATGAGGAGGGATGCGCATTTGCTGTGGCCACAGCAATGGTAATCCAGGCCCTCACCCGCCATCTCAATGCAGAAGAGAAAAATGTAGTGGCCCATTTCAATGAATGGACCACCGGAATGGGGCTCCTATATCTTAAGGCTCACAGCCCGAAGATAGCCACAATATTCACCACCCACGCCACAAGCATTGGCCGCTCGATATGCGGCAATGGCAAACCCCTCTACGAATATTTCGAACACTACAACGGCGACCAGATGGCCCGCGAGCTCAACATGGAGTCGAAACACTCTCTCGAGAAAGCCGCTGCCCACAACGCCGATTGCTTCACAACCGTGAGTGACGTCACGGCACGCGAATGCACTCAGCTGCTCGATATCACACCCCAGGTAGTGACTCCCAATGGCTTCGAGCCCGACTTCCTTCCCGGCAAACGCATCTACGACCGCCAGCGTAAAGCCGGACGCGAACGCCTGCTGAAGGTAGCCTCACTGCTCACCGGGGAGACCTATACCGACGACACATTCATCATCGCCACTTCCGGGCGCAACGAATACCGCAACAAGGGCCTCGACCTCTATATCGACTCAATGATGGAGCTCGGCGACAAAATCGCCGATACCGGCCGCAAGGCGCTGGCACTCATCCTCGTGCCGGCATGGGTTAAAGAGCCCTCCGGAGCCTTGGTCATGGATCTGGAGCATGGCGGCACTGACCGTCCCGATTGCAGTTTCCTCACCCATAGGCTCAATAATGAAGACTATGACTCAATATGCTGCCGTCTGCGCCAGCTCGAAGCCGAGCGACGCAGCGACAATGTGAAAATAATCTTCATACCCTGCTATCTCGATGGACACGACGGAATAGTTGACATATCCTACTACGACCTCCTGCCGGCCCTCGATCTTACAGTATTCGCATCCTACTATGAACCCTGGGGATATACGCCACTTGAGAGTGTGGCTTTCGGAGTGCCTACAGTGACTACCGACAAGGCAGGATTCGGCCAATGGGTACTCTCCAACTTCCCCAATTCACTGACTCAAAGTGGCGCATTCGTTACTCCGCGCACCGATAGTAATTACTCGGCAAGCGCCGATATAATTGCATCATGCAGCGCGCAATACATGAAGCTGCCCGCTGCGGAGACAAAAAAGGCCCGTGAGGCCGCCGCTGCCACAGCACGCAAAGCCGACTGGCAATTCTTTATCAAAGACTACGACAAAGCCTTTGATATCGCTATCACCAATGCCGCCAAGCGCAATAAATGAAAAACAAGCTGCAACAGCATAACGTTTAAACTGAAACTTTATCAAAATCTCAAATATGAAACTTCAAGTTAGTAATTCCAATCAGCCCACTTGGCACAATCTCACTGTGTCGACTGAACTCCCCAAGCAGCTCAAGCCCCTTGAGGAGATGAGCAAAAACCTCTGGTGGGTATGGAATAGCGAAGGCAAGAGCCTCTTCCGCGACATCGATCACGACCTCTGGCGCAAAGTAGGGGAGAACCCCGTAATGCTGCTTCAGCAGATCAGCTACGAGCGCCTTAAAGAGATCCTCGACGACAAGGCTTTCATGGATCGCATCCATCTTGTGTATGCCTCTTTCAAAGACTACATGAAGCAGCCGATGCACAACGATATCCCCTCTGTGGCATATTTCTCGATGGAATATGGTCTGTGCAACTGTCTGAAAATCTACTCCGGCGGTCTTGGTGTGCTCGCCGGTGACTATATCAAGCAGGCTTCCGACAGCCGCGTCAACATGACCGCTGTAGGCTTCCTCTATCGCTTCGGCTACTTCTCGCAGAGCCTCTCAATCAATGGCCAGCAGGTGGCCAACTATGAGGCTCAGAACTTCGAGCAGCTTCCCATCGACCAGGTGCTCGACGAGAACGGCCAGCCCATGATTCTCGAGGTGCCTTATCCGGGCCGTATCGTCTACGCTCACGTGTGGCGTGTGAATGTGGGCCGCATGAAGCTCTATCTGCTCGACACCGACTTCGACCGCAACTCTGAGTTCGACCGCCAGATCACTCACAAGCTCTACGGTGGCGACTGGGAGAACCGCATCAAGCAGGAGTATCTGCTCGGCATCGGCGGTGTGCTGATGCTCAACAAGCTCGGCATCAAGACCGACCTCTACCACTGCAATGAAGGTCACGCCGCACTGCTCAACCTGCAGCGCCTCGTAGACTATGTGCAGAATGACCACCTCCCCTTCAATGTGGCTCTTGAGATGGTGCGCGCCACTTCGCTCTACACTGTCCACACTCCCGTGCCCGCCGGCCACGACTACTTCGAGGAGAGCCTCTTCGGCAAATACCTCGGTGAGTATCCCGCCAAGCTCGGCATCTCCTGGAACGACCTGATCAACATGGGTCGCGAGAACCCCGACACCAACGAGCGCTTCTCTATGAGTGTATTCGCACTCAACACTTGCCAGGAGGCCAACGGCGTAAGCTGGCTCCACGGCGAGGTGTCGAAGAAGATGTTTGCCGGCATCTGGAAGGGTTATAGCCCCGAGGAGTCGCATGTAGGCTATGTGACAAATGGTGTGCATATGCCCACTTGGGCTGCCAGCGAATGGAAGTCGTTCTATGCTGAGAAGCTCGGTCCGGAAGTATTTGAAGATCAGTCTAACCCCGAGGCCTGGAAGGGTATCTTCGAGGTAGGCGACGATGAGATCTGGAACATGCGAATGACGATGAAGAACAAATTCATCAACTTCGTGAAGAAAGATTTCAAAGAGAAATGGCTCAAGAACCAGGGCGATCCCTCGGCAGTGGTGAAGATCCTCGACAAGATCAATCCCAATGCTCTCATCATCGGTTTCGCACGCCGCTTCGCCACTTACAAGCGTGCACACCTTCTCTTCACCGACCTGGATCGTCTGGCCAAGATCGTCAACAACGACCAGTATCCCGTGCAGTTCATCTTCTCTGGTAAGGCTCACCCCGCCGATGGTGCCGGTCAGGGTCTGATCCAGCGTATCGTGGAGATTTCGAAGATGCCGCAGTTCCAGGGTAAGATCATCTTCCTTGAGGACTACAACATGATCGTGGCCAAGCGACTCGTGACTGGTGTAGACATCTGGCTCAATACCCCCACTCGTCCGCTCGAGGCATCGGGCACATCGGGAGAGAAGGCCGAGATGAATGGTGTGCTCAACTTCTCTGTGCTCGACGGCTGGTGGTATGAAGGCTACAAGCTCGATGAGCAAGCCGGCTGGGCTCTCACTGAGAAGATCACTTACACTGACAACGCTCAGCAGGACCAGCTCGACGCAGCCACTATCTATTCGATGCTCGAGAACCAGATCATCCCGCTCTACTTCAACAAGAACTACAAGGGCTACAGCCCCGAGTGGATCCAGTATATCAAGCGCTCGATCGGCCACATCGCTCCGATCTTCACTATGAAGCGTCAGCTCGATGACTACATCGATCGCTTCTACAAGCCCGAAGCAAAGCGCGCTGCCAAGCTCGGTGCCCATGACTTCGCCAAGGCTCGCGAGATCGTGGCCTGGAAGGAGGAAGTGGTTTCGAAGTGGTTTGACGTGCAGGTGCTCAATGTAGACTACAACGATGCAGTGAGCAACGCCCTCTCTACCGGCTCCGACCTCGAAGTGAGCTGCAAAATCGACACCAAGGGTCTCGGCGACTCAATCGGTGTGGAGCTCGTGGCATACCGCGAGCATGATGGTGAAAGCACATTTGCAGGCACCGACGACCTCAAGATCGTCAACAAGGATGGCAGCATCTATACCTATGCTCTGAAGAAGAAAATCCAGGAGGCCGGTGTATTCCGCTATGCTCTCCGCATGTATCCGAAGAGCAAGGATCTGCCCCACCGCATGGACTTCGCCTATGTGCGCTGGATCTAATCCCCGCAATTTCAATCTCCCAATATAGTAAATCCCCTCGGCTGAGTGATTCAGCCGAGGGGATTTCTACATCTCTAATACATCCTTTTAAGAGCGCGCTCTAAGGAATGCACTCATCCCTACCGTAAACGTCCCATAAACCGCCTTGCCTGACAGGTAGGGCGGTGTTAATTTTGCGGAGTAATCAAAAACATGGATTA
>JAIDKG010000046.1 GCA_029051525.1 Muribaculaceae bacterium
AAGCGGAAAATATGTTACTTTGACTAACTACAGACAAGCGCTCTGAGGCCTTAAGTTAATAGCATTGGGCCGCGACCCTACGTGGGGCTCGGGGCCACTCAGTCCAGTCCTGGTGGGTCTCAGTCGCGGAGCGACTGCACTATAAAAAAAGAGGCTGCCGTGCAGCCTCTTTTTTTATTTCTTCATGTTGAAGGTGCGGGATGCCAGACGATTGCCGTCGCAGAAGATCTCTACGAGGTAGTCGCCGGGGGTCAGCGTGGTGTTGGTCTGCCAGTAGATGCTCACATGCTGCTCGGCATTGTCATACTGGATCTCTTTGGCCGCACTTGATGATATCGACTTACCGTCATAGCTGAAGCTCGGGCCGCCGGAAAGCAGTTCGCCGTCGGGCGATACGATGCGCATATACACCATCTTGGTGCCGGCTGAGGCAGTATTGTTCGGATTGATTGTAAACGAGGCTCCAAGCGATTTCGCCTTGGTGACCTTCTTCTCATTCTTACCCTTTTTGTTGTAGGCCTGGAAGGAGAGTCCGGTGATGCTGAGTTTCTTGGCCTGGGCCACGGTCTGCGAGAGCTGTTCGTTGTCGCGCTTCACACTTGCTGCGGTCGATGCCAACTGCTCGTTGCGCTGGTTGACCTGCTCGATTTCGCGGCGCAGTCCCTCGTTCTCCTCACCGAGGCGCTTGATCTCCTCGAGGTAGTGGCGCACGATCTTCTTGAGCGAGGCGATCTCACCCTCGAGCTGACGGATGCGGGCACGGTTCTGCGAATTGGAGGCTTTTTCTGCCGAGAGTTCGCGCAGCAGCCCCTCCACCTTCATGCGGGCTGCATTGTATTGCTGCACGAGCGAATCATTCTTCAGATACACCTGCTGGTCTTCATACTGCGAGAAATCGGCATTCAGCTGATTAAACTCGTTGGTGAGCAGCAGTCGGTCGTTGGCCAGGGCGAGGGAGTCGACACGGGCCATGGCATCGTTGGCTACTGAGGTCTGGCGGGAATTGTTGTAGATCAGAATCGCCACCATCGCGATCAGCGCGGCAAACACTACAATCGCACCGTATAGTATTATCTTCTGGTTCTTGTTCATATCCGGGAGCGGGTTATATAGATCCTGTTAAATATGAGGGGGGGGATTATGCTGATTATCTCTTCTTTTTAGCAGATTTCTTCCTGGTGCTCTTCTTCTTTGTGCTGCTCTTCTTCTTGGAAGAAGTCGAAGCAGACGCAGGAATCTTGAGAGTCTTTCCGGCGCGGATGGCGTCACCCTTCATGCCGTTGGCCTTACGGATGGCATCGACACTCACACCATATTTCTTGGCGATTGTGGTGAGCGACTCACCATTCTTGATGGTGTGTTCTTTGGGTCGGGCCGGGGCGGCCTTCTGCTTTGAGGCTTTGGTGGAGGAAGCGGTGTTTTTGGTCGGTGCCGCGCTCTTGGCGGGAGCGGCTGCGGTCGATTTGGTGGCTGTAGCCTTGGCGGGAGCGGCCGAGGCCACGGTGGTCTCGATACGGAGCTTCTGACCGGCGCGCACGGCGTTGCGGCGCAGCGAGTTCCAGGTGCGTATGTCGCTCACACGCACCTGATATCGCTCGGCGATATCATTGATAGTCTCACCCTTGCTCACGGTGTGGGTCACGACACGCGCCTTGGGCGATATCGTGTTCTGCTCCACCGGACCGGCGTTGGGGGCCTGTGTCACCACCTCACCCTCATCGGTATCCTCATAGCCGGAGCGTGTGGCAAGCAGACTCTCCTCCATGTCGCCGATGGCGGGCATGGCGTCGTCGGGGGTATCGCCGGGTTCGGCATCTGTGCGGCGGGCATATTTCGAGGCCTCATAAGCCATTATCTCATCCTCGCTCATGATATAGGCCTGCACCTGCTGGGCGGGGAGTATGAGCATATACTGGCGAGCGGCGCTGCCGGGGATGATGTCGGCGCGGAATTGCGGATTGAGTATTCTCAATTCCTCTTTGGGGATATTGAGCACCTGCGAGATCTGGTCGAAGTGCACGCGCGAGGCCACTCCCACGGTGTCGGTGATAAGCGGACGCGTGGGGAGCACCGGTGATATATTGTGCTCCTTGTAATAATTCATCACATAATTGGCAGCGATAAACATCGGCACATATCCTCGCGTCTCGGGCGAGAGATACTCATAGATGCTCCAGAAGTCCTGTTTCTTCGGGTCGCCACCGGCGCGGCGTATCGCCTTGTTGACGGCGCCGGGACCGCAGTTGTAGGCTGCGATGGCCAGACTCCAGTCGCCGTAGGTGTCGTAGAGGTCATGGAGCATCCGGGCGGCCTTCTCAGAGGAGCGGTAGGGATCGCGCCGCTCATCTACGAGCGAAGATATCTCGAGGTCGTAACCCTTGGCCGAGGCGGGCATGAACTGCCACAGACCGCCGGCACCGGTGCGCGACACGGCATTCGGGTCGAGCGCCGACTCGATGACCGGAAGATATTTCAGTTCCAGAGGGAGTTGCTCGGCTTCGAGAGCCTGCTCGAAGATGGGCATATAGTAGGTGCTCAGGCCGAGCAGCGAGGCCACCAGAGGGCGACCACGCTCCATATAGCGGTCGATGTAGCTGCGCACTATCTGGTTGAAGGGCATATCGATCACGGTGGGGAGATCGGCCAGACGCTGGCGGATCACGGCATCGGTGGTCGAGGGATTGCCGGAGGTGCGGTAGCGGTCGTCGGTATCGGTATAGTTTTTCATATACCATGACTCGAGGAGCTTGCAGGCATCGGTCTCGAAGCTCTCGGGGTATATGATGGCGTCGTCGGTAATCGACTCCTTAAGGTCGAGCACATTGCTCCCTTTCGGAGCGGCTGCGGCCGGGAGTGAGGCCAGAGAGGCAAGCAGGAGGGTGAAGGTCAGTATTCTGCGTTTCATAGGGGGAGAAGGGGTTTGGCTTCAGAAGGTAAAGGCCCAGTTGAGCCCTAAGGTGGGGCGCCTGTAACCGGGATTGATAATCACCGCCGGAGCCACATCCATCGATATATCATCCGATATGTCGAAATGCGACAACGAGGCGTCGACATAGGCATCGAGCATACATAGCAGGTATACACCCACACAGGCTATTATGCAGAGGTCGCGGTTGCGGCGGTAGTAGTCTTTTCGAGATTTGAGAGTCTGGGAGAGCCAGGTCATATCGAGGCTCGACTCATCGACCGTAGGGGGGAAGAAGTCGAGGTAGGATTTGGTGTCGGGGTCATCGTCCATGATGTCGGCATAGGCGAGCTGATAGTCCTGGTACATTCGGGCGTTCCAGCTCGTGCCGTAGGCCAGACCCATATATCCGGCCACGATGATGGGGAGCTTCCAGTAGCGGCGGTTGTAGATCTGCCCCAGCCCGGGGAAGAGGGCGCTCATCCACACTGCTCGGGTGGGATCGGGGTTGAATTCGCGTTTCAGCGTGAGTTCGTAGTCTTTGGAGGTCACCACATTGAGGGGTTCGTCGTCGGCGGCGGCGGGAGCTATGCTGTCGGCGGCGAGTTGCCCGGGGCGTGCTTCCTCGCCCGGGGCCTTTACGAGAAGCTCTGTATCGAGATATACACTCTTGTCGGCGGCAAGCGTATCGGCCATGGCGGCATACGCCGGCTCCACCGGTCTCTCATCCGGAGAGGCCGGTGCTTCCGCGCGGGCGGCGATGCTTACCGCAATTATGCTGACGGTGAGCCACAGCTGACGTAGGAATTGTCTCATTTAAGTTTCTCGAAGAGCTGCATGAGTTGCTGCAGCTGTTCGTCTGATTCAAATTTGAGGGTTATGCTGCCTTTGCCGTCGTCGGTGCGGCGGAATTTCACAGAGGCGGGGAGCACGGATGCCATCTCATCGGTAAAGAAGAGGCATTCGCGCGAGGTGTCGGGCTGCGCTGCGGGGCGCTTGGGCTCGATTTCCGGGGTCTCGCCGCGCTGGATGGCCATATTGATTTCGCGCACCATCTCCTCCACCCGGCGCACACTAAGCCCCTCCTTTACGATGAGGTTGTAGAGGCGGAGCTGCTGCTTGGGATTCTCTACGGCGAGGAGCGCGCGGGCATGCCCCATGTCGAGCTTTCGGTCGCGCAGGCCGAGCTGGATTTCGGCGGGGAGCTTGAGGAGGCGGAGGTGGTTGGCTATCGTGGCGCGTTTCTTGCCCAGGCGTGCCGAGAGGCGCTCCTGGGTGAGGTTGTAGGTATCAATGAGTTTGCGGAAGGTCAGCGCCACCTCGATGGCGTTGAGGTCTTCGCGCTGAATATTCTCGATGAGGGCCATCTCGGTCATTTCAGAGTCGCTCACAGTGCGCACATAGGCCGGCACTGAGGTCAGTCCGGCCATACCGGCGGCGCGCCATCGGCGCTCACCTGCTATGATCTGATAGCGCCCGTCGTCTTTGAGGCGCAGCGAGAGGGGCTGGATTATGCCGAGCTCGCGGATGGAATCGGCAAGTTCGGCGAGGGTCTCCTCGTCGAATGTGGAGCGGGGTTGCTCGGGATTTGCATCGATGCGGGAGAGTTCTATTTCATTGATTGCTGAGCCGGTGTCGGCTGGGATGCTCCCCATCGAAATCAGGGAGTCGAGCCCACGGCCCAGAGCATTACGTTTCTGCATTTTTTACTGTTGGAAAAGTATTCTTTTCGTTAGGTGGGGAGGGAGGTGTCGGCGCTCATTCGGCCACAGCTGCGGGGCGCTGCTTGCGCTGGCGCTGTATGAGTTCGCGGGCCAGCTGGATGTAGGCTATGGCTCCGCGGCTGTCGGGGTCGTAGAGCAACACGGGCAGACCGTGGCTGGGCGACTCGGAGAGCTTGATGTTGCGTGGTATCACGGTCTTGAACACCATATCGCCGAAGTGCCCTTTGAGCTCTTCGTAGATCTGGTTGGCCAGCCGAAGGCGGGCATCATACATTGTGAGGAGGAATCCCTCAATCTCGAGGCTCGGTTTGAGTCGGGCCTTTATGATGCGGATCGTATTGAGCAACTGCGAGATACCCTCGAGCGCGAAGTATTCCGCCTGCACGGGGATAATCACCGAGTCGGCCGCCGTGAGGGCATTGACCGTGATCACACCCAGCGACGGGCTGCAGTCTATCAGTATGAAGTCGTAGTGCTCTTTGAGGGGTGTGAGCACCCGCTGAAGCACACGGTCGCGGTCTTGACGATTCATCAGGGCCACCTCGGCTCCCACCAGATCGATGCGCGAAGGCACGATATAGAGGTTCTCTATGCAGGTGGGGCTGCATGCATCGGCCGCGGCGCGATCCTCCACAAGACAGTCGTAGAGACTCAGCTCGCATTCGGCCGGGTCGACCCCTATGCCGCTCGTGGCATTGGCCTGCGGGTCGGCATCGACCAGCAGCACTTTCTTACCTTCGCGAGCCAGACACGCACCAAGATTGAAGGCCGTAGTGGTCTTGCCCACTCCACCTTTCTGGTTGGCTATTGCTAAGATTTTTCCCATACTGCAAAATAACAAAGATTCCCCGACTTATCAAACATACAATCCTTAAAATCTCTTAAAATGCCCTATATTATCTCTCTATTGCCGGCATCTGCCCCTCGGCATGCTTCTTTTCGAGCCATTTCACTGCCCGGCGGTAGAACCACCAGAGCAGTGCGGCAGCTATCATCAGTGCGATTGTAAAACTGTAGTAGACTCCCACATTATGATACCCCAGCACCTCGGCAAAGAGGTAGACCACCGGGCATCCCACACATAGATAGGCCACTACGGCCGCCCAGAGAAGGGGCTTGACCCGCGCTGTGCCGCGCAGGGCATTGGCGTAGCAGAGCTGCACGGCATCGACATATTGGTAGAGTATCAGGGGCACCAGCAGGGGCACGGCGGCCAGCTGCACAGCCGTGTCGGGGGTGAAGAGAGCCACCAGCGGATGGAAAAACACCAGGAAACCGAGACTCGACATGGTGGCGAGCACCAGGATGATGTGCAGCCCTGCGGTAGTGATGCGGCGCACACCCCGGAAATCATTCAGACCCACATAGTTGGCCACTCGTATCGATGTAGCCACTCCGAATCCCATATATACCATGAAACCTAATTGGGCAATGGTGTTGACCACCTGATACGAGGCTAACTGCACCTTGCCATACCAGCCGCTCACCACACCGCCGAAACTCCACAGGAAACACTCGATACCGCTCTGTATCATAATAGGATAGGACGTAACCCACACCTCGCGGCATCGCTGCCGATGCTCCTCACCCTGCGCAGCGCGCCACCCATCCATATAGGGGCGCCGCTTCCGGCTCACAAGATAGGTGATCACTATGCCGGCCATGGCAAAGAATCGCGCTATGAGGGTGGAGATACCGGCACCGAGCAACCCCAGTTTCGGGCAACCCAATTCGCCACCTATCAGCAACCAGTTGCCGATGATATTCAGCACATTGGAGGCTATGATGAAACACATCGGCGTCACCGTGTCGGTGCAGCCGTTGGAGGTCTGCTGAAAGGAATTGAAGATGGCCATAGGCACCAGCGTGCTGAGCACCACAAGGTAATAGGGGCGCACCAGCGGCATAAGCGCCGGATCCTGCCCCATCCGGTCGACAAACATATACACCACACCCAGCACCGCCACAAAGACGCATGCCAGCATCACATTGGTGTAGAAACCGGCCTTCAACATACCCCCCACCCCTTTATGGTCACCCTTGCTGAAAAGTGCACCGACAAGCGGGGTGATACCCGCCGCGAAACCGAACAGCATCACGATGGCCACCATAAAGATAGAATTCACAAACGCTGCCGCAGCCAACTCCGATGTGCCGCATCGGGCCACCATCATCGTGTCGGCAAACGACACCACAATCACCCCCAGCTGAGTGACCATCACCGGCAACCCAAGCTTCACCAGGTTCTTATACTCAGCCTTATACTGAGTGGCGCCGCGCAAAGCAGCCCCAAGACGGTTAACTCCACGTATCACCATAACATTACAATCTTTGCAATTCAAACTGCAAAGTTCGCAAATTCCCCGTAAACCACCAAACTTTTCTTCCCTCCGCACTCTACAAAATACCCTCCGGGGTCGGCACCGGAGCGGACTTATTTGCGCTTCCGTTTCCAGCGGTTATGGCTCCATAACCAGTAAGGCGGGTTGCGGCGGATGGTCTGCTCAAGAGCCCGGAGATAGGCCTCCGTATATGGATTCCCGGCTCCCTCGATACCGTCCGGGCATCCGGCCTGTACAGCACTGCCGCCAAGAGGATTCAACTTTCTGAAGCACAGTCGGTAATAGCCGCGCTTCAATGGCAACATCTCTGCATACACAAACTCGGCCCCGAGCTTACGGCCGATCACCTCGCCCCCGGTCACATAGGGGGTGTCGAGTCCGAGAAATGTGGTCCAGTGCTTGAGTTCGGGGGTGAAGGGGCGCTGGTCGGATATGAATCCGCACACGAAGCGGTCGCCTCTCCGGTCAATCTCGATAAGTCGTCTCACAGCCCGCGCCATCGGGATGTTTTCGGTATCGAAGCGACTCCGCAGACGCAGCATGACGGCATCCATCACCTTATTGCTCAACGGATGATATATCTCACACGTCACCACTCCGGGATGAAAATGGCGGGCTGCATACGTCACCCATTCCCAATTGCCGTAATGACCGAGCAGCAGCACCACCGAGCGTCCGGCGGCGATAGCGTCGTTGACCACCTCTACCCCTTCGATTTTCACCCGTCGCCCCATCTCCCGCTCGGAGACGCAGGCCAGTTTGGCCGTCTCCACGAATACATCGCAGAGATAGCGGTAGAATTTCCGTTCCCATCCCCGGCGCTCCTCTTCGGAGGCCTCGGGAAAAGCCTTTGCCATATTCGAGGCCACCATATCCCGTCGGTACCCCACCACAGTGTAGAGGAGCCATGCGGCGAAATCGCTCACACCGTAAAGCAGGCCGAGAGGGAGCACGGCCACCATCTTCAGCACCCCCCATACGAGGAGTGAGAGCACCTTTTGGCCTCCTGTCAACCCTCCGTTATCCCGAGTCTGCGGCTTATCCATTCGGTAAATTCTTTTTGCTGTGAGGGTGATGCCTTGTCGAGCGAGCTGATGCAACCCAGGCGGAGGTCGTCGCGGCGGTCGGCCGCGGCGAGGCGACGCCTCAGATAGTCGGGGCGGTCGGCGGTAGGCTTCAGGAAGAGATTGATGTTGCTACGCTCCATGCGCAGCAATCCCGCCCGCTCGGCAAGCAGATTGCATAGCGAATGGGGGGTAAATTGCGAGCGATCGCGGAATTTCGGCAGGGCATTGCGCCTCGTCAGTTCGGGATGCTCGCTGAAGAATTGCTCCAGCAGCCGGCGGTTCTGCGCCGTGGGGGTGTGGTAATAATATAGTAGATGTCGGGTCCCGACGGCACGTGCGGCCGCGATCATCGCGGTCTTGAATCCGATTATGTTCTTACCGCCCCGCATCCGCAGGCGGTCGAGCAGCACGGCCCACCACAGGGGCATCCGATGGCCGTGGAGCACCATCCTCTCGCCGTCAAACCAATCGGTCGGCTTCATTGGGGCCATCACGAATGTATCGTCGTTGAAATAGATATATCGGTCGCTCAGTCCGGGAATGCGCCAGAGCATTGTCTCGATCGACATACTGTTGAACACCGGGAGCAGATCCTCCATCCCCTTGAATATCACACGGTGATCGACCACCTCGACCGGAATGGGATTCTCGAAGTTGCGGCGTGTGAGTTCGAGTTCTCGCGAGGGGTCCTGCCCGTCGGTGACTATGTAGATGCGGCGCACCCAGGGCATGAAGCGGTTGACCGAGGCCACGGACCATGCCAGTTCGCCGAGATTCGAGTAGCGGGTGGCTCCGGCGGTGTCGTCACGCATCTCTTCGGTGTCGTGGCCTGAGTATTTGCGGCGCAGGGCGTTGAGGCGGGGGTCATTGCCATCGACCCATGTGTAGACTATATCTATCGGCTTATTCATACTGTGTCTCTGAAACGTTCCGGAATTTCGGCCACTATGCGCAGGCCGTAGGTGGAGGGTTTGTTGAGGGCGAAGATGGGGCGGCACATGTGTTGCAGGGTGCGGGCGAGCTTCACGGCGCCATCCCACCTACGGGCCTTGACGCGGCTTATCCGCTCCAGTGCCCTCTGCCGCTTTAGCTGATGCCGGTTCCAGCCGTTGGCCACACGGGTGGGGTCGGCTGAGATTTCACGCAGACTCTGCCGGTCGACCCCTCCGAAGTGGAAAAGGTAGAGCCCGGCGGCTATGTGGAAGTTGCATCCTTTCACACGGTGATAGCCTCCTCCCCATTGCAGCGGCCGCGTGATGACCGATGGCTTAGTATAGCGCGAATATAGCCATCCCCTGCGGCGCTGCGTCAGGAATGGACGGCTGAAATCGGCCGGAGCCTCCTCGGGGAGATGCTGCAACACGTCGACCCCCAGCCCGGAATGGCAGGGATGGTCGGGGAGCGAACTCAGGAAGCGGCGCAATCCCACACCCAAAGCCGGATCCACCACAAGAAATTCATCGGCATCGGTGGCAATCACCATATCGGCCCCTTGGCGCATAAGTTGAGCGGCCTGATCCGACATGAAGCGGGCACGCGCCCGGTCGGTGGCCACCACATTTCCCTGCATCTTCGGAATCACACGGGTGTTGACTCCGGCGCAGAAGGGGGGCACTTCCTGGTCTTCACCGTCGAAGAATACGTAGAGATTCTCCCTCCCCAACTCGCGGCCGTAATGAGCCACCCATTTGGCGAGGAATCGGTCGTTGCGCACCATTGTCATGGCTTTTATACTTTTCCCGGGCATATCTATTTAAAATATTAATGGGAGAATCCCAAGAAATATTAATGGGAGAATCCCAATTGCTTTCACAAATTTAATACATTTTTGGCTGAGTTTTTATAACTTTGCATCGGTTTTACTTTTTAGCATACAAAAAAAACCACTCCGACCCATGATTCAGACACCTAAAATATCCATAATCGTACCGATTTATAAAGTTGAACGCTATCTGCCGGAATGCCTTGATTCCATCATACGCCAGACATTTACCGACTGGGAGTGCATCCTGGTCGACGACGGCTCGCCCGACAATTGCGGCAAAATCTGCGATGAATATGCGACCCGCGACCCTCGTTTCCGCGTGATACATCAGACGAACGGCGGCCTGTCGGCAGCTCGCAACAGCGGAATATCAATTGCGAAAGCCCAATATATAGGCTTCGTTGATTCCGACGACTGGATAGAGGCCGAGATGTTCCAGACTTTGTATAATCTTATACGCCAAGATGATTATGACATGGCGCAGGTGGGAATTTTTAATGAATACCGTGGAAAATCCCATCGCAAACAACTTGTGCGCACTCCAATCATACTCGACCGCAGGAACACAGTGCGTCATCTTTTCTTTGACGGCAAGCTCCCGAGTTATGTATGGATAAAACTCTTCAACCGGAGAGTAATCACCACCCCGTTTCCGGTGGGGAAAGTATTCGAGGATATATATGTACTCAACAGTTGGGTTAAGAATATCCGGAAAGCAATCTTATCCCCGCAAGTCTGCTACCATTACCGCCGGCGCAGAGGGAGCATCATCAATTCCAATTTCGCGGCCAACCGCATAGAATATCTGACCGTCTGCCTCAACCGGGTCAAGGAACTTCGTCGGATAGAGCCGGAGGCATTCAGCGATGCCGAGGCGAATGCCTATATATGGAGAGCCGCCATCAATGCCGCCAAGACCATCTCCCGCTATGAGACCGACCCGCAGAAACGACTTGAATCGGTGAAGCGCATATCAGCTCTCTCCGCTCGCTTTCCGGCACTGTCATTGCGCTGGCTCTCTTTAAAGGCTCTTTGGCGCGGCCGACTGCTGCGCGATCATCCCGAACGCTTCGTAAGCCTTATGCGATTCGTGCATCGCGGCGACCTTCATATGCGCCATCGCGAGAGCCTGCTCTTCGACTGATTCCCATCACCGCCAGTAAAGCGGACTGCACCGAATCTATTGTAACTTAAGTTCATTTAAACAATATTTTCAGCTTTTTTGTATTTGTATATAGTAAGGTTCCACGGCAGCGCATTCCTAATATGCCCCCCGGGGGACCACCCTGACATACAAAAAAACGTCTATGAAGAAAACTCTTACCGGTGCCGTTGCACTCGGACTCTCGCTGACCGCCACACTCAATGCCGAAGCGGCTGTCAGCCTGGATTCCTGCCGCAATATGGCACTGCGCAACAACAAGACCATCCGTCTTGCCGAGGAGGGAATCCGGAGCGCCGCCTATGAGAAGAAGGCTGCCTTCGCCAATTACCTTCCCGGCATTGACTTCACAGGGGGATATATGTATAATCAAAATCAGATATCCCTGCTGAGCGAGGACGCCAAACTCCCCACCATGAGTTTCGACCCCGCCACCCAGACATTCAAGTACAATATCCTCACCACCCCCGACGGCACCCCCATCACCGACCCCTCGACCGGCGGACTGATCCCCACCGAGGTGGCGGTAATCCCGAAGGAGGCGATGGAGTTTGACACTCACAATGTATTCGCCGGTGCATTCACGCTCACCCAGCCTATATTCATGGGTGGAATGATCAAGGCGATGAACGACATCACGAAGTATGCCGAGAATGTGGCAGTGGCCATGAAGAATTCGGCAGTGCAGGATGTGGTGTTCGGTGTGGATCAGGCTTATTGGACCGTGGTGTCGCTCGGTGAGAAAAGGAAACTGGCCGAGAGTTTCGTGGCTCTCGTCGACTCGTTGCATCAGAATGTGCAGGCTCTCGTAGATGAGGGTATGGCCACCCGCTCCGACCTTCTCACGGTGCAGGTGAGTCTGAATCAGGCCCGCATAGCGCGCACCAAGGTAGACAATGGTCTGTCGCTGGCCCGCATGGCACTGGCGCAGATATGCGGTCTGCCGGTCAACTCTGATCTTCACCTTGCCGATGAGGATGGTCCGGCTGTGGGAGCCGCCGCTCCGCCGCAGGTCAGCATGCCCGATGTCTATGCCCGCCGTCAGGATCTGGAGGTGGTGCGACAGAGCATCAACATCCTCGGCAGCCGTGAGCGCCTCGCTCTGAGCGCAATGCTCCCCAAGGTGGCGGCCGTGGGTATGTATTCTTTCTCCAACCCCAATGTGAATCATGGCTTCGAGAAGAAGTTCGGCGGGGGCTTCAGCGTGGGAGCCACAATCACCGTGCCCATCTGGCATTGGGGACGCGACTACAACCATTACCGTGCCACCAAGGCCACTACCAATGCCCAGCGCCTGCTGCTCGAAGACCTTGAGGAGAAGGTTGAGCTACAGGTGAGTCAGGCGCAATATAGTTTCAACGAGGCCCACAAGACCTATGAGATGACCCTGGCCAACATGGAGAGCGCCGAGGAGAATCTGCGTTCGGCACAGTTAGGCTACCGCGAGGGTGTGCTCACCACCGATGATGTGATAGCCGCCCAGACAGCATGGCTGGCCGCCAATTCGGAAAAAATCGACGCGCAGATCGGCATACGCCTCTGCGAGGTGTATCTCTCCAAAGTGCTCGGCACTCTCGCTTATTGAGAGCCTGCCCAATACACAATCCTAAACCATCAGCAATCACAGCAATCAGCATATGAACAATCTCAACAACGATTCCACTGAGGTCACCAAAAAAGACCGGATGCTCATATTCACCATAATAGTAATCATTCTCCTCGTGGCGGCTCTGGCCGTGACGGGTTTCCTCTTCATCAAGCAGGGGCCCGACACTATTCAAGGTCAGGCCGATGCATCGGAGGTGCGCATATCGGGCAAGATGCCGGGACGTGTGGCCAAGATTTTCGTGGAGGAGGGGCAGCACGTCAAGGCGGGCGATACGCTCGCGCATATCCACTCCACCCTCGTGGAGGCACGCATGAACCAGGCCAAGGCAATGGAGGATGTGGCTGCGGCGACCAACCGTAAGGTCGATGCCGGCACCCGCACCCAGATAATCTCGGCCGCCCGCGACCTCTGGACTCAGGCTCAGGCCGCTTCGGGTATCACCGAGAAGACTTATCGCCGAGTGGAGAATCTCTACGCCAAAGGTGTGGTGAGCGAGCAGAAGCGCGATGAGGCCAAGGCGGCTTATGAGGCGGCCAAGGCGGCCGAGAATGCGGCCAAGAGTCAGTATGAACTGGCCAAATCGGGGGCTCAGAAGGAGGATAAGGAGGCCGCTTCGGCTATGGTGACCGCCGCGCGTGGCTCGGTAGAGGAGGTGAATGCCATTCTCGAAGACCAGTATCTCGTGGCTCCCTGCGACGGTGAGATTATCATCGTCTATCCGGCCGTGAGCGAACTCGTGGCCACCGGCGCACCCATCATGACCCTCCAGAAGTCTGACCACTGGGCCACTTTCAATGTGCGTGAGAATCTGCTTAAGGATATCAAGCTCGGCTCGACCCTCAAGGTCTATATCCCGGCTCTGGATATGCACACCACAATGAAGGTCTACTATATCAAAGACCTCGGCACATATGCCAACTGGCAGGCCACCAAGTCGACCGGCGACTATGACGCCCGCACATTCCAGATCAAGGCTCGCCCGGAGAAGGGAATCGACAACTTCCATCCCGGCATGTCGGTAATCTACGAAGGGGTGGAGAAATGAGTGCGTTCGGCCAAATATTCAAGCGGAGCGTGCTGCAGCTCGTGCGCCGGCCCATCTATTGGATCGGCTTCTTCCTGCTGCCGCTTTTCTGCTTCCTCTTCCTGGCCGACCTCATGGCCGACGGCCTTCCGATAAAGGCACCGGCGGCTATCGTCGACAACGATGGCTCGCCACTCTCGCGGAAGGTCAGCCAGCAGCTGGCCTCGATGCAGATGGTGGATGTGGTGGCCACTCCGCATTCTTTCACCCGCGCCCGCCATCTGATGCAGGAGGGAGAAATCTACGGCTATTTCCTGATTCCGGAGAATTTCGAGGCCGACCTGCTCGCAGGGCGCGGCCCGGCCATCACGTTCTATACCAACATGACCTACTACGTGCCGGCCTCGCTGCTCTACAAGACCTTCAAGACCACCGCCGTCTACACCAAGGCCGGTGTGGCCGCGGAGGTGATGAACAGTGTGGGGATAACCTCCGATGCCTCGGCCATGCTTATGCCGGTCAATATCACGGTGCGCGGTCTGGGGAATCCGGGACTGAACTATGCCTGGTATCTCTGCGTGAGCTTCATCCCCTGCGTGCTGCAGCTGATGATTGTGCTCATCACATGCTTCAGCCTCGGCCAGGAAATCAAATACGGCACTTCGGCGCGCCTCATGGCGATGGCCCGGGGGTCGGTGCTCCGGGCCGTGACGGCCAAACTCCTTCCGCAGACCCTCATCTGGTGGGTGATAGCCATCTTCATGGAGTCGTGGATGTTCGGCTGGCAGGGCTATCCGATGCATGGCTCATGGTGGTGGATCACTCTGTCGGAACTAATGTTCGTGCTTGCCTGCCAGGGATTCGGATTGCTGATATATTCGGCGCTCCCCAACCTGCGCCTCTCCCTCTCGGTGGGAGCCTTATTGGGGATACTCTCATTCTCGATAGCGGCATTCTCATTCCCGGTGCAGAGCATGTATGGGGCGGTGGCCATCACGAGCTATATCGTGCCCACACGCTATAACTTCCTGATTTATATCGACCAGGCGCTCAACGGAATCGACATCTATTATTCCCGTTGGTGGTATGTGGCCTATATCATCTTCATGCTCGCCCCGCTGCCGCTGATGCCACGACTGCGCAAGGCGCTGCAGAACCCCGTGTATGTGCCCTGATTATCACCTCGGGCAGATCGCATTTTATACCCGCAACTGATGAAGAAATATCTCAAACAATATTATCACGCTCTGCTCAAGGAGTTTAAGCTCGTGAAGGGTGATGCCGGTGTGTTGATCTTCATGATTCTTCTGCCGATAGCCTATCCGATAGTCTACTCTCTGATCTATAATCCCGAATTGGTGAGGGATGTGCAGCTTGTAGTGGTAGATAATGACCGCACTCCGATGTCGCGCGAGCTGGTGCGCCGCATCGATGCGGCCCAGGGTGCCTGGGTCATAGGCTATGCCGCCAATCTCGGCGAGGCCAAACGGGCCATGCATGAGCATGAAGCCTACGGCATACTTGAGATTCCGGAAGGTTTCGACCGCAAGATTGGCCTCGGCGAGCAGGCTGAGGCGGTGATGTACTGCGAGATGTCGCTGCTGCTGCGCTACCGCGGCCTGCTTGTGTCGGCCACCGATGTGATGCAGGAGATGGGAGCCTCGATCTCCACCGAGCGCATCGACCGCATAGCCCCTTTGGCCGAAACCATCGCTGCCGGCGACCTCATGCCTATCGACAATATCCAGATGGGAAATATCGAGGGGGGCTTCGACTCATTCGTGATGCCGGGCATACTGATGCTTATTCTGCAGCAGTCGCTTATATTGGCGGTGTCGATGTGTGGCGGAGCAAAACGCGACGACCCCCGCAAGGCATCATTCCGCCCGCTGGAGCAGCGCCATCCGTCGGTGCTCGCCACGATGCTGGGGCAGACCACCGTATATCTCATCATGGCCATAGTGCCGATAATATATATCGTGCATTATGTGCCGCTGATGTTCCGCTTCCCGATGGCGGGCAATACGCTTGAGGAGCTTATGTTTATCATCCCGATGGTGCTCTCTTCGATCGGCCTGGGCTTTGTGCTTCAGGGGATTGTCAGGGAGCGCGAGAGCATCTTCGTGATATGGGTCGTGACTTCGGTTGTGTTTCTCTTCCTCTCCGGACTCACATGGCCGCGCTATGCCATCACCGGATTCTGGCGTGTGCTGGCCGATGCCGTGCCGGGCACATGGGGTGTGGAAGGGTTCATCCGCATGAACACCAATGGCGCCTCGCTGGCCCAGGTACACAAGGAGTATGAGAATCTCTGGATTCTTACTGGCATATATATGGTGGCGGGCTATCTGGTGCAGCGGTTTGTGCAGCGGCCGCATATCATCGCGGCCGCCCGAAGCATGGAGAGCACCGGGAATCGCACCGATGCTCCGGAGGCGTCCAAGACACATTGAGGCATATGAAGGAGCGTCGGGGCGCTGTGAGGAGCATTCCGATAAGGGCACACGCCTGTTGAAGCGGGCTATTTATGGCTCTACGCTTGATTGATTGCAAATTTATTGCTAAATTTGTGATTCCTATCAACATCATGACTTCCCTATGAAAGACCTGTGGATGTTCATCCGCCGCTTCGCCTGGCCATATAGGGGCACACTCGCGCTGAGTGTGCTCTTCAACATCGTCACCGCCTTCTTCACGATTTTCTCATTCGCGTTCCTGATTCCGATATTGCAGATGCTCTTCGGACTCGACACCACACACTATGACTTTATGGAGTGGAGCTCGGGCAATATACGCGATGTGGCGGTAAATAACTTCTATTATTTTACCGATCGGCTCATCCTCCGGCATGGCCAATCGTATACACTTGCCGTGCTGGCCGCGATTCTCATCGTGATGACAATCCTGAAGACAGGCACCTATTTCCTGTCGGATTATTTCATCATACCGCTCCGCAACGGGGTGGTGCGCGACATCCGCGACACGATGTATGCCAAGATCGTGAGTCTCCCCATCGGCTTCTTCACAATGGAGCGTAAGGGCGACATCATGGCCCGCCTCTCGGGCGATGTGAGCGAGGTGGAGAACTCTGTGCTGGCCTCGATTCTCTCGGTGATACGCTATCCGATCATGATTATCGTCTGCCTGGCCGTGATGATCTATATCTCGTGGCAGCTCACTATATTCGTGCTGGTGCTGCTCCCGGTGGTGGGGAGCGTGATGGGATTCGCAGGCAAGAAGCTGAAGGTCTCGTCGCGCCGCGCTCAGGACCTCTGGGGCATCATCCTCTCCACAGCCGAAGAGACCATCGGCGGTCTGCGCATCGTGAAGGCCTTCAATGCCGAGCCGCAGATGCGCCGCCGATTCGGTGGCGAGACCGGGGAGTATCTTCAGATCAGTAATTCGGTGCAGCGGCGCGTGGCGCTGGCCCACCCGATGAGCGAGACTTTGGGCACGATAGCCATAGCGGCCGTGCTATGGTTTGGCGGCAGCCTGATTCTCTCGGGACATTCGAGCATCGATGCGGCGGAGTTCATCTATTACATGGTGATTTTCTACAGTATCATCAATCCGGCCAAGGAACTCTCGCGCAGTTCCTACACCATCCAGAAGGGTATGGCGGCGCTGCAGCGCATCGACGTGATTCTGAATGCTTCAAATCCGATTGCCGACCCGGAGAATCCGAAACCCCTCGCCGAGCCGCGACGCGGCGAGATTGAATTCCGCGATGTCAGCTTCAGCTACGACGGACTGCGGCAGGTGATCGACCACGTGTCGCTTCGCGTGGCGCCGGGCGCTACGGTGGCCATCGTGGGGCAGTCGGGCTCGGGTAAGTCAACACTGGTCGACCTCGTGCCGCGCTTCTGGGATGTGCAGAATGGTTCGGTGACCGTCGATGGTGTCGATGTGCGCGACCTGCGTGTGCATGACCTGCGCTCGCTTATGGGAAATGTCAACCAGGAGGCGATACTCTTCAACGATACTTTCTTCAACAATATAGCCTTCGGCGCTCCGGGTGCCACACAGGCCGATGTGGAGCGTGCGGCCCGTATTGCCAACGCCCATGACTTCATCATGGCCACCCCCGACGGTTATCAGACCCGCGTGGGCGACCGTGGCTCGCGGCTCTCGGGGGGACAGCGCCAGCGTATCAGCATTGCCCGCGCGATTCTGAAGAATCCCCCGGTACTGATTCTCGACGAGGCTACCTCGGCGCTCGACACCGAGAGCGAACGACTCGTGCAGGAGGCTCTGGAGCGGCTGATGAAGGACCGCACCACTATCGTGATAGCCCACCGCCTGAGCACAATCACCAATGCCGACCTGATATGCGTCATGCAGGATGGCCGGATCATCGAGCAGGGCACCCACTCCGCGCTGATGGCCCTCGACGGCCATTACCGCCGGCTGGTGCAGCTCCAGATGACGGAAAATCCTCTACCTTAAGTAGTTCTTGAAAATCTGCATCGCACCAAAGAGACTACTTCAATATAAACTACTCTCTAAGAGCTTCTTGCTTATGAAAAAGATTGCAATTCTCTGCTCCGGCAATGGCACAAATGCCGAACATATATATGATTTCTTCGCCAATGGCAACCGCGTGAAGGTGGAGCTGGTGATTTATGACCGCCCTGAGGCACCCGTGGCCGAGCGTATGCGCGCCCGCGATGTAGACACTCTCTTCCTCCCGGCTGAGGTATGGACCGACCGCCCCGACGAGGTAGTGACACTGCTCTTGCAGCGCGGCATCGACCTGGTGGTGCTGGCCGGATTCCTGCGCCATGTGCCGGCCACCGTCACCCGCGCCTTTGCCGGAAGAATTCTGAATATCCACCCCTCGCTGCTCCCGGCCTATTCGGGCAAGGGGATGTATGGCCGCCGGGTGCATGAGGCGGTGATTGCCGCCGGTGAGACCCGCTCGGGGGCCACGGTGCATTATGTCACCGAAGAGCTCGACAGCGGCGAGATTCTGATGCAGGAGGTGGTTGAGGTGCTCCCGGGGGATACTCCGGAATCGCTCGAGGAGCGTGTGCACCGGGCCGAATACTCTCTCTATCCCCGCGCCATCGTGGCGGCACTGGGCCGGCTGGCTACTCCTCCGGTGCCCCCGGTCGCCCCGGCTCCGGAGCAGGCCACTGAGAGCGAGCAGCCCGCCGAGAGCCCGGCCGGCAGCGCCACACCCCCGCCGATTCCCTCTCCCGGTGAGGAATGGGCCGATGCCCTCGGGGTGAAATATGACCCCACCAAGCTCCCGCCGGAATATCCGGGCGCGGTGCCCCCTCCGCCGGCTCAAAGTGCGGCTCGGCAGGCACCATATGAGCCGCAGCAACCCGCCTATGCCGCTCCGCAGCAGCCCGGCTCTCCGGCGACTCCGGGCGTGGCACCGGGCGCACCGAATCAGGCGATGCCCCCGATGCCATCCTCTTATCTGGTATGGGCCGTGCTGATGACGGTGCTCTGCTGCCTGCCGGCCGGTGTGGTGGCCATCATCTACTCTTCGCGCGTGAGCTCGCGCTATTATGCCAATGATTATGAGGGGGCGCACCGCGCATCCGAGATGGCTCAGATATGGATTATCGTGAGCTTCGTGATCGGTGTGCTCGTGCAGAGTCTATATATCCCTATCACCCTCCTGTTCTGATTCCGATTCACCCTTTTTACACTGAAATGCCGACAGATATTGCAACATCCGGCGCCGAGGTGCCCCGGGAGGTGGAGCGCGTGAAGCAGCGCTTCTCGATTGTGGGCAATTCCCCGGCTCTTACCGATGCCATACTGCGCGCCATCAAGGTGGCGCCGATCGACCTCTCGGTGCTCATCATCGGTGAGAGCGGCACCGGCAAGGAGTTCTTCCCGCAGATCATTCATAATTCAGGCTCGCGGAAACATAAGAAATACATAGCCGTCAATTGCGGCGCCATCCCTGAGGGTACCATCGATTCCGAACTTTTCGGTCATGAGAAGGGTGCCTTCACCGGTGCCGTGGCCACCCGCAAGGGTTATTTCGAGGAGGCCGACGGCGGCACTATCTTCCTCGATGAGGTGGCCGAACTCCCGCTCACCACGCAGGCACGCCTGCTGAGGGTGCTGGAGTCGGGCGAGTTTATGAAGGTGGGGTCTTCGGTGGTGCAGCGCACGAATGTGCGCATCGTGGCCGCCACCAATGTCGACCTGATGGGAGCAGTGAGGAAAGGTAAATTCCGCGAGGATCTCTATTACCGTCTCTCTACGGTGCTCATCAATGTGCCCCCGCTGCATGAGCGCGGCGAGGATGTGGTGACTCTGGCCCGCCGCTTCGCGGCAGGATTCTCTGAGAAGTATATGACGCGTCCTATCACATTCTCTGACGATGCTCGCCGAGCCATGATGCTCTACCGCTGGCCGGGGAATGTGCGTCAGCTCAAGAATATCGTGGAGCAACTCGCCCTCTTCAATGCCGGTAGCGAGGTGTCGCGCACCGACCTTATCGAACTCCTCCCTACCCCCGACCGATCCAAGGGGGATTCCATCCCTATGGCCGATATCCACACCTATGAGCAGGACCGCGAACTCCTCTGGCAGACCCTCTTCGCCATGAAGAGCGAGATTGCAGAGCTCCGCGCTGCCTTGGGGGGCGCTGCCCCGCGCCGCGGGGAGAGCGCCTGCGCCCTGCTCCCTAACCTGCCGCCGCGCGGCGAACCGACCATCTTCCCCGCAGCCCCCGCCGCCACCCGCGGCGGCATACTGAGCGAGGTGCTCAACGACACCGCCTCCGATGCCACTCCGCTCTCGCTCGAAGACACCGAGCGCGAGGCCATCGCCGAAGCCCTGCGACGCAATAACGGCGATAAGCGCCGCGCCGCCGAACAACTCGGCATCTCTCCCCGCACCCTTTACAGAAAAATCCACGACTTCGGTCTCTCCGAATCCTGACCCAATGCCACGCCTCATCCATTCCATATTACTCCTGGCCATGCTCCTCATCCCTCTGGGATGCGGACTCTCGTCGTGCCGCATAAGCTATAAGCTCAATGGCTCGGCCATCAACTATGACCTCTACAAGACTATCCATATCTCGGAATTCCCGATACGCGCAGCGCTGGTATACCCTCCGCTGCAACAGGAATTCCAGAATCAGCTGATGGATGCAATCACCCGTCAGACCCGACTGCAGATTATCGATGGCAATGCCGATGCCGAAATGACCGGTGAGATCACAGGCTATGCGCTTTCGCCGCAGGCTGTGGGCGAAGATGCCTATGCCACCGAAACCCGACTCACCATCACGGTCCATGTGAAATATACCGATGATATCAACCCGGCCAATAATATCGACCAGAGCTTCTCGGCTTATAGGCAATTCAGTTCGTCGCTGCTGCTTATCGATGTGCAGGATGACCTCTGCAAGGAGATATGCGAAGAGCTGGTAGACCTAATCTTCAACGCCACTCTCGGCAACTGGTAGACTCCCCTCTCCTCACACACCGCTCCCCCATGCAATATCTTACCTATGAGGAGGCTCTGACACTCCTCGACCGATATCCATATTTCGCATTCGCCGCTATGCAGGCTCTCCCCTTCGCTCCCGATGAGGAGGAGGCCTCGCATCTGCGCATGATAATAGCCATCAACACCCCCGAGCAGCCGCAGGAGATCCGGCCGGTGAGCCCCCCGGTGGCCACCCCCTCAACGGCCGATGCCATCGACCGTTTCCTGGCCGGATATGGGGAGCTGCCACCACCTCCCGACCCCTCACAACTCCCTGAGCTGATAAAAAATCGCAAATATACAGAGGCGCTCGCAATTATTGAGGAGTTATATTTGAATAATCCGGAAAAAAGTATTTACTTTGCAGATCAAATACGCTTTATTAAGAAGCTTATAGTAAATCAGGAAAAAGAAAACGGTTAAATATATGTACATTTTTCTCAGCATCCTTATCGTTCTGGCATGCCTCCTGCTCATCGGAGTAGTGCTGATCCAGAAGTCAAAAGGGGGCGGTCTGGCCTCCGATTATTCCGGTGGCAACCAGTATCTGGGCTACCGCAAGACCACCGACTTTATTGAAAAAGCCACTTGGGGTCTGGGCATCTTTATCTGCGTGGTGAGCATTCTTGCCTCTTTCGCCATCAAGACTCCCGTGACCCGCTCGGCCATCGAGACCAAAGCCCCGGCCACTACCCCGGCCGCTGCCCCGGCTTCGACTCCGGCTCCCGCCAATCAGGTGCCGGCTGCCAAATAAAGCCGTAGTAGTACCTCTACTCATCATTTATTCTTATTATATTGCCCCCGTGAAAATGCTCACAGGGGCAATTTTTATGTCGGTTTTTATGTCGATAAGAGTTCACCTCCGAATTTTTTTGTAAATTTGCATCGGATATCCCCCCTTTCGTCTGACTGTCGGATAAATTCCGGGCGCTCGCGCCTGCGGTCGGCGCCGATGGGGTGTAGAAATGTGAATTCTCCAATGTTTGAAGCCAATATATATTATTCAGTGGTGATCGGCATGCTCGTGCTGGCATGCATCGTGTATCTGGCCCTGCAAAGAATCACCCCGGGCTATGGCATGACCTATGACCGGAAGTGGGGCCCGGCAATCAACAACCGCCTGGGATGGGTGCTGATGGAGGCTCCGGTGTTTGTGGCTATGTCGCTGATGTGGATTCTATGCCCTGATGCCGCCCGACGCTGCGACCCTGCGGTGGTGGTGATGACAATATTCTTCCTCTTCCACTATTTCCAACGCTCTTTCATCTTCCCGCTCCTTATCAAGGGGAGCAGCCGGATGCCGCTCTCGATTATCCTCTCGGGAGTGACGTTCAATCTGCTTAATGCCTATATGATAGGTGGTTGGTTTTTCTATCTCACCCCGCAACCATCATATCTCGGCGCCGAGGGATATCCGATGTCGTGGCTGGAGTCGCCACTGTTTATCTTAGGCACTCTGATTTTCCTTATGGGAATGGGTATCAATCTCCATTCCGACCATATAATCCGCAAGCTGCGCCGTCCGGGCGATACCCGCCATTATATCCCGATGGGCGGGATGTTCAGATATGTGACTTCGGCCAATTATTTCGGTGAACTCACAGAGTGGGTCGGCTTCGCGATTCTCACATGGTCGTGGCCGGGACTGGTGTTTGCGATATGGACTTTCGCTAATCTGGCACCGCGCGCCCGGGCCACTCATCGGCGATATATCGATCAGTTTGGCGAGAGTTACAGCTCGCTGCATCGGCGATATATCATACCTTTCATCTACTGACACGTTAACCCCATAGCTCCTCCTCCTCACCCCGACGAATTGGATACACTTTTCACCCCGGCCAATATCGGCCCTGTCACCCTGCGCAACCGCACCATCCGCTCGGCAGCTTTCGAAGGGATGGGACGCGACAATAATCCCACCCCGCAGCTGCGCGACTATCATTGGAGTGTGGCCGAAGGTGGTGTGGGCATGACCACTCTGGCCTATGCGGGAATCTGCCGCTCGGCCCTGTCGTTCGATACTCAGCTCTGGCTCCGCCCTGAGATTGTGGAGCCGCTGCGCGAAATCACCGATGGCATACATGCCCGTGGCGCGAAGGCCTCAATCCAGATTGGCCATTGCGGAAATATGACCCATATCCGCACAGCAGGTGGAATCCCGGTGGCCCCCAACACAGGCTTCAACCTCTATTCCCCGACCATCTGCCGCGGTCTGCGCCCGGATGAACTGCGCG
Source organism: Muribaculaceae bacterium (assembly GCA_029051525.1). Classification (GTDB taxonomy): domain Bacteria; phylum Bacteroidota; class Bacteroidia; order Bacteroidales; family Muribaculaceae; genus Lepagella. The sequence goes on from JAIDKG010000046.1 coordinate 23,300, forward strand.
GTCTGGCCCGCGATTTCGGCAATGCAGTGCGCACTGCCCGCGATGCCGGATTCGACTGCGTGGAGGTACATGCAGGCCACGGCTACCTCATATCACAATTCCTGTCGCCCTATACCAACCGCCGCCGCGATGCCTTCGGCGGTTCGCTGGAGCAGCGCATGACGTTCATGCACATGTGTCTCGATGAGGTGATGAAGGCGGCCGGTTCGGATATGGGTGTGCTGGTGAAGACTAATATGCGCGATGGCTTCCACGGCGGTCTCGACATCGACGACTGTCTCACCGTGGCCCGAAATATCGAAAGCCACGGCGTGCATGCCCTCGTGCTCTCGGGTGGATTTGTGAGCAAGGCCCCGATGTATGTGATGCGCGGCGAGATGCCGATCTGGACCATGACCCACTACATGAAACAGCTCTGGCTGAAATATGGCGTGCGGCTGGCAGGGAAGTATATGATTAAGCCCGAACATTTCGAGCCTCTCTATTTCCTGGAGGATGCACGCCGATTCCGCACCGAACTGAAGATGCCGCTGGTATATGTGGGTGGTGTGATCGACCGCCCGGGTGCCGATAAGGTGATGGCCGAGGGTTTTGAATTCGTGCAGATGGGACGCGCTCTGCTCAATGAGCCGGATTTCGTCAACCGTATGAAGGCCGACTCCCGGCACCGCTGCGGATGCGACCATGTGAATTACTGCATAGCCCGTATGTACTCGCGCGAGATGGCATGCCATAAGCATCTGCAGGAGAAGCTCCATCCCTCGATAGAGCGTGAGATTCGCAAAATTAAGCAACGCGACATATGAAGAATCTGAAGGGGAAACTGGCCGTAGTGACCGGAGCCTCGGGAGGTATCGGACTGGAGTTCTGCAAGGTGCTCGCCGAATTGGGAGCCTCGCTGCTTATGGTCGCAATCGATGATGAACCTCTGCGCAAGGCTGCCGCTTTGGTGGCCGATGCTTATGGAGTGCCTACTCATCCGCTCACTCTCGACCTCTGCCAACCTGATGCAGCCGACCGCATATTCGGCTATCTCGACAATGCCGCGCTCGAACCCTATATACTCATCAATAACGCCGGAATCTTCTCATTCGCACCCGTGGCGGATATCCCGGAGCGGAAAGTAGAGGCATTCATCGATCTGCATGTGCGCGCAGCCACGATGCTGAGTATCCGCTTCGCGCAGTATTTCCGGCGCCGTGGCGAGGGCTATCTGCTCAATATGAGTTCGATGTCATGCTGGATGCCGATGCCGGGACTGGCCATGTATGCGGCCACCAAGGCATATATCCGAGTATTCAGCCGCTCTCTGCACTATGAGATGCGCGACTATGGAGTGAAAGTAATGGTGGCCTGCCCGGGAGGGATAGCCACCGATCTATTCGGACTCCCCGACAATCTGAAACGCCTCGCCCTCCGTCTCGGAGCCATAGCTCCCCCCGACCGTTTCGCTCACCGTGCCCTCTCCCGCCTCCTCAAGGGGCGCAAGCAATACATCAACGGACTGACCAACCGCCTCGCCATCCTCTTCATCGGGATGCTCCCCACCCGGGCGCGTATGCAAGTAAAGCGGCGCCTACTCGACCGGGGCATAAGCCGCCCCTGATTCTCTCTCAAAGCAAACTCTCCTGCAGAAGGCCTGACGGCTTCTGCAGGAGAGTTTTTTTGGGGGGCTAATTGGGCCTATTAGTCTAATTGGCCTTATTGGGCTTATTAGAAAAATTAGAAAATCCGGGTCATAAGCTTGGCGTAGGCGCGGTCGGCCTTTGCGCGGGCCTCCTCTACGGTGTCGGCAGTGGCCAGTATCACCGCCATGCGGCGATGACCATGCACTTCGGGTTTGCCGAAGATGCGCAGGTCGGTGCCGGGTTCGGAAAGCACCTCTTCGAGATTGTCAAATTCCATGCGGTCGGTGTCACCCTCCACCACTACGGCGCGGGAAGCCGACGGACCGTAGAAACGGATTTCAGGCACCGGCAGACCGAGCAACGCACGTGCATGAAGACCGAACTCGCTGCGATCCTGCGAGATCATAGTCACCATGCCGGTGTCGTGCGGACGCGGCGACACCTCGCTGAAGATTACTTCGTCACCCTTGATGAAGAGCTCCACTCCGAAGATGCCATAGCCACCGAGGGCATCGGTAATCTTGCGGGCTATCTCGCGGGCATTCTCAAGCGCTTTCTCACTCATGGGCTGGGGCTGCCAGGAATAACGGTAGTCGCCGCTCTCCTGAATGTGGCCTACGGGTTCGCAGTAGACCGTGCCGCTCACCGAGCGGAGTGTGAGCAATGTGATTTCATAGTCGAAATCTACAAAACCCTCCACAATCACACGTCCGGCACCGGCACGTCCACCCTCCTGGGCCTCGCGCCATGCGCCATCCACATCAGCCTCTGTGCGCACCACACTCTGGCCGTGGCCCGAGCTGCTCATCACAGGTTTCACCACACAGGGCATACCGATTTCGGCCACAGCTGCGTCGAATTCCTCGCGGGTCGAGGCGAAACGGTAGGGGGATGTGGGCAGACCGAGTTGCTCGGCGGCCAGACGGCGTATCCCCTCGCGGTTCATCGTGAGCCATGCGGCATTGGCGGTAGGAGTCACATTATAGCCCTCCTTCTCCAGCTCCACGAGCACGGGAGTGGCGATTGCTTCGATTTCGGGTATTATATGGTCGGGCTTCTCAAGCTCGATCACACGGCGCAGAGCCTCGGGGTCGAGCATATTGAGCACATGGCTGCGATGAGCCACCTGCATGGCCGGCGCACCGGCATAGCGGTCGCATGCTATCACCTCTACACCGAGGCGCATCAGTTCGATTGCCACCTCCTTGCCAAGCTCACCGCTGCCGAGCAGCAGCGCCTTACGGGCCGAAGGTGTGAATACAGATCCGATTTTAGTCATTTCTGGGTCAATAAGGATTATTAGTTAGGCCGGGGTCGACCCCGGCTAATTAATCAGGATTGGTCTCGATTAATCTTGATTTTCGCGAGCCTCCCGAGCCTCGCGATTCTCGCGATTCTCTCGATTCTCCCGATTCTCGCGATTCTCTCGATTCTCGCGATCCTCCCGATTCTCGCGATCCTCCCGATTCTCGCGATTCTCTCGCGATTCTCCCGATTCTCGCGATTCTCGCGATTCTCCCGAGCCTCTCGATTAATCAAGATCGGGCCGGTCGGGCCGGTTGGCCCGCCGCCCCCCCTCTCCTATCTTTAATCCCGCCGGGATTAAAGATAGGAGAGGTTATAGCCGGCAAATTCCAGGTCTTTCTTAGCCTTTGCAAGAAGCTCGCGATCGAGCTTGACGGCCTGGCGCAGATTGCTCATCACCATATTCTCATTGTGAGTGCGCGCACCGAGCACTGCTGTGAGATAATAAGTGGTGGCGTCGGGCATCGGAATGGATGCAAGCGTGGAGCGGGCTGCATTATAGTCTTTGGCCAGAATCTGGGCCAGTGCGGCATTGTTGGTCTTTGTGTCGCCGAAAGCTGTGCGAGCCTTGTTGACATCACCCTGAGTGAGGTAATACACTCCAAGGGCATCGGCATTCTCCGGCACACCGGCGGCAGCGCCGAGCTGCTCGTTGGCGCGGGCATAGTCGCGGTTTACCATCGAAATCAGACCCTGATTCATCTCAACCTCCTTCGAGGCGGGATTCAGACGGGCAGCACGGTCGAAGCTGGCAGCGGCAGCCTTGTAGTCGCCGGCCGCATACTGAGTGAGGCCGAGGTTGTTGATAGTGCGGTAGTCCTCGGGATAGTAATGCGCCGCCTTACCATAGACCTCCATCTTGCGGGCATTATCGTCGGTGAGGGTGGCCACATAGAGAATCTCATCGACTGTGAGTTTCTGCGGGTCGGTGTTGTAGATATCCACAAGCTCCTGATCGCTCTTGCCAATCACATTGATTGTGGCCATCACACGCGAATAGCGAAGCTGGGGAAGAATCTGGTCGGCAAGCTCGTTGAATACAGTCGAGATATTACGGATCTCACGTTCGCGCTCTTCGGGATCCTTATAGAGCGACAGCACACTGAGGATCAGATCCTTGTCCTGAATATTGCTCTTCTCCACCAGACTGCGGAAACCCTCCCAGTCCTCGGGAGTGAAGGAGGAAGTGAGTTCGCCGAATTCTGTAATCTTATCCTTCTTCATCTGCCCCTCCACATAGCTCTGGGTATTCTTCTCGCGCTTCTCGGCAAGCGATCTGTTGAAGTCGAGCTTACCCTCAGGTGAGGCATAGGAATTGATTGTCACGCCGGCAATCTCCATGTTGGGGGCGGCATTGGCCTCCATGAGTTTGCGGTTGAGGTCGATATAATCCGATTTCGAGGTCTCCGATGCGCGCACGTTGGCCTGATTCACAAGGAAATGGATATCGGCGCTGTACTGCTCCGAGATCACACGCTGAAAACCATCCTTGGCCACAGCCGGAGTCACCGTCTCGGCACTGGCCAGAGTCGATGTGGCGAGCACACCGTGACCCACCTTCACACGCGGCAGCGTATAGATCTTGCCATTCTGGTCAACCTGAAAATCGAGATAGAGGTCGCTCTGTGCCATCTCCGGCTGATACGGCAGAGAAAAGGGGATATTGACAGTGCCGCCATCGGCATAGCTGACCACCTGACCATTATCGCGCACATTCTCACCCTGGAAAAGCACCGGATTGGCCATAGCCTCCTCAGTGGTATTGCCATCGGCCACCCACTGCAGCACCGGAGTAGCGCTCACCTTGGCATTACGCAGCATAAACTTCGGAGGAAGCTTGGCCGTGACAGTGCCGGGCACATTCTCACCTACCGTCTCAAGAGGTTCGGGATTGGTAGAAAAGAAGTCAGACTGAAATTGATTCAGTTTCTTCGAGCATCCACCGGCCAGCAGCAGAGCGGCGGCTCCGACCGAGATGCAGATAGCGTTAGATTTCATCTTCATATTATGGTTGTAAAAAAATTTTCCGAAAGAAGCACCGAAATCTCCTCCAAGAGCAGATTATCCGGCCATAATCGTATCATGTTGACCGACAACACATTGCACAAGCCACCCACCCAAAACGGGGCCACAAGCCACAAAAAAGTGCCAATCCACATGTAAAATTAGGAAAAAAAGTTGAGAAAAATTTGCAAGACTCAAAAAAAGTTGCTAACTTTGCACTCGCAAACGGGAAACAACGCCACCCGCCTCCACTGAGAGGGCCGACGCTGAGACCCGCAAGCATACCAACAATGACTCCGTAGCTCAGTTGGTAGAGCAAATGACTCTTAATCATTGGGTCGTGAGTTCGAGCCTCACCGGGGTCACCTCAAGAGCTGAAATCCTCATGATTTCGGCTCTTTTGTTGTTTTATCGGTAGAGCAAATGACTCACGGAAGTCGCGCTTCTTTGTAGAATAATCCGGTCAACAAATTTTAGAGCGCGTTCCTTAATAGACATAATCAGGTCTTTCCTCTAATACCAAAATAACATGACAGTACAAAATGGCTTCATTTTCTCCAACGGAGCAATAATGAACGATGATTATACAAAACTACATATATCAAATCTAATCGAAATCTAATCTATGTCACTCTCTCAGTTAAAACGTGCTCTTTGGTTTATAAATGAGTTGGTTGGAGCCGGTAACATCGGAATCAGCAGTGAAGAGTTGTGCGAAAAATGGAGTAAGTCAACGATTAATGATCGTGGGGAAGAGGGACCCCTAACTGAAAGGACATTCTATCGTCTTCGCAGAGATTTGGAGAGTCTTTTTAATGTAGAAATCTTATGCTCCGGTGATAAAGAAAAAAGATACTACGTGGAGCAGACAGAATATTCTGTATTTATTGGAATGTTCAGTAAGTTAGTAATTGGGAATGCCAAACATGGATCAAATCTACAGCAACTTTTCTTTCAGGTTATGAGTGGTATGGAAATCTCCGCAGAAGATAAAGCAACCATAGAACAGATTGCCCATAAATTAGGGCGTGTGGCTTATGAAACCCTCGGACAACTGATAACCGAAGCCAATACCGAAAAAATAGGCTACATCGATCGCGCCCAGTGGGGAGAAATCAAATACCATACACATTTTTGGCTTGAGGAAACTTATCAACGCACCCAATCATGGGTTGGAGTAGCTATTGACAGAAAAGGTCAGGATGGACATGGCGTGGTGAGATTTTATATCGGAAACGAATCGGACGACACTGAATTACACACTCTGTTGATGCGGGAATTCGACTTACTTCCACCCGAAAAGATCGACGGACACTATTGGTGGTTCGCTCCGAGAGATGAATCAACCCATTTGATGACTTATTCTTCACAACCTGAAATTGATGCAATAAGATTACGCATTGAAACTCTATCCCGACAGCTAAACTCCATAGCATTATAAAAAAAGTATACTACTGACAGGTTTTGGCAGCGACATCTCTTAACTTTGTGCCCAAAAGAAGCAAGCATCCTGCGGAATATTTTTTTTCTGTCAAGATTTTGTCTGTCAAGATTTTTTTTGTAATTTTGGAGCATGTTAAACCATAAACCCACAGTTACGAAACAGACATAATAAGACAGACATAAAATATTGCATATCTTGCAATGACAACCATCCGATTCGGTAAAATCTGGTAAATTCTACAAGGAATCATAAGGTGGAAGTCAATGGCAAGCCGTGTATCCTCATCTGAGGACGCAGGCTGCTTTTGCTTCAATCTTGATTCCGGGCTTACCAGAGCCTTACCGAAAGAGCGAACAAAAGAGCGTTGTGTCCTCTTTCTTTATGAATTATATAACATCATAAGATTAATTACTAAAAATTAAATAATGACATTAAATCAGCAATTAATGAAGCTCTATGCTTCAAAACTGAAGGGTCTACAGAATATCTTTAGTGAACTGAATAGCTCGCCCGATAAGAGAGATCATAACTTTTCCTGGCCACTTCTCATAAGAATTTGGGAGGAGGAGTATCTATCTGCACCTGTCAAACTTATGGTTTTTGGCCAAGAGGCAACTGGCTGGAATAACCAAACTAATAATAAAATCGAAGAGAATGATGAAGTAAGTCTCACTGAAGAATACCGAATTCATGACATGGGCAGAGATAAAATGAACTCTGCTTTTATTCGAACTATGCACTCCCTCAATATACGTTTAGGGAATCCTGATACCAATTGCTTTGTTTATAACAACATCCTTAAATTTGCTAAGGAGGTTGATCGTGGATATCCATCAGATAAGGTTATGGATGCAGAAATGAGATACCTAAATGTTATACAGGATGAGGTAGATATACTAAAGCCGGAAGTGTGTGTATTTCTTACTGGAGTGGACTATGATAGTGATATAGAGAAGAAGTTTAATGGTGTTGAGTTTATTCCAGTTCCCGGTTTTGAAAAGAATTGGTTAGCACAAATAAAACATTCTCATCTACCTCAAAAAAGTTTCCGGACATATCACCCCGGACGTATTATGAATTCGGAAGATAGAATCATATATAACAAGGTATTGGATAAGATAATTGAATTGTCTAAATAACCCATCCTGTAGCGCAAAATGAGACACTGCTGTCGTATTTTTGCGCTACATTTTTTTTCAGATGAAAATGGATAGTATTTCATTGCCTATAGTAATAGGGATTGATTCTGAGGGTCAACAATACTCTTTGGATTTAGCGAAATGGAAAAGTGTGCTGGTTGCCGGAATGAGCGGTATGGGAGTTAATCTTGTCCTGGATTCAACAGTAAAATCGTTGATTGAAAACAATGACTCTTCTCAGCTAAAACTGCTCCTGATTGGAGAGCAGTTTGTGGAGACGATTGGCAACAATCATAGCTTTATACCAACTCTTTCTAATGAACAAATATCATATCCTTCTGTTCTAAGACGACCTATCGATATAGAATCAGCTATTAAGTCTCTAAGAATGGAGCTCGAACGGCGTTATGTACTGTTAAGAAATATCAGATCAAAGAATGTTGAAGAGTATAATGCACTTGAGGAAGATAAATTGCCTTACCTCGTAGTCGCAATTTCAGCTTTCGATAGATTGGAAAAGAACCAAGCAAATGAAGTTTTAGATATAATGTTACGAAATGCCGCAATAGGTATATTTTTCATAGTCGGCACTCAACGTTGTTCCTCTATTTCTTCTCGCCTAATAGCAGATTGTAATGTAAGGGTATGCTTCAGAACCACTATGGCACAAGATTCCATTAATATAATTGACCAGGTGGATGCAGTGCAGCTCCAACGAGGAGAAATGCTTTTGAAAACCAATTACGGCAGCGATAAATTGGAAAAGCTAAAAGTCATCTTATCAAATTGATTTAGCGAAAATGAATGACTTAAGTAAGTTTGGAAAATTAGCTTTCTATGTTTCTTACTTTAATTGATAATATAAACTAATTTAAAAAATAATTATAACATTTATTTAATCATGTACACACATTCAGAAAATGACAAGGTTCTTGAGTGTTGGCAGGAACTCTCCGTCAAAAACGGTGATGGAAAAATTGAGTTTGATGGAGTTGCCTATAAGGGTGACATTCACCCTTTCACGGGAGACGATGGGAAAATCTGTAACGAGCGTCAACCCGGTAATGAAGAATCCATCTGGAACAACTCCGACAAACGCATACTCTTTGTTGCCAAAGAACTCAATGATCCTGACAACCCTTATGACTCACGTGTCGTAATGGCATACGATCCCGATAACGGCATTGAGCCAACAGATCGATTCCTGAAAAGTATGCTATATATCACCAACGGTGTGATGGAATCAACTGCGGGAAAAGCAGTGGAATTTAATGGCGAAGAGTCTATGGGGAATCTCATGGATACTTGGGATAAGGCAGCCGTTGCTAAAATCAATGTCAAGAAGCAGCCCGGTAAGTCTGTGGCTGATATGGCGGAGATTAACCCATAATTCAGCAACGGAATTACGTAATAGGAACACCGAGAGCCTCCAGTTGGGCCTTGTCCTTGCTGGAG
>JAIDKG010000047.1 GCA_029051525.1 Muribaculaceae bacterium
AGGTTCACGGGGTCTTTTCGTCCCGTTGCGGGTAATCGGCATCTTCACCGATACTACAATTTCACCGAGCTCACGGTCGAGACAGTGTCCGGATCATTACACCATTCGTGCAGGTCGGAACTTACCCGACAAGGAATTTCGCTACCTTAGGACCGTTATAGTTACGGCCGCCGTTTACCGGGGCTTCACTTCACTGCTTCGATTGCTCTGACAGCTCCGCTTAACCTTCCGGCACCGGGCAGGTGTCAGGCTGTATACCGCGCCTTTCGGCTTCGCACAGCCCTGTGTTTTTGCTAAACAGTTGCCTGGACCTATTCTCTGCGCCTCCCCTTGTTGAGGGGGGAGGGCCCCTTATCCCGAAGTTACGGGGCCAATTTGCCTAGTTCCTTGACCGTGAATCTCTCGAGCGCCTTGGTATCTTCTACCCGACCACCTGTGTCGGTTTCCGGTACGGGCCCGGCATGAGTCAGACAAGACTCGCGGGTTTTCTTGGGAGCCTGCTCCTCCATCATTATCTCTCAGTGCATGCACCTTGAGTACTTTCCGGCTTCATCAGCTGCGTTTCCGCCGCAGCATAAGACTTTACCGTTAAACGCACTATTCCGTCAGTGCGCAGATGTTTCGCTTCTCCGTCACCGCTGTCTCTAATCATGCCGGGGTTGCGGAATATTGACCGCATGTCCATCGAGCAGGGCGTCTCCGCGTGCTCTTAGGTCCCGACTTACCCCGGGCCGATTAGCGTAGCCCGGGAACCCTTGGTCTTTCGGCGAGGGGGTTTCTCGCCCCCTTTGTCGTTACTTATACCTGCATTTGCTTTTCCGCCATCTCCAGCAGAGCTCACGCCCTACCTTCACCGACGGCGGAATGCTCCCCTACCGATTATCTGTTCGATAATCCCACGTCTTCGGCACCGGACTTATGCCCGATTATTATCCATGCGGAGCCGCTCGACTAGTGAGCTGTTACGCACTCTTTAAATGAATGGCTGCTTCCAAGCCAACATCCTAGCTGTCTGTGCGGCTCCACCTCGTTATTGTCTTCAACTTAGCCCGGATTTCGGGGCCTTAGACGGTGGTCTGAGTTGTTCCTCTTTCGGACGCGGACCTTAGCACCCGCGCCCTCACTCCCGGGCAACATACCGCGGCATTCGGAGTTCGTCAGGACTTGATAGGCGGTGAAGCCCTCGCATCCTATCGGTCGCTCTACCTCCGCGGTACTTACCCGAGGCTGCACCTAAATGCATTTCGGGGAGTACGAGCTATCTCCGAGTTTGATTGGCCTTTCACTCCTACGCACAAGTCATCCGAAAGCTTTTCAACGCTTACCGGTTCGGACCTCCAGACAGTGTTACCTGTCCTTCATCCTGCTCATGCGTAGATCACTCGGTTTCGCGTCTGCCTCCGCCGACTAAACGCCCTGTTCGGACTCGCTTTCGCTCCGGCTCCGGTCCTGAAGACCTTAGCCTCGCCGACGACGGCAACTCGCAGGTTCATTATGCAAAAGGCACGCCGTCACCACACTAAGTGGCTCCGACCGCTTGTAGGCGCATGGTTTCAGGGTCTTTTTCACTCCTCTGTTCGAGGTGCTTTTCACCTTTCCTTCACAGTACTGGTTCGCTATCGGTCTCTCGGTAGTATTTAGCCTTTCGGGATGGTCCCCGATAATTCAACCGGAATTCCTCGTGTTCCGGCCTACTCAGGTGCCGCCTTAAACATGCGCGCAATTTCGCTTACGGGACTTTCACCCTCTGCGGTGAGCCATTCCAAGCTCTTCTGCTATCGCTGCATATTCGTTGTTGACGGTCCTATAACCCCGGCACACGCATTGCTACGCCGCCGGTTTGGGCTCTTCCCCGTTCGCTCGCCGCTACTGGGGGAATCGTTTTTACTTTCTCTTCCTGCAGGTACTTAGATGTTTCAGTTCCCTGCGTTCGCCCCCTCCCACCGGGAGGGTACCGGAATCGCTTCCGGTGGGTTGCCCCATTCGGAAATCCACGGGTCAAAGGATATTTGCTCCTCTCCGTGGCTTATCGCAGCTTGTCACGTCCTTCTTCGCCTCCGAGAGCCAAGGCATCCCCCATGCGCCCTTAGTTGATTCCGTTATTTCTTTTTAACTTCGTCAGCTAAGCTGCATTAGTTGTTTTGCCATTTGACTTTACCTTCCGTCCATCCGTTCAGTCGTCGCCGACTGGCCGCGGATGGCGGTCGCTCGTTGTTAGAGTTTCAGTTACTCTTGTGATTTGAGTTTTCTACTCTGTGTCTTCTCGCTGACCTCGCTGATTCTTGCGAATCGCTTCGGTCATGCTTCCAGCCTTGTCATTGTTCTCTTTTTCGAGTGCTCTGCCGCAAGTATCAAGCTTTCGGCAGGCTTTTGTGCAGGTAGTCCTTGGCAGAGTTGAACTGCCGACCTCTACATTATCAGTGTAGCGCTCTAACCAACTGAGCTAAAGGACTAGGTCGGCGTCATCGCTTTCGGACGCCGTATTAGGTTGCCACAGGAAGAGGAGTCAAGCTCCATCTTATAGGAAAGGATTTCCGATCCAAGTCACTGCTCAAGGGCTCCGATCCGGGTCTCCAGAAAGGAGGTGTTCCAGCCGCACCTTCCGGTACGGCTACCTTGTTACGACTTAGCCCCAGTCACCGATTTCGCTCTAGGGCGCGCCTCGCGGCAACGCACTTCAAGCGCCCTCGGCTCCCATGGCTTGACGGGCGGTGTGTACAAGGCCCGGGAACGTATTCACCGCGCCATGGCTGATGCGCGATTACTAGCGAATCCAGCTTCACGGAGTCGGGTTGCAGACTCCGATCCGAACTGAGACCGGCTTTCGGGTTCCGCTCGGCGTCGCCGCCTGGCTTCCCGCTGTACCGGCCATTGTAACACGTGTGTCGCCCCGGACGTAAGGGCCGTGCTGATTTGACGTCATCCCCGCCTTCCTCACGGCTTGCGCCGGCAGTCCTGACAGAGTCCTCAGCATTGCCTGTTAGCAACTGTCAGCAGGGGTTGCGCTCGTTATGGCACTTAAGCCGACACCTCACGGCACGAGCTGACGACAACCATGCAGCACCTCGGCAGACGCCCTTGCGGGAGGAGAAGTCTCTTCCTCCGTCATCTGCCGTTTGAGCCCGGGTAAGGTTCCTCGCGTATCATCGAATTAAACCACATGTTCCTCCGCTTGTGCGGGCCCCCGTCAATTCCTTTGAGTTTCACCGTTGCCGGCGTACTCCCCAGGTGGAATACTTAACGCTTTCGCTGTATCACCCAGTCTTCATTTAGGCCGGACAATTAGTATTCATCGTTTACTGCGTGGACTACCAGGGTATCTAATCCTGTTCGATACCCACGCTTTCGTGCCTCAGCGTCAGAACGCCACCGGTATGCTGCCTTCGCAATCGGAGTTCTGCGCAATATCTAAGCATTTCACCGCTACACTGCGCATTCCGCATACCTCTCAGCGTCTCAAGACCACCAGTTTCAACGGCTCGCCGGGGTTGAGCCCCGGGCTTTTACCGCTGACTTAACAGTCCGCCTACGCACCCTTTAAACCCAATAAATCCGGATAACGCTCGCATCCTCCGTATTACCGCGGCTGCTGGCACGGAGTTAGCCGATGCTTTTTCTTCAGGTACTCTCACAGTCCTACACGTAGAACTTTTGCTCCCTGACAAAAGAGGTTTACAACCCATAGGGCCGTCTTCCCTCACGCGACTTGGCTGGTTCAGGCTCGCGCCCATTGACCAATATTCCTCACTGCTGCCTCCCGTAGGAGTCTGGTCCGTGTCTCAGTACCAGTGTGGGGGACCTTCCTCTCAGAACCCCTACGCATCGTCGGTTTGGTGGGCCGTTACCCCGCCAACTGCCTAATGCGCCGCATGCCCATCCTTGTCCGGACGAATCCTTTCCTGCCTTGAGGATGCCCTCAAGGCATATACGCGGTATTAGCCCTACTTTCGCAGAGTTATACCCCAGACAAGGGCAGGTTGCATACGTGTTACTCACCCGTGCGCCACTCGCCGGCGGGAGAAGCAAGCTTCTCCCCCGCTGCCGTTCGACTTGCATGTGTTAAGCCTGCCGCTAGCGTTCATCCTGAGCCAGGATCAAACTCTCCGCTGTTAGTATTATATAGTTTCCTATTTTCTACTACAAAAAATTGTTTGTCTCGTTGACTCCGGTCTTCTGCTCCTTTTGCTTATTGTGTCTTGGATCGAATTGACGGAAATCTCTTGTTCCTTGGTTTTACACCTTATCGGTAGAGCTTTCGTTTGTCTCTCTTTCCTGTGGCATCTTTGTCATTGTACTCTAAATGATTTTCGGCCTCTCAAGTCGCTGAACCTCAGAACCTTCGTTCTTCGTTCGTGACCCTTTCGTGAGGGGCGTTTCTCATTTGCGATTGCAAAGTTAGTGCATTTTTTCGCCGTGTGCAAGCCCTCCGACGATTTTTTTCAAAATTTATCGTGTTTTTCTCGTCAACTATTTGAGAATGAGTGAAATCAAATTTTGTAAAAGAGTGTTAAGAAATGTAAATGCCGTTTTCGCAAACATGCTATACGGCAGAATTACTCAGCATTTTTTTATCGACAAGGCCGAAAAAAATGGGTCGGAGACCCAAAATTTTTTCATTTTGGTGCCTCCGACCCTGATTTTTTACCTCTCCCCTACCTTGAAAAAAGTTCACAGACCCTATTTTTCTCTCCCCAAAAAGTGAGAAAGCCTCTCCCCTACCCCCGAAAGAAGTAATGCGGTGCCCCAAAGCTACCCCGGCTTTGCCACAATCTCATCACCTAAGAGCGCTCTAATGCGACAAAACACCCCTTCACACCCATCAAAAAATGCGATTCCTTCAGATTCCTTCAGATTCCTTCAGAAAGTAAAAGAGGCGCAGAGCCCCATATCAGTCTCCGAGGCCACCGGAGCCACGGCAAATTCATGTTTTCGGGCCCAGGGAGTGGTAAAGATATAAGCGCTTGCAGCACCGATAGCGGCTCCGGCCACACAATCCCACCAATGATGCTTCTTGGCGATCACGCGTCCCACAGCCGTATATGTGGCGACGGCATATGCCGGAGCTCCCCACTTCCAGCCATATCGGCGCTGCACGAAAGCCGCCGTAGCAAACCCCACAGTGCTATGCATCGAAGGGAACGAATGATAATTGGAATGGTCAGGGCGGAGTTCCCTCACCGAGAACTTCAATATATAATTAGCCGCCCCCGCAGCCACAGCAGTATATACACCCTGCTTCAGCCCCTCCCAATCCTGCGCGATAATCACACCGGCCAGCGTAGCCACCGGCAGTGCTATCATAGCGACATCGGTCGTAGTGCCCACCACCCTCTGCCCATGCGTGCGCTCAATCGGCGACAGAGGTGCCGGCACCGGAGCATACACCTCCTGCGCCGCACAACCGAGCGCCACAATCAGCGCCGACAGCAATATAACAAGCTTCTTCATAAGAATATAGTGGATTCAAAACAACATCAGCACCCGCGGCAGAAACACTATCAGTCCCACGGCCACAGCAGCCATCACAAATATCAGCACAGCTCCGGCCGCCAGATCCTTGGCGCGTCCTATCAGCGGGTCCTTCTCTACCGACACCTTATCGGCCAGTGCCTCCACAGCCGTATTCATCGCTTCCGCCATCAGCACTCCACCTATACATAGCAGAATCGCACACCACTCCAGGCGCGAGATACCAAACCACCACCCCGCCAGAATCACCAGCACCATCACCACAGCGTGGATGCAGGCATTGGGCTGGGTGAAAAGCAGGCGTATGCCATTACCGGCATAGGCAAACGAGCGCAGACGCTTCTGCAAATTCCAGTCTTTCTTTTCCATAACAATAAGCGTATTATTAAAGTTGACAATCACCGCATCGGCAAGACAATCACCACATCGGCAAGACAATCACCGCATCGGCAAGACAATCACCACATCGCCAAGACCATCTCCCCCCTCCCGGGATAAACTGCGGCGGCAGGGACCTACGCCTCCGCCGCCGCGAAATCATACTACATCAGCATCGCCTCAATAGTCATAGAGCAATTCATAATCATCCACCCAGAGGCAGGCCCCCGTGCCGCCGGTGAAATAATCACCATATTTTGATGCGGCCGAAGTGATCTGAATAAACCGAGGCACACGCGAAGTGCTACGATACTTCAACTCAATCTCAAACTCCTGCCAAGGAGTTTCGGTACCCACTACCAATTCACCGTAGGCTATCACCTCAGGAGAATCAGGATTGAAGAGCTGGCGAGTCTTCGGATTTGTGCGAATCTCATACGGCTCCGGCCAATCCGTGAGCGCCACATATATATGGCATGAATCCGGACGCTCCTTAAGATGACTCCACTCGGCCGACACATAATCGATCGGGGCCGTGTGATACTTCATATATCCACGCAGTCGGGTAGGACGCTCCGTCCATTCCCTTCCGAAGGCGAGGATGCCATTGGTGCCATCCACCTTCACAAACTTTCCGCTATAAATCGAGCCGGCAGCCAATTTGCCGATACCGGCAATACCCACAAAGCGGGTCTCGCACTTCGTGCTGCGTCCCGAGATACCCGGCGGGGTATCATCAGAAGACTGCACATTGCTCTCGCCCAGAGTAGCCGCACCGGTATTGCCCGTATCCCAGAACTGCACACCATCCTGCGCCCACGGGCACCACACCTTTCCATCGAGCCACCAATCATCGAAACTGCCATCCGGCAGCACCGGAGTTGCCCCGGTGGTCACCTTCACCTCATTGCCGAGATTCAGTCCCGACACAGCCTGCACCACATACTCCGTGAGCGGCTCCAGATGTGGTATGCACACCGAGAATGCGCCCTGTCCGGCAGGTTGAGTTACCTCACCGGCCGGCAGATCAATCCATTCCTCCGAATCGGCCCGGCGATAACGGAAAGTATTCTGCACATCGGCCGGACCCTGGCCATAAGCCCAGATCACCTGCGACCATGCATCCACCTGCGATGTAGACACCAGCAGAGCCGACTTCTCGGCATATATGCCCCATGTATCAGTACGCCCGAAGCAAGTCACATCCACCATCAGCGGTCGCGACAGATCTAACGGTCCCGGCATCAGGTCAGGCATCATTGTGGTCAGCCCCTCCGGTCCGAGCTTAATCGAGGTAAGCTCCAGATGCGCCAGATCGGCCGTATCCGGCACTCTCACCAGCACACGATGCCCCACGGCATCAATCACCGTCTCGCCTATCTGCCCGGCCACCGTGAGATACCTCTCGATTTCCTGCTCCGCCTGCACCACCCAGGAATAATCCTGATAGCGCGACAGCTTCACAATCAGAGGCGCCGACAGATCATAGGCTCCCTCCAGAAGGTCGGGATCCACCGTGGCTCCCTCTGTATAGGTAAACTCTGTGAAAGTCACATTTCGTATATCCACCGTCTCCTCCAGATATACCGTCGCCATATATTTATCAGCATCGATCGCAGCCGCACGGCTTTCACCCTCGGCTGCCAGCGACAATATATTCTGCGGGATGCGCGGAAACGGCAGATCATTCTTGATGCATCCACCCAATCCCGCCATCATGGCGAGGGCAGCCAGCAGAGCCGCGCCACCCGATTTTCCAATCATAATATTCTTCATAGCCCTCATCAGAGATGTATACCCAGGCCGAAGGCCAGATTAAACAGATTGATTCTGAAATTCGCCCCCGATGTGAAACGATTGCCCAGCGGCTCCCCATCCACCACCTGCTTCTCATTACGCAGATAGAAACCGAACACACCGAACGACACATTGAACGACACATTCTCCATGATAAACACACACACGCCCGGCGAGAAAGTCAGCTTAGCCTCCATATTGGTGGTATGCGTGCGCTTTATCGCTCCGGCATACGGACGGTCGAAATCACTATTGCCCGAAGAGAACGCCAGTTCCGCCTCATTATATATGCCGAATCTTCCACGCCGCGAAAGTCCCATATACTGCTGCACCATCACAGCGGCAGTATACGACTCCGCCCGATAGCCAATATCATGAAGATTGAAATTCATATCCTCATCTATATCCACCTTAAAGGAATCTATATTGCCCGAACTGCGCGTATAGCCCATCCTCACACCCAACGCAAGGTTATTGCGCAGGAAATAACTCAGATAAGGCTTTATATTGAATGTATTCACACCCACATTCACATCGCCCACAAGATTGAGCATCTGAAGGTCGGCCGTAGAGAACTCGCCATAAGAGACCGTCAGTCCGGCCTTCCACGTCCCCTTCGGAATAAAAAGGAAATTAAACAGTCCGCGGTCATAGCGTCCCAGATTGGGCGAGCGAAGCACCATCGGGATCGTATCGCCACGCCACACCGTCTTCTCATTCACATCAAGTCGCAGAGGGTCATCCACCACCCGCGAATGCCCCTTAAGGAGCGTGGCCACCTCCGTAGCCATCGAATCGGGCACCCACACCATGCGGCCACCCTCCCTCTCCCCCTCCGGGGCACCGGCCTCGGCCGGCTCCTGCGCCACCGCCGGGAGCAAAGCCACGGCCAGCAGCCATAAAAGCGTCATTATCTTCTTCATAGATACAGCACTGCTCCAAAGGAGATTGAAAAGAGATTAATACGGAAATTTGCCATCTTCGAATTGCGGCGCGCCACATAGATCTGATCCGTAACCATCTTGGTCGACGTATAAGAGAAACCGAGCACACCCACATTCACCTCCATCGCCGAATAATTGTTGAGAAACACGCATAGCCCCGGAGTCAGACCGATATTGAGCTTGAAATCACGCTCATACGTTCCGGTCAGCTCGGTCGACGTGCCCTGCATCAGCTTCGCCTGACCTCCTCCCACCGCAAACTGCAGCTCATTGAAGAAACCAAACCGGCGCGACCGCCCTATCGAGAAATAATTGCGGTAAAGGCCCGAGAACGTATAAGAATGACTCAGCCGATAGAGATGGTCAATCTCATAGTCGGTCTCCGAATCAAGCACCACATCAGCACCCTCCAGCTTGGTCAGTCCTCTGGAATAGGAGAAACGTCCACCGGCAGCCATATCATCCTTAAAGGAATAGAGCAGCATCGGCGACACCTTAAACTGATACGTATCGCCCGAAATACCCTCGAAGATAAGAAACTGATACTTATTCTGCGCCGACTGCTGATAGCTAATCGACAATCCGGTGATCCACTGCCCTTTCGGCACAAACACCACCGACTCGATTTCCCGCTCAAACGATTCCTGCGCAGCAGCCGCCGACGGCCACAACGCCGCCACCGCCACCACCAGAAGCATGGCGAAAAATCTTATTATAGTTATGGGATACATATTGACCACATGAAGTTAAGTAAGTACCTCTTAGGAAAGACCCGCAACTCCACCCCAGCCGGGGTATCGCTGCGGGCCTTTCATATCTCAGAAAAGTCTACCGAATTACGGCAACTTCGCATTACTCATAGATCAGTTCGAAATCATCGAGGTACATCACACTGGAAGCGGAACCGGAATAGAAATCTCCGAATTTGGAAGCCGATGCCACGATTACAAGATAACGCGGCTTCTGAGTCTTGGCTATATCCCGATATTCAAACGGAATATCAATAGTGGCCAGACTTCCGTCAGGACCAAAAGCGCTATCCCAAGTCACCTGACCATAAGCCACTACCTTATCATAATCTTCCGAAGGTTTTCCATCCTCATTAGTCGGTGAAGCCGGGAATAACTTGCGCTCGGAAGCCTTTGTGCGAATCTCTATCGGAGCCGTGGTAAGAGCTATATATATCTGTCCATAATCTGTACCACCCGAAGTCAAGTCCACATACTTCTCATTTCCACTCTTAATCTTCACCCCCGAACCCGGACGATAATTGGCATGAACTCGCAATTTAGCAGGATGCGAACCATCGAATGGCCGGCCCAAAGATAACACACCATCGGTGCCATCGGTCCTTACATATGATCCTGCAAACAGATTGCCCGCAGCCATCACACCTACAGCCGAAGTCGATGCAAGTCGGGCGGCATATTGACCGGAGGCCACCATGTCAGTGCTCTTGTCGAGCACCGTCTTATTGGCAGTGGCAGCACCCTCATTGCCGGAATCCCAGAAATTAGTGTCGCGGGAAGTGCCGGGGAATATGACTGTTTTTTTGCCCAACATTGTGCTTGCATCATAAGTGCCCCACTCCTCAAGAGAAGCGTTAGGAATCCGGAATACACTTTCCGTAGTGACATACATGCTCTCAGAGGTAAAGCCATCGGCTACAGCCTGATATTCATAGCGCGTGCCCGGCTTCAGTCCGGTCAGCTTCACAGTATAGCGTGCGCCGGAAGCGCGGGTAGGCTGCACAGCCACAGTGGTCCATTCAGTGCCGCCGGCCTCACGATAGCGGACTCCCGGATTTACAGCATTCTCATCTGTCAGAGTGACTGTCAGCGAAACCGAACGGGCTCCTATATCCATAAGATTGCCCGAGGACGCGGGATCCTCCACAATCACCGGATCGTCATACACAATCGCTGCCTCACCTACGGCTATGCGCAGATTGCGCACCGTGGTCTTGCCCGAGCCATCGGTAGCAGTGAGACGGATGATATATTCATTGGCACGCTCCGGCAGAGCATTCAGATATTGCTTCGAGAATGTGATGTAAGAGAGCTGACGGGTGATACCATCATAGCCCGGCACATTGGTCACACTCTTATCCCATGTGATACCTGCGTTATTGAGTCGAGCCTTGATATCATCAGTACAGGTCTTCAGATCAATCTGCTGAGCAGGGAGATTAAGACTTGTCATATCCATGCACTGGAGCGTAAAGGATCGGATCTCATAGAACGCCTGCACCTTCACCACTCTGTCAGACTCAAACTTCCCCGGATTGGCCACCAGCTGCTTCTCGATGTCGAAATCCACACCCTCGATCGAAGGGGCTGCAAAGATAGCCACCGTATCGCTGATGATATTCTCACGCTCATCGATAGTGATTGTGATATAGCCGCCACCCTCAGGGTCGGAACCCTCCGGGTCATAGCTCACACCCACCACATATTCATGGGCTGACTCCACATTGGTGATAATCTTCTCCTTGCTGAAGGCTTCGCCGGCGGCATTCTTGCCACTGATGGTCACCTTCAGGGTCGACTCGCGCTCACCATTTTCACCGAAGGGCATCATGAAATAACCCTTCGCATCCTTATAATTCGTCTCATCAAACTCCAGCGCGCCGGTGGAATTCTCCACCTTCATGCTGAAATCCTTGATCAGAGCCTCATCGATAGTATTGGCATTGACCGAAGCCACCACATTGGCGATCTTGCAGACAAGCTGCAGCTGCGTCACACCCGAAGTCACATCAAACGGCTGATAGCAGCGATAGAACTTACTGTCGAACGAAGCCGGCACCGAGTCGCCCGTCCACGCCTCGGCCACATAATGGCCCTGACGCAGAGTCTCCTGCTCCGGAAGATTCGACAGTCCCACATACTTTCTCACGAGACCCTTCTCGCTCGAAATATAGACCACACACTTCTCGGCAAGTTCAGCCTCATCCAGTGCGGCGCGAGTCACATCAGAATTGATTTCCAGACGCATCCTCAGCACACCATCGGCATCGGCCGCACCGAAAGGCTCCTCGACCGAGCAAGACTGCGCCATCGCTCCGGCCAGCACACACGCAGCCATCAAGCCTGCGGATTTAATATATCTTTTCATAATGATTCGGAGCAATTATTATTCAACTACTAATACGAGAGTCTTTTTAGTCTCTCCATTGGCATCTGTGGCCGTTATGACAAACTTATGCGTATCCGCACCAAGCACACCAAGCATCATCTTAAATCCGGTAATGTCAAAATGCACCTCCTTGCGGCCTCCGACATTGGTGGCAAATCCCAAGCCTTCAAGAGGTGAGGCCAGAGATGGATCTGTATTCACCAGATCCAGATGAGATGAAAGTCCAATGCTGGAAAGTTCATCATCATTAAGTTTATTAGAAACAATGTCTACCGTCAGACCGGTGAAGCCACCTTCAGCTTCACTCGTAATATTAAATCCGATATACAAGTCATCAGTCACCACATTGTCAGCATCGAAAGATATGGCCTTCTGTCCGGCAGGAGCAGTGTCAGGGAGAATCTCGGGGCCTGCCACCGGCTGGTCGGGCTGATCAGGCTCATCCGGACCGGGACCCGGATCCGGTTGTGTGCTGCCACCCTGCACCGGACGCATATCATCCTCAAGCAGATCATCATCGGCATCGCCATCGACAGTGATATTCATATCCACCGTCTCCACCGAAGCATCGACTGTCACACCGGTATTGATCGAGCCGGGTTCCTCCTCATACTGACCGTGCAGACGGAATGTGATACGGTAATGATTGCCCGGAGCCACATTGTCGTAAGCCTTAGTCTCCACCACGGCATCACCATCAACAGTGCCGCTGAATGTGGCGGCAAGAGTCTGCGAATTATCCACATACCGGAAATAGGCCGAGCGCTCCTCGCTCCCGGTGAAGGTCATCGAGCCTACCTGGCCCACCTTCACCTCCACCTTCGAGTCAGGACTCATCACGCTCTGCAGCGAGGGGTGGAACACGATAGTGACACGCACATTGGCCAGACGGGCCACAATTGGGTCGACCTCATCGGTCACCTTATTCTCCTCGATTGCGAAATTCGACTCACCGTAATAATATGGTTCCTCCCATGCAGCGTCACTGTTGGCGCCATGCGAAGCCGACACCACATAATTGCCCACCGCGAGAGTAAGCACCTCCGGCATCTCCGAGTATTTATACTCAGCCGAAGGGGTGCGGGCACCCTCCTTGGTGATAGTCACCGTGAAATCATCGGTCGAGGGGACGGCCGCACGCGTAGCCGCCTCATAACCCTCGGCATTAGCCAGCGAGGTGAGCAGTGCGCTTGTCTTCAGCACACCCATACCCTCCTCGGTACCACCGGTGCCGAACGGATCCTCCTTCGAGCAGGCCGCCAACAGCGAAGCAGCCGCCAGCGAAAAGAAAATACCTTTATATAGTTTCATGATTCTTCTTACTCGATTAATAGTTAAGGTTGACGGATTTCAGCAACAGCTGCGAACCCACACAAAGTGATTTATACTGGTTGGCCGGAATGGTCTGCCCCGACAGACTCGTAGTGTTACTCACATCCTGAATATCCGACGGCACCGGCACATCGATCACCTCTTTAGAGGATTTTACCGAAAGACGGATGCCTGCAGCCTTGACTCCGAAAGGATACGCAGGAAGCTGAACAGTCATAGTGGTCGATGATGATGTGATATCGGCTGATGTGCGGCACAGAACTGAACCATCTGCACCTACGAGAGCCACAGTAAGCTCACCGACCTCCCCTGCCACCGGAGTATATGAATAATCCAAAGTCACTGAAGAGGGACGCGATGTAAATGCGATTCCATCGGTACGGGACTCTGTGCCATCGAAAGAATATGTTCCGAGGAAAAGTTCACCGGATGCCTTTGAGGCAAATGATGCAGGTTTATTTCGGCTATATTTCGCTCTGACAGCCGCTCCATGATTATCAAGTTCAGGAGAAACTCCGGCATGGTCATAGGCAACAGTACGAATCAAAACCGAGGTGCCTGACATTAGAGTGGAGGGGACACAGAACCATGTGTTTACATTGGAAGCACCAAACCAACATGTGAGGGGATTAAGTGTAGCCCAACCTACAGGAGTATCAACCACAATCGAACTCTTGTTCTGCATTGTAGTAAATCCATACTTATACTGTCCACCTGCATTTACACCCGACTGATTGATTGTGCGCTCGATTTCGGTAAACGCACGGTTGGGAATCTGTGCGGCCGCCTCGGTGTGCATCATGAATGTATTCTCAGCAGGCACGCCATTTACCTTGTTGGTAAGCGAATAGGCTATCTTGTAATCCTGGTCGCTTGCCAAATCAATCAAAGTCAGTATGCCGCTCTCGGCATCCACTTTCAGTCGTTCCTTGGCCACGGCCTGGTCATTGCGGTAGATAGTCAGTCCATTGGCGATAGTGGCTGTCTGCGCAGGATCCTCGGCCACCACGCGGAAACGCGCGTAAGTAGCAAACGGATCGGCCTCAAGAGTAAACTTCGGCTCTACTACATCAATAGTGAAATCATCACCCCACTGCTGTTCATGAAACAACATGCGCATCGGCAGAGGCGATGTCTCAGCATCGCAGACACGGATATGGAAGATGTAGGTCTTCTCCTCGAAGGCGCGTGTGCGAGTGGATTCCTCCACACTCACCACTTCGCAATTCTTATAGACACCCGTGCGACACTTATTCTGGAACGAGATATTGCTCTGCGGGTTGATGCCGTTATAGCTTACCTTCACAGTGGCGTCGACGGTCTTCTGATCAGTGATTTCATTACCGGGATATGAATAGATAGCCGAACCCTCAATGAAATTCAGCACAACCGGACGTGTAGCGAGCGCCAAAGTCACAGGATCGCTCACACGGTCGAGTTTGTCGGTGACACGAAGCGACACCTGATAGTTACCCTCCGGCAGATAGCGCGACAGCGAAGTGACATCCACCACAGCCATCTCGGCCGGATTCTTGAAGATACCGGCCACCTTCACGCCATTCTGCTCCAGCTGAGCCTGCAGCGCCTCATTGGCACCCACCAGCTCCACCTCGCGACCGAAGGGGGGCGTGTAGCTGCCATCAGCAGCCACTGTAAGCACAGCCGACTTGATGCCACCCTTGCAGATAGCCTCGAATTTCAGCGGAGTCTCCGACATATTGCCCGAAAGCACCTCCACCATCTCGCCGGGAGTGAAGCCATTGGGAGTAAGCATGGGGCCTTCGGAGGTGAAGAGTTCGTCGGTCAGTGAGATTTTCACATCCTCCTGAGTGAGAGAATCATCGAAAGTGATCACGATTGCAGCGCCACCCACAGGATCGGCATTCACATTGAAAGTGACATGATAATGATGGCGCGCAGCGGCCGGGAAAGTAGAGGCATTTATGCGGGTAGACTCACCGCCGGGTTTTACCAGCGCCAACTCAAGCACCACCTCACCCGGAGTCACAAATCCGGCGCGGGTCTCATTGCTTGAGAAATTCACCATCGATTCGCCTGCCGTATGAGCTGTCACGCTATAATCGGCGAAATAGGCCTTAAACTCATCGGTATAATCGATACTCAGCATCGAATTGGCCAGTTCGGCTGTGACCTCCACAGCCGTCTCACGACCCTCGAATACATTCACTGTCGCCTCACCCTTGAAATAGGGTTTGTCGAATCCGCATTCATGTTCATTACCGTAGAAGGCGGTCAGGGTGTAGACACCCACATCGAAACTGCCTTCGGCATTGAAATCCTCAAGGGTCTGCCAAGTCTGGGCCATATCAGTCTCCATATTACGGAGCTCGATGGCGAAATTGGCGGCATCGGGGGCAGCCAGTTCCGGCACGCCCGAACGCACCAGAGGAATGGCATCCTTGACATCGGCCGATGCCGAGAGCTTCAGGTCGATGCCACCCTTGCCACGCTGCGAAGCCCACGGATTATCCTCGGAGCAGGCTCCGAGCCCGAGGGCCACAAGCGAGAGCAGGATTGCTTGATTTCTGATTTTCATAACTTCTTATGATGTTGGTTATTCAATTTATCTGTGGCTATGCGGCAGTAGATTCCGAGCCGCATCGCCGGGGAGTGGAATCCCCGCCTACATGCCCGGCGCCGGGATGTAGCGCCAAGGCATGTGGATATAGTCAGAGCGGGGGAAAAGAGAGAAGACTATAAAATTGCGAATTTTCGCAATACAAAGTTAAACATGATTTTACAAGCAAACAAAAAAATTGGCGAATATGCCCACAATTGAGCATATTGCACCAATTTTTATCGGTATTTAGAGGTTGTTTTGGTCAAAAAATCCTTTTTTGGCCTTTAGAACGTATTCCTTAAAAAATTTTAAGGGACACGCACTTATCACGCAAATCTGCGTATCGGCTTCTTCGGCAGTGCCGCACACATCGCCCCCCGAAGGGGCCGCGGCGAGGTCTACGCACCTCCACCCCTATCAGCGACGACGCCGAAAGAAGGATTGCAGCAGCGAGAGGGCCTCATCGGCCAGGATGCCGGAGGAGAGCTCGGTGCGCGGATGCAGCGCACGGTCGGGGTCGGCATAGGCGGCACGGTAGCCGCGCTTCGGGTCGGAAGCACCATATACCACCCGCCCTATCTGCGCCCAGCGCAGAGCCGCCGCACACATCGGGCACGGCTCCAGAGTGACATAAAGCGTGCAGTCGGTGAGATACTTACCGTTGAGATTATCGGCCGCTGCCGTGATGGCCTGCATCTCGGCATGGGCCGTGACATCGCGCAGGCGCTCGGTGAGATTATGGGTGCGGGCTATCACCCTACCATTGCATACCACCACCGCCCCGACAGGCACCTCACCCTCCTCGGCTGCCTGCATAGCCTCATCGAGGGCCATGCGCATGAAGCGCTCATCGCGCTCGCTATCAGTCTCGAAGAGCATCGGCCACCTCCTTCATGAGCCATGCGGGGGTCGAAGTGGCGCCGCATATACCTATGCTCTCGGCACCCTCCACCCATTCCGGCTGCAGCTCCGCAGGACCGGCCACCATATAACTGCGCGGATTCACGCTGCGGCATTCGGCAAATAGCACCTTGCCGTTGCTGCTCTTCGTGCCGCTCACGAATATCACCACATCATGGGCTGCCGCAAACTCCCGGATCTTATCCATCCGGCTCGCCACCTGACGACAGATCGTATCGCTCCAGCGGAAATCACCGCCGGAAGTCTCTTTGCGACGCTGAATCTCAGCCACAATCTCGCGGAAACCATCGAGCGATTTGGTGGTCTGCGAATAGAGTCGGATATCCCGGCTCATATCCACACCGTCGAGGTCGGCCACATCGCGCACCACGATGGCGCGTCCACCGGTCTGCCCCACAAGTCCGTTGACTTCGGCATGGCCCGGTTTGCCGTAGATAAGTATCAGAGGGTCGGCCGGCGAGTCATGTATCTCCTCATCGGCCACCCCCTTGATGCGGCGCTGCAACTGCAGCACCACCGGACATGTGGCATCGATGATCTCGATATTATTGCGGCGAGCCAGTTCATAGGTGGCAGGAGGTTCGCCATGAGCCCGGAGCAGCACCTTCACATCATGCAGCCTTTCGAGATCATCATGAGTGATGGTCACCAGCCCCTTGCTGCACAGACGCTCCACCTCGGCGGCATTGTGCACGATATCCCCCAGACAGTAGAGGCGACCCGACTTGTCGAGTTCCTCCTCAGCCTTGCGGATAGCCGTCACCACACCGAAGCAGAATCCGGAATCGGCATCAATTTCGATATTACGCATTGTGTATGTGTAGATTCTGAAAAATTAGCCACAGTGCGGCATCAGTCACGCTCCGTGATTTCGCGGAAACGCTCCAGAAGCCATTCCATCTGCTCGCTGCGCGAAAGACGGTCATTGTCGAGCAAAAGGGCATCCGGAGCCTGACGCAGCGGCGATTCCTTGCGGGTAGTGTCGATGCGGTCGCGCTCGCATACATTGGCATAGACCTCGGCATAATCCACCTGCTCACCCTTGGCGCGCAGCTCATCCACACGGCGCTGCGCCCTCACCTCGGGCGATGCATTGACAAAAACCTTCATCTCCGCATCCGGAAACACAGCGGTGCCTATATCGCGGCCATCCATCACGATACCCTTATCGCGGCCATAGCTCTGCTGAAGAGCCACCAGCCGATGACGCACCTCCGGAATTACGGCCACCGGACTCACCATGTCCGACACCTCCATGCGGCGGATTTCCGCCTCCACATCCTCACCGTTGAGGCAGGTGTGCTGAGTGCCGTCGGGTGCAAGCCGGAAGGTCACCCCGATTTCAGGTAGTCGCTCCACGAGGCGCTCCACATCCACGCCGGCATCCTTGCAGGCCAGACCGTGGCGGAGGGCAAACAGAGTGACGGCGCGATACATCGCCCCGCTATCGACATAGAGATAACCCACCTCACGCGCAAGCTGACGCGCCATAGTGCTCTTGCCGGAAGATGAATAGCCATCTATGGCCACTACGATTTTTCTCATTCTTCGCTCTTCTTCTTTACTGTGCTCTTTTTTGCTGTAGTCTTGGTGGCCGTAGCCTTTTTTGCTGTAGCCTTGGTGGCCGATTTCTTGGCAGTAGGCTCCTTTTTGGCAGTCTCCTTTTTAGTAGCCGGTTTCTCGGCCGCAGCCTTGGCGGCGGTTTTCTTAGCCGCAGGTTTCTTAGCGGCTGTTTCCTTGGAGGCCGCACTCTTTCTGGCAGTGGGCTTTTTGACGGCCGGCTTCTCGGCGGCATCAGCGGTCGCGGCAGCTTTACGGCCACGACCCGGCTTAGGGCGCACCATGCGCAGCACCTGCGCCGTGCGTGCCGGGAGATACATCTTCAGCCATCCCTTGCCCGAGGGGGAATAGAGCGGGTCGGGCTGAGTGAAGTGATGCACCGTGGGGTCAACCAATCCGTGGCCGCCGAATTCGGGTGAATCACTGTCGAGCACCACCTCATATTCACCGGCCGGTGCCAGGAATCCGTAATCGGCAAACGACTTGTCGGGACTCCAGTTGAATACGAAAATCAGATCTCCCCGGCCGAATGCCAGCACCTGATCATCATCCTTCTCCCAGAGCTTGACCACCGGCTCAGCCTGGAAGCCAAACTGCGCGCTCACCAGCTCGATCATCTTATTGTCGAATCCATTCAGGAAGCGATACTTCAGGTCCTCGCGGTCCACAAGGTCCCACTGCCGGCGCGCATACTTATGGCTCCAGCCGTTACCCTCACGCGGGAAGTCAATCCATTCCGGATGACCGAACTCATTGCCCATGAAGTTGAGATAGCCGCCGTTGATGGTGGCAAGCGTCACGAGGCGTATCATCTTATGGAGAGCCATGCCGCGCTCCACGGTATAATTATCGTCGCCCACCATCATATGCCAGTACATCTCCTTGTCGATCAGACGGAAGATGATGGTCTTGTCGCCCACGAGCGCCTGATCGTGGCTCTCGCAGTAGCTCACGGTCTTCTCATCGGCGCGGCGGTTGGTGAGTTCCCAGAATATCGAGGTGGGATGCCAGTCCTCGTCGCGCTTCTCCTTGATCATCTTGATCCAATAGTCGGGCACACCCATCGCCATGCGATAGTCGAAGCCCATACCGCCGTCGGCAAATTTCACAGCCAGACCCGGCATACCGCTCATCTCCTCGGCGATGGTTATCGCGTCGGGGTTGATGTCATGAATCAGTATATTGGCAAGGGTGAGATATGTCAGGGCGTTGGTGTCCTGATTGCCATCATAGTAATCGCCATATCCGCCGAAGGCCTTACCCAGGCCATGGTCATAATAGAGCATCGAGGTCACACCGTCGAAACGGAACCCGTCAAACTTATACTCCTCCATCCAATACTTGCAGTTCGAGAGGAGGAAATGGAGCACCGAATCCTTGCCATAGTCGAATATCAGCGAATCCCATGCGGGATGCTCGCGGCGATGGTCGCCATAGAAATAGAGGTCGTAGCTGCCATCAAGGCGTCCGAGTCCCTCCACCTCATTCTTCACCGCGTGGGAATGCACGATATCCATGATCACGGCGATGCCGAGTGCGTGGGCGTCATCGATGAGGCGGCGCAGATCATCGGGAGTGCCGAAGCGCGATGATGCTGCATAGAAACTGCTCACATGATAGCCGAACGACCCATAATAGGGATGTTCCTGAATAGCCATGATCTGGATGGCATTATAGCCGTCGGCCGCGATGCGCGGCAGGGTCTTGGTGCGGAATTCCTCATAGCTACCCACCTTCTCCTCCTGCTGCGCCATACCGATATGGCACTCATAGATAAGGAGCGGATTCACATCCGGGCGGAAGTCCTTCACACGGAATTCATAGGGATGCTCCGGAGCATAGACCTGAGCCGAGAAGATCTTCGACACATCATCCTGCACCACACGGGTGGCATAGGCCGGGATACGCTCACCCTCACCGCCGGGCCACTCCACGGCCATCTTATAGAGGTCGCCGTCATGAAGAGCCTCGAGAGGGAGATGTATTTCCCACACTCCACCATCGATGCGGGTGAGGCGGTAGCGCTCCTCACGCTTCCAGTCGCTGAAGGTACCTATGAGCCATATGGATGTGGCATTGGGAGCGAGTTCGCGAAACACCCATCCGTCGCCATCGCGATGCAGTCCGAAATACTTGTAAGCATTGGCAAACTCCGACAGAGAGCCGCCCGTGTGCTCCGTCAGCTGGCGGAGCTTGCGCTTCACGTCGTCATGACGCCCCTCGATGGCCGGAGCGTAAGGCTCAAGCCAAGGGTCATTGCGCAGGATATTCAATTGTTTAGCCATGAAAAAAGAGAGATCTTTTTTGGGTTTATCCCTCCGGAAGGCAACAACTCCCCCGGCAGGGATGAATGCATGTAAATTCAACGCACATCTCCCTCGGGAGCCGCGCTTATTCTGCAAAGATAACAATAACTTAGGGATTGACCGCGTTTCCTTATATAAAATTTAGTAAAAAACGCCTTATTAAGCATGTTTTCAGGAATCGTAGAAGCAGCCGCCCGCGTGGTGGCTCTCCGCCGCGACCGCGACAATCTCCACCTCACCCTCCAGTGTGATTTTGCCGATGAGCTCCATATCGACCAGAGTGTGGCCCATAACGGCGTATGCCTCACAGTCGTAGAGCTTCACCCCGACAAGACCTATACGGTGACAGCCATCCGCGAGACCCTCGACCGCTCCAACCTCGGCGACCTCCGCGAAGGGGATCTGGTAAATCTCGAGCGCTCCATGAAGATGGACGGCCGACTCGACGGCCATATCGTGCAGGGACACGTGGACTGCACAGCCATCTGCACCGAAGTCGAAGAGGCCGGCGGAAGCACCTACTTCAAGTTCAAATATGAGTTCTCACCCGAACTGGCTGCCCGCGGCTATATGACGGTCGAGAAGGGTTCGGTCACCGTCAACGGCGTGAGCCTCACCGTGTGCGATTCCGAAGCCGACTCATTCCGTGTGGCCATCATCCCCTACACAATGGAGCACACCAACTTCTGCCGCATCCAGCCCGGCACGAAAGTCAACCTTGAGTTTGACATAATCGGCAAATACGTGGCCCGAATCGCCTCGCTCCACTGATAATTATAGCCTGATCGGCTCATAGAGATCGGGTTATGTAGCCCCCCGCAATAAATCGCACATATCCAAAGCACAGCCGACCCGCCGTGCGACTGCCTGTTGACAGTTGCCCGGCGGGTCGGTATTTTCATTCAGAATGGATTTGAGACCCTCTGCAAGCGGCCTACTCCATCTCAATATAATCTCAATCGCTTCCGCTACCCTTCAGGATATTGATCAGAGCGCCGGCAGCTTTGCCAAGTTCGGAGGTGGAATCGCCCGACTGGGTGTCGGCACCACCGGTTTTATTGGTTTTATTGGTTTTAGTAGTCTTTGTAGTACCGGAGTACTTTGACGACACCTCGGTGGATGCCTTATCCATGCCGAAGCCCACACAAAGGCCCTCATAGCTGTCGAGCAGAGAAGCCGCAGTCTTGGCCAGCGACACACCCGAAATCTTGGCGATACCGGAGATTATGGTCTTCAGTTTAGTGGCATCAAACATGATATCCACATGATTGCCCGACTTCTGCACATAGGCAGTCATCTTGCCGAGCGAGATAGCTCCGAATGCCTTGAAATTGAACTCAAATGTACCATCGCCGTTGGATTCGAGCGTACCGCCCAAAGTAACTTTCTTAGCTTTGAGAGTGAATGTGCCGTCATCCTTGATGGTCATCACAGCATTATTCAGGCCAAGCTGCTCGAAATAGGGATTTATCTTAGTCTCGATAGCTGCCGCTGCCGCTATTCCACCGGCCTTCTCAAGGAAATTATCGCTTTTGAAGCTCACGGCCGAGCCATCGGTAGTCCAGACACCCACAATATCCTTGAGAGTAAGATTACTCTTCGTAAACACACCCTGCACAATATTGCCGACAGTCTCACCGATACCGCCACCACCGAGAGCCTCCTTAAGGTCCCACGCATTAGCGGTGAAAGAAGCAGTGCCGATCATCAATGCTGCAGCCAGCAAAGCGGCCGGTTTCATCATTTTCATTTTCATATTGATTGTTTCTATTCTGATTTTTCCCGTTTGCCTAATTGTGACAGCCGAACTGCCCAAAAGTTAAAAGCAACTCCTTAAGAACGGATTAAAACAGGCAAATAATCACCCTCAACAGGCAAAAAAATGTAAAATCAGCCTATAAAACCGAAAAACCTGCAGGAGTGTATCAAAATTTTTGTTAAATTTGCACTAAGACCCAACGGCCCTAAAGCCCTTAAAGTCCTTAAAGACCCTAAAGTCCTTAAGGCCCTTAAAGCCCTTAAGGTCCCTAAAGTCCTTAAAGACCTTAAAGACCCTAAAGCCCTTAAAGACCTTAAAGACCCTAAAGCCCTTAAAGTCCTTAAAGCCCTTAAAGCCCTTAAGGCCCTTAAGGTCCCTAAAGCTCGCAATAAATCTTCATTCTTTTCACGGAGAGCAATTCCATTCAAGCCCTCCGATCACCACGGGGCCACCTCCCTCCCCCCGAAAATTTTGACTCAATATGAGTTTCAGCAACAAAATCCAAGGCTGCCTCATAGGCTATGCCATCGGCGACGCGCTCGGGCGCGGCACCGAATTCATGACCCGTCCGGAGGTGAGCCGACGCTACCCCGAGGGGTTGACCACCTACAATCAGATTATCCGCGACGCCCACCGCTGCCGCTACCGCCGCGGAGATTTCACCGCCGACACTCAGGTGATACTCGAAATGGCCGAAAGCATCATCGAATGCAATGCCGTGGACTACCGGCACTTCGCCCGGCGCTACAAGCAATGGTTCGACCTCCAGGAGGCCGATGACCTTGATGCACATATGCGCCTCGTGCTCCAGCAACCCGACTTCGAGAGCAATCCTCACAATGCCTGCCGCTTCGTGTATGAACAGCAAGGTCTCTACGAGGCTCCCAACGAGGCTCTGGGACGCGCCGTGCTCGCCGGCCTCTGGCCCAAGGATATAGAGCGCCATGTGGCCGACAACTGCCGCCTCACCCACTGGGACAACCGCTGCATAGCCTCCGGACTCATAATCGCCACAATGGCCAACGAACTCCTCTGGCACCGCCGCGAAGTGGGTATCGACCATCTCATTGGAATCGCCTCCCGACTCGACAAGAGTGTAATCCCCTACCTCGAGACAGCCTACGAAGGCACCCTCGATGATTTCGACCTCGACGACGACGAGACCTACTGGTATGTGCGCAAAAACATGAGTGTGGCCCTTTGGGCACTCTGGCACCACACCGACCCGGCCCAGGCTCTCTATGAAGTGATCAGCCACGGCGGCGACGCCAATGCCAATGCCTCACTCACTATGGGGCTGATGGGACTCAAATACGGCCGGTCGCGCCTGCCGCTCCATCTCGTGGAGGGTCTGCTCGACCTGGAGCGCGTGATCGATACCGCCGCCCGACTCGTGAGCATTCTCGAGCATGCCGACGACGGCGCCGACACCGACGACTGAGTTCTCCCCTGCTCCTCCCCCACCACCACCATCTCCCGACTTATTCCTACAGCAACCGAAAAAGAAATGAACAGCTGGATTGAAGCCATGCGGCCACGCACACTCCCGGTGAGCGTGGCCGGTGTTTTGGCCGGTGTGGCATGTGCCATATTCCACGGCCAATTTATCATACTCCCCGCCATCTGCTGCCTTCTCTTCGCCCTCCTGGCGCAGATAGTATCCAATTTCGCCAATGAATACTTCGACTTCCGCAACGGTCTCGACCGCAAAGGGCGCGAGGGATTCCGTCGCGGTGTGACCGAAGGCGACATATCCCCCGGCGCCATGCTCCGCGCCACCATCATCACCCTCCTGCTCGCCGCCATCCCCGGCTGCGCCCTGATCATCTGGGGTGGCTGGTGGCTGATTCTCATCGGGCTGATAGTGGCAGTGTTCGCCCTGGCCTACAGTGCCGGACCCTATCCCCTGTCGCACCACGGATTGGGCGACATAGCCGTGGTGATATTCTTCGGACTCGTGCCCGTAGGATTCACCGCATGGCTTATGACCGGCACCACTTCCATCCTGCCGCAGGCACTCGCCATCGGCACCGGGGTGGGACTGCTGGCCGCCAATGTGCTTATCGTCAATAACTACCGCGACATGGACGACGATGCTGCCGTAGGGAAACACACCACCGTGGTGCTCTTCGGCCGCCCCGCGATGCGGCGCCTCTACCTCTGCTTCAGCTGCGCAGGGCTCCTGCTGCTCTGCGCTCCGGCATGGAGCGGCCATCCCCTCTGCATTCTCCCCTTGGTGATGCTGATTCCCGCATGGCGCAACTACCGCCGCCTTGCCACCCACCGAGGCGCCCTACTCAACGACGACCTGCGCCGCACCGCCATGCTGCTACTCCTCGCCACCCTCCTCCTGCTCGCCGAAAGCCTCACAAGCCTAATCTGAGCCCCCCCTCTCCTACGAAAAAACAGAAAGCCACCGTGCTTCCGGACGAATCCGGTGGCACGGTGGCTCTGCATTATGGGAATTGTAGGATTTCTAATTTCTTAGCAGCGACTTAACGCTCTTACTTAACGCCCGGGAAAGTCTTTTTCCAGCCGTCATTCTGAGTCACGCCAAATCCGGCATTGATTTCATCGGCCGGAATCGGGAATACGGCATCAGAGATGTTATAGTCCTTCACCATCCATTCGATTTCGGGAGCCTGAGTGGCATATACATTGACCGGCTGACCCCAGCGGCGCAGGTCGTAGAGTCGGAGACCCTCCTGGAAGAGTTCGCGGGCACGCTCATCCTTGAGGAATGCCATCAGCTCATCCTCACTCTGCGGCAGATCGCTTTCGGAGGCATATGCCGGGTTGCGCTTAGCCACTACGAGCAGAGCACTCTGTGCGCCGGCAAGATCATGCTGCTTCAGGGCAGCCTCAGCCTTGATCAGGAACATCTCGGGGGCATTCACCATATAGTTGGTAGCCAAAGCCGGATTACCGCCTATGCCGAAAGCGCCGAACTTACCTGAAGAGAAGATAGGCACATCCGGAGTGCTGTCGCGGGTCCATCCCCATACGGCGCGACGCACATCATCATCCGCCATAATCGACTGTAGCCAGGGGTTGGGGCTATAGCCATAGGTGCTCCACATTGAGCCCATAGAGTTGGCACTCCAGTTATTGCTGTTGTCGATGGCGAGTGCAAACATCGACTCCACATTGGAATTGCCACCATTATAGAGAGCTCTGTACTCCTCGGGAGTATAGGTCAGAGCTGAGATACCGGCCAGATCGAGAGCCTTTTGGGCTGCCTGAGCTGCCTCGGCATAATTCTCCATATAGAGATATGTGCGGGCCAGCAGACCATATACGGCCTTGGGCGAGAGATAGAAGAGCGAACCTGCATCATAGCCGGCGGCATCGAAGCACTCAAGCGATTTCTTGAAGTCGCTCACAATCGCTGCGTATGATTCACCCACAGTGGAGCGCTTCACAGGCTGGTAAGGCTTCACAGGCTTGTTGATTACCACAATACCCGGAGTGGCCGAGAAATCGCTGCCATTCACCTTGATCTGATGCGCGAAGATATTTGTGAGCATCAGCTGCGCATATCCGCGCAGCGCATAAGCCTCGGCCTCGCAGCGGTTGAGTTCACCGAGCTCATCCTCATCGGTCACACCGGGGCGGAGAGCCTCCGCACCCTCGATCACACGGGCTGCATTGTCGGCTGTCTTATAGCCATAGTCCCACATATCTTTAAAAATCAGATCGGTATCAGTAGGACTGAACTGATAGATACTCTGGTGGTGCTGAGACTTCGCATTCCAGAAGGGGAGGTCGGAAGCGAGATCTCCGAAGATCACCGACTCCGTGCCGGCAAATGTGTAGTAGTAGAAGGCATAATATGTGCCATTGAGGGCGTAGCCAAGATTCTGCACCGAATTGAGGGCCTCCTCAGTCTCGACTCCATTAGGGATGTCGGTCGCCAGGAATTTATCGCCGCAACCTGTCAGACCTGCACCGATCATGATGGCTGCAAGAGCTTTGATATATGCTGTTTTCATTTTGGTTTCTTTTGAGTGGGTTTCACCTTATTATATCACACTGTATTCCAGCCGGCAGGTCAGAATGTGATCTGCACACCTCCGGTGAATGTGAACGTAGCGGGATACTGCCATGCAATCACACCATTGGCATATGTCTCGGGGTTGTAGCCCACGAAGTCTGAGCGGGTCCAGGTGTGGATATTATCCATATTGATGTAGAAGCGCACCTTATCCATCAGAGCCTTGCGGGTAATATCCTGCGGGAGAGTATAGCCCACCGAGATATTGCTCAGGCGGATGAAGTCGCCGCTCATCAGGAAGCGGGTGGAGTAGTTGCCGGATGTGCTCTGATAGGGATCACCGTAGATATACTGCGGATAGAGCGCATTGGGGTTTTCGGGAGTCCATGAGTTGTCGACCACAGTCTGCAGCGGAGTCATCAGGTTCATGCCGAAGCCGGTGAAGGCTGCGCCTGAATTGAATACCTTGTTGCCGGCGCGGTAGTTGAACTGCATGCTCAGGTCAAATCCATAGCCCTGAGCATTGAGGCCGAATGCACCGAATACCTTCGGATCTGCCTGACCGGCATAGCGCTTGTTGGCCTCACTGTAGTTCTCGGTCACATTCCCCTTCTCATCAAGATACTGGGCGCGGCCATTCTCAGGATTCACACCCACATACTCTCTGAGATAGAACTGGCGGTAGGGATGACCCTCTTCGAGCACGCTGAAGTTACCCTCGATCTTATTGCCGTCGTTGAGCTTGACCACCTCATTCTTGTTCCATGTCATATTGGCGAAGAGGCTCACTGTGAGGTCGCGGTTGGTATAGACCACGCCATTGATGCCGAGTTCGACACCGGTATTGCGGATCTTACCGATGTTGCGCCATGCAGTGGCGATACCGCCGGTCATGGAGAGGGGCACCTGGTAGAGGGCATCGGAAGTATCATCACGATAGAAGTCGAATGTCAGGTTGGCACGGTTGAAGATACCGAAGTCGAAACCTACATCGAGCTTACGGCTTGTCTCCCAGCTCAGGTCGGGCGATGCCACCTGCACCGGGCGCATACCGGGAGTGCTGTTATAGTTATAACCGGCCTGATAGTATCCGCGCGATGCATAGAGCGAGGGAAGGGCCTGGTTGCCGACAGTACCGTAAGAAGCACGGATATCAGCATTGCTGATCCATGTAATGGAGCGCATCCAATCCTCCTCCGACAGACGCCACTTCGCACCTACCGACCAGAAGTTACCCCAGCGGTGATCAGTACCGAACACCGAGCTGCCGTCGCGGCGGAAAGAAGCCGAGAAGAAGTAACGGTTCATCAGGTTATACTTCGCATCAATAAAGTAGGATGCCAGACGCGATGCCTCGGTGCCATAATCTGAATCGAGCGCAGTGCCGGCAGTAGCCATGTCGCGCATACCCTCCGAGCAGAAGGGGAAATCGTAGCGGGCATAGTAGTTGTACTTATAGTCGTAGCGCTGCATCTCCTGACCCAAAAGCACGTCGAATGTGTGGATGTCGTTGAAGGTCTTGTTCCAGCCGATGGTGTTGGTCCATGTCAGAGTGCTGGCACGTGTGATGTACATCTGGCCCAGACCGTTATAGTCTACACCCTGCGGGTTGTAGATGCCGCTCCAGTAGTTGTATTCATCCTGATTGATGATGTTGGCGCCGAAGTTTGTCTTCACCCAGAATCCGAAGGGGAGCGACACTTTCAGCCAGGGATTGGCCACGAATGTCTGGTTGTTGACCTGCTGCAGGTCGCCGAGCTTGGCATCGTTGACGGCCATCGGGTTGTAGAGGCTGCCCGCGCCGTAGTAAGAGCCGTCGGGATTATAGATGGGATCCATCGGAGTCATCGATGATACGGCACCCACAATCGGGTTAGACATCGAGCCGCTGGTGGCCTGCGAGAAGTTATTATTCTTTGTGTAAGAGAACGAGGCGTTGAGACCGCCGCTCAGCCACTCATAGGAGGAATCCAGATTCACACGACCCGAATAGCGCGTATTGCCTGAATTGATCACAATACCCTTCGTGTCGATAAATCCGAGCGATAGATAGTAATTGGTCTTGCCCGATGTGCCGGAGAGGCTCAGATTGTAGTCCTGATAGTGGCCTTTGCGGGTCACTGCATCCATCCAGTTGGTATCGGTCACGCCGTCCCAGCCGATCACACCGTTGATTGCATCATAGGCATCATCATACGACATACCTGTACGCGCCTGATAACCACGGGCGAAGAGATCCATCGTAGAGGCGGCATTGGCATATTTCATGTTGTTGTTGGCCATCGCGGTGAAGCCCTGCTTCACATCGAGCGTCACGGAGAGACGCTCGGAGCTGCCGCGCTTGGTGGTGATCACAATCACACCGTTGGCCGCGCGCGAACCGTAGATGGCGGTGGCCGCGGCATCCTTAAGCACCGTTACCGATTCGATATCGTTGGGGTTGTAGGCGGCCATCGGGTCGAAATAGGCATTGGTGTTATTGCTCATGCCATCGGTATCGGAATTTACCGGCACACCGTCGATCACATACAGAGGCTGCGAGCTGGAACTCAGTGAGCCGAGACCTCGCACATTCACACTGCCCCATGTGCCGGGCGAAGAGGTGGAGTTGTTGTAAGTGAAACCTGTCACATTACCCTCCATTCCTTTGAGGAAGTTCACATCGTTCTTCTTATCGATCGAACTGCCGTCTACCACCGATGCCGAACCTGTGAAGGCCTGCTTCGAGGTCACGCCATAACCGGTGACTACCACCTCATTGAGTGTGGTCATATCGGCGAGTGTGACTTTCATTTCGCCCGAAGTGATAGGCACCTCGACCGACTTGGTGCCCACATAGCTCACGCGGATTTTCTTTACGTTGTCGGGAACATCGAGTGTGAACTTTCCGTCGATGTCGGTGGCCGCGCCTATCTGTGTGCCTACTCCCATCACGGTGGCACCAATCAGCGGTTGGCCGTCCTCTGCGCTTATCACCACGCCACTCACCTGACGGGCTATGCCCGAAAATGAGAACATGACAACTGCCGAGGATAAAAGAATCAGCTTTTTCATCATAACAATCTTGGTTGTCGAGGGTTAAAGAATCTATTTACCTGTAGTCATAGCCTGAAATCAACACCTTGCGCCGGTCTTTCCCGGCTGCCTCTCCGACGATTCTACCAAAAGCCTTTCAGAATCTTGCCCCCATCACAACGAGAGGGGGGGGAGAAATGTCAAGTCAGATTATTTTTCGTTTATCTATTGCAACACTTATTAACACCGATGGTTCATTTGTGCTGATAAAATTTACCTTTTTTTACCTGTTAGAGTGTTAGCTCTTGTGCGATAATTTTTGCAAAAGTAATAAAAATATTCCACACTCCAACTCTTTTGAAGAGAAATTTCCCATTTCAGACCCATTTTTAACATTTAGCGCATCTCACACATCTTTTTAATATGGGGTAAAACCGCTGTTTCACCGGCTTGCGGCATCCGGGTGCGATTCTCGAATTTTTTCGTTAAATTTGCAATATGGAACAACAGCAGCGATCCTCCTCCTACTCATCCTCACGCTCCGGCGCCAACCGCCGCCAGGAGCCCATAACCGACCCCACCGGCAAGCTTCCCCCGCGCGACACCGACCTCGAAGAGGTGGTGCTCGGAGCTCTCATGCTCGAGAAAGACGCCTACATGAATGTGTGCGACATTCTCACCCCCGAGAGTTTCTACGATCCCCATAATCAGATGATCTATGAGGCGATCCAGACCCTCGGTCTCAATCAGCGCCCCATCGACATGATGACCGTCACCGAGCAGCTCCGTCAGAACGGCACCCTCAAGGAGGTGGGGGGCGCTGTGCGCATCACCGAGCTCACCGCCCGCGTATTCTCGGCTGCCAATATCGAATACCACGCCAAGATCATAGCCCAGAAATATCTGGCCCGCCGACTCATCACTTTCGCCTCTGAAATCGAGACCAATGCCTTCGATGAGAGTAATGACGTGGAGCAGCTACTACAGATGGCCGAGGGGAAACTATTTGATATCTCGCAGAATCAGCTTAAGCGAGAGGTGACACAGGTAGACCCCGTGATCAATCTCGCCCTCGAACAGATTCAGACAGCCGCCAACACCCAGACCGGTCTCTCCGGCCTGCGCACCGGCTACGACGACCTCGACAAGATGACCTCCGGATGGCAAAACTCCGACCTTATCATCATCGCCGCCCGCCCGGCGATGGGTAAGACCGCGTTTGTGCTCTCGATGGCCAAGAATATGGCCGTAGACTATAGCATACCCATTGCCATCTTCACTCTTGAGATGGCCAATGTGCAGCTCGTGAAGCGACTTATCTCTAATGTGGCTGAACTTGAGGGTGAGAAAATCAAGTCGGGAAATCTCGCCCCGCAGGAGTGGGACCGACTGAACCAGAATCTCCGACAGGTCTACGGTGCACCGCTATATCTCGACGAAACTCCGGGTCTCTCCATCACCGAATTGCGCACCAAGGCGCGCCGACTGGTGCGCGAGCGCGGAGTGCAGATGATTATGATCGACTACCTCCAGCTCATGAACGCCACCGGAATGAAACTCGGCTCGCGCGAGCAGGAGGTGAGCACCATATCCCGATCGCTAAAGGCTCTGGCCAAGGAGCTCAACATCCCGATAATCGCACTCTCTCAGCTCAACCGAAGCACCGAGACTCGCGAAGACAAGCGCCCGGTGCTCTCCGACCTCCGTGAGTCGGGTGCCATCGAGCAGGATGCCGATATAGTATGCTTCATCCACCGCCCGGAATATTACATGAAATCGGGAGAGGATGCCCAGGGCAACGACATCCGCGGACTCGCCGAACTCATCGTGGCCAAACACCGTTCCGGCGCCGTGGGCGATGTAAAACTCCGCTTCGTAAACCGATTCGCACGCTTTGAGAATTGGGATGCCGGCTATCGTCAGGTGCAGGAGACTCTCAACCGCGGACCCATCGGCTCCAAGATGAACGAAAGCATCAAGGCTGAGCAGCAGGGTGGTCCGGCGGCCGGATCCGACCCGTTTGCAGGTGGTGGATCCGATCCATTTGCCGGCTCAGGTGCCGACCCATTCGGCGGCTCCGACACCAACTTCAAATTCGGTCCGTCAGGCTTCGATTCCCCCATGCCCGACCTCTCGCCTGATGCCGGAGAATCGCCGATTCCCTTCTGATGCGGAGAAAAAAATACCTATTGGTCTGAACCCAACTGCTCTAATAATCGTTAATTTATCAAAATTAACCATTTAATTCGTATAGGTATGGACCACAATCAGAAAAAATACGAATCGGAAGATCAAATCATCGATAGTATGACTGCAGAAGGGAAAAACCGCAAGCGCCATGGCACCGCGCGCACCAACCGCCTTTGGATATGGCTCGGAGTAATAGTACTGATCTTTATCCTCCTCTACTGGCTCTTCGTCATCGGCACATTCGAGGATCTCATCGGCTATTTCAATGGCTGACGACCACCCGAACAATCCTGATTCTCTCGATGAATCCCGATTCTCCCGATTCTCTCGATTCTCCCGATTCTCTCGATTCTCCCGATTCTCCCGATTCTCCCGATTCTCTCGATTCTCCCGATGAATCTCGATTCCCCACGCCGGGTGGGCGAGAGCACGCCCCGAGGCTCCGCCCAGAGGAGGGGGCTGGGGAGGTATTCGTGGGGCGTGG
>JAIDKG010000048.1 GCA_029051525.1 Muribaculaceae bacterium
TTTCTGCCTGGCTCGGGGGCTCGGAGATGTGTATAAGCGCCAGGTTGGGGACGGGCTCCGGGGTGCATGATGGGCTTGGGAAGGCTCGGGGACGGGTGGTCAGTGTGGTTTATATCGGGTCGGTGTCGCAGTATGGAAACCGGCCGGAGGGTGTGCATTGGGGGCGCTGCGGCGACCCTGTGAATGTGGCCACCTACGATATGTATGCGCTCTCCAAATGTGAGGCTGAGCGGATGCTCGCCGAGTCGGGGCTGCGGCGATGGGTGTCGTTGCGCCAGACCGGTATTATGTATCCCCGCCTGCTGATGAAGGGTTCTGACCCGATCTCATTTCATGTGCCGCTGCGCGGTTGCCTTGAATGGGTCACCGATGATGAGAGCGGTAGGCTGCTTGCCGCAGTGTGCGACCCGGCTCTGCCCGACAGTTTCTGGCGCCGGTTCTATAACATAGGCGGGGGCGATGGCTGGAGAGTCTGCAACTATGATTTCGTCAATATGACACTCTCGGCTGTGGGTTGCCCGCCAATCTATAAGGTGTTTGAACGCAACTGGTTTGCTACCCGCAATTTCCACGGAATCTGGTATACCGACTCCGACCTTCTTGACGGCTATCTTCATTTCCGGGCACCCGAGAGCATGGAGAGCTATCTCTCCCGAATCTCGAAGGGACTCCCCTGGTATTTCCGTCTTGCCCCGCTGGCACCCGCATGGCTCATAAAGATGGCCATGAAGCAGGTTGCCTCCAAGAAGGTGCTCGGTCCGCTCGATTGGATTGCCTCCGGCAATGCCGACCGCATTTTCGCCGCCTTCGGCGGTCGAGAAGCCTACGATGCCATACCCGGTTGGGATGCCGATGTGGCACGACCCTTATCACGCACCACCCGCCTGCTCGACCACGGCTATGATGAGAGTAAATCCCCCTCCGATTGGGATGCGACCGACCTTGACAGGGCGGCCCGTTTCCGAGGAGGGCGTTGCCTCAGTGCGCCGAAAGGGGAGGGGATAGCCGACACTCCGGTGGAATGGGAATGCAGCGAGGGGCACCGCTTCACCCTCACTCCGCGCACGGTGCTGTTGGGTGGTCACTGGTGTGGCGAATGTCTTAAAGAGGTGTCGCAGAATCCCCGGACCTTCTTCCGACTGGCCGCCAAAAGCCCCTTCATGCGTCAGATAGCCGAAAAATATGATTGAACCCCTACTTTAGAAATGGAAAAAATAGCAAGTTTTACGATTGATCATAACCGTCTGGAACGCGGCATATTCCTTTCGCGTCAGGACCGCACTCCATCGGGCGATGTGGTGAGTACATTCGACATCCGCATGACCCGTCCCAACCGAGAGGAGGCTCTGTCGCCCAAGGCGCTCCATGCCATGGAGCACCTTGTGGCCACCTGGCTTCGCAACAATGAGCAGTGGAAAGAGCGGGTGGTC
Source organism: Muribaculaceae bacterium (assembly GCA_029051525.1). Taxonomy (GTDB): domain Bacteria; phylum Bacteroidota; class Bacteroidia; order Bacteroidales; family Muribaculaceae; genus Lepagella. The sequence continues at coordinate 1,431 of JAIDKG010000048.1, forward strand.
TACTGGGGACCGATGGGTTGCTGCACCGGCAACTACCTTCTTCTCTCCGGCGACTATAGCAGCGAGCAGGTGCTTCCGCTCATGAAGGGAGCCATGGAATTTGTGGCCTCCTACGAGGGTGAGATACCCGGAGCCACCCCCCGCGACTGCGGCAACTACTCCTTCATGGACCTCGCAGCCGCCCGCGCGGCCGCCCGCCGCTATCTCGACGAGGTGCTCACGGCGCCCGCTCCCGAAAATCTCAACTATCCAGCCTGATAGCAGCTTGCGCGCAGCCTTGTCATGCCGACATCGCTGCGCGCAAACCATTAGAGCGCGTTCCTTCTTCGACTCGCAAAATCCACTCAAAAATCGCCGCCCCTACGACCCCGAAATTTTAAGGAACGCGCTCTTATAAAAGAGCGCTTTTTAGAAACTGTCGGAGATTGATATGCTCAATGCCGGGATATTCACTGAATTCTCCAGCCACCGGGTCGAGCGAAACCACATACTTAGGATAATTATCCTTTATAGCGGCCAGATTGCCAAACTCGCGTCGGATAGTTTCCTCTGAGGCCAGAAGATACGTCACTTGTATATAAATACGCCGGTCACCTCGCGAGGCTATAAAGTCAATCTCACCGGCGCGGAGAATACCTACTGTCACATCCAATCCCTGGCATCGGAGATGATTCCAGACCACATTCTCCATTATTTTTTCAATACTTCCCCGCAGATTGTAGCCGCATAGGTAATTTCGTATGCCATGATCGGAGAAATAATTTTTGTTGTTGGATTCGAGCAGTAGCTTGCCATGTAGGTCGAATCGTCGTATAGGTATCGCCAGGAAAGCATCGTTGAGATATTTCAGATAATTCGACACCGTTTCCCCACTGATCTTTTCACCCTTAGAGGTCATGTGGCGGGCTATATTGATGGTCGAGGTAGGTTTGCCGATATTGTCGGCCACAAATCGCACCACATTCTCAAGTTGCGTGACATTGCGTATATTCTCCCTCCTCACGATATCCTTGATAAGGATTGTATTGTAGACCCCCTCCATATAATCCGATATCTGTGATACCTCCTCCGGTCGGAAAGCCTGCAGACCAGGCAACCCCCCCACACGAAGGAAATGCATCAGAGCCTCATCGCTATCTGCCATATTATGGAATTGCAGAAACTCCGGATATGAAAGACTGTATATCTTTATCTCAATATATCGGCCCGAGAGTTGGGTGCCAAGTTCACTTGAAAAAATATACGCATTGCTACCTGTGGCTATCACCTGGCAACGACCTTCGGCATGAAAACTACGAAGAGCAATTTCATAATTCTCAATATCCTGCACCTCATCCACAAGCAGATAATTATCAGCTCCTTCCGGCAGTCGGGCGGCGACATAATCATATAATTGATCGGCCGTCGCTATATCGCGGAATGCCTGATATTCCTTATTGATATACACCACATTGGCATCCGGTCGGTTACACTTCAGCCATTCGCGGAAGAGTTCGAGGATCTTGCTCTTTCCGACACGGCGTTGACCAACCAAAATAAGTATCATCCCACGGTTGATAAGTCCGGCAATCTTATCTATATATTGAGGGCGAGGAATAAGTTGCATCATAAAACGTATTTTTTACAAAGGTAACAAACCAAAGCCGGAAATACAACAAATCTTGTCGGAATTTGCGGTTATAACCTGTGATTCGTGCATGAAATGTGGAAATCTCCGGTTATAACCTGAGATTTCTGCAAAATTTGGGTGGTTTTACGGTTATAACCGGTGATTTGGGAGGGGTGGGGATGGAGTGTGCAGATTTTTGCAGATTTTTAAGGAAAAATTTGGAATCGGCTCATTGGTGTATTATCTTTGCAAAGTGAACCGAAGAGTCGGCTCTAAGACAAGGCACAAAGGTGTTATTGCAATCATCTCGTGTGATTCAAATCTCGCAAATTTGTAAAAACAGGCTACAAGATTTTTACAATAACACCTGCATCTGAAGGATATTGAGCAGAGACCGTCTGCAATGGCGGAGCTATGCCTATTATTGACTACAGCATGTAGGTTTTATTGAAGCACATTTCACCACCCTTACGATACCGGCAGGATTGATATCCGGCCCCCAGGGTGAGAATCCTCATCGGAGAGGCAACCCCAATCCGGGCGCTCTGTGAGGAAATACGAAAAATCGGTAATGCCGGAGCCATCACACCGCTCCAACGATTTTGATTCCACATCTTTGATAATTGGACTTTACTGACAAGACCGGGACTGCCCGCGCCGTATGCGTGCGGATATTCCCGGCTAAGAGTCGTTCTATTGATATTCAGTAGAAAGACTTAGCGGCATTTCCCCACAATGAGTGAGAAATGGTGCCATATCGCGATCCATAGAGTTGGACGCACCACACATTTTAATAGGTGTTATTGAAACTTATCTTCGTGATTCAAATCTCGCAAATTTGACAGGCTTGAAGATGGATTGCAATGGCACCTGCATCGGTAGTGTATCACATACCTTCGTGGCCGCCATGCGGCGCAGGAGGTGTGAGGACTCGGTGTGGGGCTATTGCTTTATCCAAGCCAAGGCAATGCGAGAGCCCGAATCACGGATAAAGCAAAAGAGACCCCACACCTTTTGTATATAATATTATCAATTACATTACTGATAAAACCTACATTATGAAGCGATTACGAAAAAGTGACCGCAGCTTGTGGAGGATTGGCGCATTCAGACACGGTGCCATGTTGCTTCTGCTGCTTTCGGTGCTGACGGCCCGCGGCTCGACGGGCTATTTCTGGTCGGCCAATGCCGATAATGAGTTACCTTCCGACTTTACTACAGTTGAATATGGCGGGCAAACATGGTATGAAATTTCCGGGCTCGACCTTTCGGGAATGAAGATGCCTGTGCTGACGATTACAGGGGTAGACTCAAGCTTCAAACTCTATGATAACTTTGTAGGCGCTGTATTGTGCCAGACTGCTGCCGATAGTGCATGGAAGCGCCTCTCGGTGGATGTCAACACCGGGCAGGTATTATTGCCGACCGACTGCGTAGCACTGCGATTCACACCATATTTTAATACCTATCTCAAGGCCGTTAAGCCTCAATTTCTGCGAATCTCAGAGCGCAACATGAATCCTGAGGAATTGACGATTTCCGATGCACAGATGGCGGTGCTCAGGGGAGCGGTCGGATCTGACTGTATAAATGCCGATGCCGATGGAATAGTCGAGGTCTTGTATACCAATCCTGAGATGCAGGATTGGACTCAGGGGCGAATGGAAATCCGTTACGATGGAAGGTTTACACGCTATACATCAGTTCTTACTGTAACGGCAGTTACTCCGGAAGGAGAGTATGAATTGTATGATGGAAAACCTTGTTACGTGAGTCTGAGTCGCGATTATATATTTCAATCGACATTGCCGGCAAATACTTCTGAAGTCCGGTTGAAATGGGTGCTTGATGCCGGAAGCTTGAACGCCTATATCAGCTATCCCACCATCAATGGTGAGGTGAAGCGAGATTTCTTAGCCTATCTCGGACAACCGGCATACAGCGAGACAGTATTCCCCAAAGATGATTACGCACTGAGTACCGACCGCGAGGATTGGTATGATGTCGATGCCGATGGCGTGTTGGATTTCTATTACGATGGATATTACGGCGGATCCCAATACCGTGGTCTCTCAAAGATATATTATGACCGTACGGTCTCTTATGTACATAATCGAGATTTCCCCAATATCGACAGATGGATTAATTATGGTGGAGAGGGTCTTGCCGCCATAGCGGGCGCAAGTATTTATGACATACACGGCACCGATGCCGAACTGAAATATTCCGAAGATAGAGGTAGTTATAATGATTACTACGGCATAATCGACTACAACAACGACGGGCGCAACGACATATGGTTCATGGGGCGCGACGGAAAGAGCGGCGAGGTGCTGACTTATCTCTCTTCCGGCTCCTTTGAAAAGGACTATATGAAGCTGATGACTCCGCAGGAATACTACGACTATGTGATTGAGCATGGTGGCGGCGGACTGGGTAGCGGTCTTTCAATCGTGGGTTCGGCTTCCGGTCCGGCCGGCGCATTCGGCTCATATCAGAGCATCGACATCAACAACGACGGTTACTTCGACTTCATCGACCCGGCAAGCGGAGTGTATCTGCTCAACGCCGGTAATGGCAGATTCGTGAGAGATTCATTTGCCGGCCGCGTTGAGTTCCGTGATTTTAATGGTGACGGTATCAATGATATGGTGTGCTATGACTCCAAGGAGAAAACTCTTTCGATTACCCTCTCGCAGAAAGATGCCGACCCGCTGACCACCCAACTGATGAACGGCTACACATGCAGCGACAGGTTGTGGTGTCGCGACTTCGATCGCGACGGCGATATCGATATACTTGTGCCATTCAATGCAGCCGACAACAACGGTCAGTCATTCCTCGTGATGCTCGAAAACAAAGGTGACGGTACATTCCGTATGCGCGAGCAATTCCTGGAGGGACGGCTCACATTCAAGGCGTGTGCCGACATCGATGGTGACGGCTCACATGAGGTGGTGGCTGTATATGATAACGACCCCACAGGCAACAACCGGCAGGGGGGAGCTATCGTATGTTACCCGATAGAGGGGACCTCCATCGGTACTCAATATAAGGTGCTCGCCGAATTTGATGAAAAAGTATATATGTCTGATTTTGAGAATTCGGAGGCTCTGCTTGTGGACTACGACAACAGCGGCCGCACCACTCTGGTAATCCGCCGACTCGGCTTCCCGATCGAAGGGGAGCGCAATGTGCGTCCAAAGCGTCCCGCCGCACCCCGGGCCATCTTTGATGCCGCCACCGGTGAACTGACCGTAGAGTGGGAACCATCCGACGACACAGCCACCGCGCCCCTCGACCTGACCTACGAGCTGCGCATAGGCACCGCCCCCGACAATTGCGACATTCTTTGGGTCGATGCTCTTCCCGACGGACGGCGCCGCAGTCTGTCGGCCGGTAACTGTGGCTACAGCACCCGTCGCCGATTCAACACATCCTCATGGCCCAAGGGTGAGCTTTACATCTCAGTGCAGGCTATCGACGAGGGTGGACTCGGTTCGGAGTTCAGTGAATATGCGGTGGTAGAGAAGAAATCACCCGCAGCCGGATTCATGATTATCACCGGGGAGAGAACCGCTGTCACCGATGAGTGTGTGCTCAGACGAATTTCGCAGCCCGAGTCGGACATTACATATGAATGGGATACCGACGGAGCCACTACGATAAGTGAAGATGAGTCGGAGATGACGGTGGTATGGCATACACCCGGCGACAAGAATGTGACACTCCGCGCCGTATCGGCCGATGGGTCGGAATATGTTTCAAGCCGGAGCATCCATGTGATGCCGGCCCGAATAGTGCAGGCAAAGATTGATTCTTATTCACCCATAGCTGCCGTAGATCTGGATCTTGACGGAGTGAGCGAGCTGCTGCTCTCGTCAAGCAAATTCTATGAATATGATGCCGCCGGCAACTATACACCGTTGAAAAAGCTGTTTAACAATAACTTCTCCTCCGGCAGCGATCGTAAGATTGTCGATATCAACCGAGATGGATTGCCTGATATGGTCAGCTCATCCTATAACGGATCTGGCAGATATTGGGTGGCTCAGCTGATTAACGAGGGTGAGAAATCGATGAAGATTATCGATGATACTGAGGTGCCGGCAAATTATACTTTTGAAAATGATATCGACAATGACGGTCTGGCCGATGCGCGGTCGGAATATCAGAGAAACACATGTGATATATGGTATAGTAACACGGGTGATTACGTCGACTATCTTGAACAGGGCGTGATTCCGCAAGGAATAATGTATGATTACGATGGCGACGGACTGCTGGATATTCTAAGGATAGAGAGGACGGTTAAAAATGTACATCTCAAGGTATACCGTAATATAAATGGTAGCAGGTTTGAAGAGATCAGTGACACTGATCTGGATTTTCCCGGGGTTTGTATTTTAGGTGATATTGATGCCGATGGCCGTATGGATGTGGCAGCAACTGATTGGTCATCTATTCCGGGTAATCGTCCACGTTACTCCGATTATCTTTATGTCAGTTGGGCAGATGGCGAGACATTGAAGATTCCTGCACCCTCCGGTCATCAATTCGGAGCTATTGTGGGATTGTTTGATTTTGACAATAACGGATGTGGAGATCTTTTGGTTGAATTGGCAGATGGAGAGTCTTCTTATATTAAAAACTATGTAGTGATATTCTTTAATTCTGACCGTAGTTGGAGCATTGAGGATATCGGTGAGGATTCCTTTTCTTATTGGGAGTCACGTGTTTTTTACCGTCGTGGTGATGGCCGGATGGGATTAGATCAGCACATTATAATCAGCCGCTCCAACGAACGACCGTCGGCTCCGTCGGGTGTGCGCTCTTCGCTCACTGATGAGGCTCTGGTGATAGAATGGGATGCGGCAGAGGATGAAGAGACACCATCGGCTGCGCTGAAATATAACGTATCGATCAAGCGTAAAGGTGCCGAGGGTGACAATGCCTACTTCATGTCGCCGCTCAACGGCGGACTTGACTATGTGCCGGTGCCCACCGGAGCACGTCTGTTTAATTCCACAAAGCTCACCATCCCCAACGGGAATCTTGCCCCCGGACGATATGAGGTAAAGGTGCAGGCTGTCGACTCGCAGTATGAAACCGGAGCCTTCTCGGAGGTATATGAATTTGAGATGCTTTCAGATCGACTCCTTTATCTTCCTGAGGAAACGATGGTGGGTCGATCTACTGAAATACGCATGACTGCCGGGTATCATGCAGCCGATTTCGACTTCGGCGTGGATGCCGTGGTAGAGAATGAGCGCGGACGAGTGGTGTCGGTGAAATGGGATTCCGAAGGTGAGAAGGTAATCACCTGTGGCGACTATTCAGCTACCATCTATGTGCATCCTGCACTCAATGCCAAGTTTGAGCTCCCTGAGACTGTCTGGCTTGGTGCGAAGGTGCGGTTTGCCTGCGACAATACCCACAACAGCACATGGCATGTGCTTGAGCTCCGTGACTTTGAATCAATCTGCGACCTTGATGCCAAGAGAATCATATTGACCGAACTGAGCGACACCGAGGCTGAGATGATATTCTACCGTGCCGCCACACCGAAGGGTTATGAGCTATATCATTCCCTCTCCGAAGCTTACGGCAGTGACAGCTTTAGTCAGATAGTGCGCACAGAGCAGATGCCGGCCACGCCGAAAATTTCGATTGTCGACATTGATGATGCCACCGGATGTCACCTTGTGAAATGGAATGTGCCGGAGGCATTTATGGAATATTCCGATTATGTGCACATCTATAAGGAGACATCGCGTCTGGGCGAATATGAGATGGTGGCTCGCCGGAGTGTCTACGACCAACCGATATATGTAGACCCCGCATCCGAGCCGAAGGTGAGTGCATCGCGCTATGCCATAAGCTATAGTCTGCCATATGGCGAGACCTCCATGTCGGCGGCTCATCAGCCCATCCATCTGCAGCTCAACAGCGGCGGCCCTGCTGCGTGGAACCTCTTCTGGGGGAAATATGAGGGACGAGACATCACATCCTATCGCATATTGCGTGGCGACAGTCCGGCCACACTACAGTGTATCGCCGAAGTGTCGGGCAGCATGACCTCCTACAGCGACATAAATCCCCCGGCATCGGAGGAATACTATGCCGTAGAGATACTGGTGGATGATGTGGCTGTGATGACTGCGCGCACTGTCTCGCAGCTCCGTTCGCGCTCGAATGTGGTGTCGGTGTCGGAAGTGACAGGTAATGTCGGAGTCGACGGAGTGTCGGCCACTCTGCCCGAACTGACGGCACATAGCGCTGCGCGTGCTGATGAAGTGACGCTCAAGGGTGTGGTGGCCTCGCCGGCGTCGCCGGCTCGTATAAGCGTCTACGACATAAGCGGCCGCATGGTATATCAATCGGAGGTAGATAGCTGTGAGGCTACGATCATCCTCCCGGGAGCTTCGGCCGGTGCCTACATGGTGGTGTCGGAAGGAGCGGTGACCCAGTCGGCCCGCTTTATCAAGCGATAAGAGCACGTTCTAAATTACCAACCACTGTAACTTGCAATAACGAGGCCGGTGCGGAATCGCAATTCCGCATCGGCCTCCTCTTTAGAGCGGATTGCTACGACAAATGAGGGGCGAGAAAGATAGTTGGCGGGATTTTTGTTGTGATTTTTTTGCAAAGATTTGTGGTGCGGATATGTGAAACGCGCCCGGGATGCGTTTCTATAGTATGGACTGATCTCAAAAGTTGGTTATGATTGAAAGAATAAAGATATCAAATTATAAATCAATACGTAATGCCGAAATTGATTTAAAGATGATTAATATCTTAATCGGCCCTAATGGAGCCGGTAAGAGTAACTTTATATCATTTTTTGATCTTACCCGACATTTGCTTGAACAAAGATTAGGCGGTTATTTACTTGAACATGGCGGCATTGACTCTATTCTATATAGAGGCAGAAAAATATCTGATAATATTACTGCTTTAATCGACTTTGAAAACCGTAATGCCTTTGTATTCAAACTTAAACCGACGCAGGGACCCAAAGCATATATTGAATACACTAAAGATCTGTTAAACAGTAGCAATCTTAAAGACAAAAAATATGAAGAGTCATGGCTTTCTCATGTATGGGATGTAAATGTTGAGGAGTCGGCAATTATGTCCAATACTCAATGGCGAGCCGGATATATATGCAATTTTTTAAGAAGTTTTACGGTATATCATTTCCACGACACAAGTCTTTCCTCGCCAATGCGACAACTATCGAGAATCGGAGACAATGAATATCTTCGCCCCGATGGTTCAAATCTTGCCGCTTACCTCTACAAGTTAAAAAATTCGGATATAAAGTCATATAACCTAATTGAGGGAACCATCCGTTCGATTGCGCCATATTTTAAGGAATTCAAGCTGATTCCCAATAAAATCATGGAGGGATTCATCGGATTGGAATGGGAGGAGCGAGATACAGATGTGTATCTGGATGCTACAAATTTTTCGGATGGTACGCTGCGGTTTATTGCCTTGGCTACGCTTCTGCTGCAACCGGATTCTCCCAAGACAATCATAATTGACGAACCGGAATTAGGCCTACACCCGGCTGCAATCATCAAACTCGGAGCATTAATAAAAAGAGCATCCATCAGGACTCAGATTATTATTGCAACCCAATCCATTGAGTTGATGAATAATTTCTCGATCAATGACTTGCTGGTTGTCGGAAGGGATGAAAAACAGTCTACATTCCAGCGCCTGAATGAGGCGGATTTTTCCGAGTGGAGAGATGCCTATTCCGTCGGAGAGTTATGGGAAAAGAATATAATTGGAGGGCGACCGTAATGAAAAGACTGTTTATACTGGTCGAAGGCCAGACGGAAGAATCATTCGTCAGAGAATTGATGACTCCTTACTTCATGCAGAAAGGAGTATATGATGTGCGACCTGTGCTTATCCAAACAAGTAAGGGTCACAAGGGAGGTTTTGTAAACTATGAGCATCTGAAAAATGACTTGTTAAGACTTCTGAAATCGCAGGGGCAGGATGTGATTGTCACTACATTTGTGGATTTCTTCAGATGTCCGGATCTTCCAAATCAAAAAAAAATAGATGCGTTGTCTTCTCACATAAATAAAGTTGAGGAGATGGAGAGGAGCATTGCCGAAGATATAAATGACTGGCGATTTATTCCATATATTCAATTGCATGAATTTGAAGCATTACTGTTTTCTGCAGTAAATGGATTTGAAATGTATTTTGAAGATGAAACTTCAAAAAAGATTCAGGAAATAATTGATTCGTATGACAATCCTGAAGAAATCAACAATGCGCCGGAAACCGCACCATCAAAAAGATTGCTTAGAATTATACCTGATTATGACAAGGTTATATATGGAACTATTATAGCCTTAGAGATTGGACTACCGAAAATTCTCAATAGATGCCCGAGATTTAGAGCATGGACAGATTCGCTCATTCAAAGATGTATTGAAAGATAGTTGGCGGGATTTTTGTTGTGATTTTTTTGCAAAGATTCGTGGTGCGGATATGTGAAACGCGCCCGGGATGCGTTTCTATAACAGATACATGATAGTATGAAGAAAGCGTTGATAACCGGTGTGACCGGTCAGGATGGCAGCTATTTGGCTGAATTGCTGCTTGATAAAGGATATGAGGTGCATGGAATCATCCGTCGTTCGTCGGTTGATTACCGTGAGCGTATATCGCATCTCGAAGGGTTGCCTAATTTTCATCTGCATTATGCCGATCTGGGCGACTCGATGTCGATGTTGCAGGTAGTGTCGAAGGTGCGTCCGGATGAGATATATAATCTTGCGGCGCAGAGCCATGTGCAGGTGTCGTTCGACTGCCCGGAATATACGGCCGATGTGGTGGCCGTCGGTGTGCTCCGCGTGCTTGAGGCGGTGCGCCTCTGCGGACTGACCAAGAGCTGCCGCATCTATCAGGCATCGACCTCCGAGCTATATGGTAAGGTCGAGGAGGTGCCTCAGAATGAGAATACACCCTTCCATCCCTACAGCCCCTATGCTGTGGCCAAGCTTTATGGGTTCTGGATGGTGAAGGAATATCGCGAGGCCTACGGCATGTACTGCTGCTCGGGCATCCTCTTCAACCATGAGTCGGAGCGGAGAGGGGAGACCTTCGTGACCCGCAAGATTACTCTGGCTGCGGCCCGCATAGCGCAGGGGAAGCAGGATAAACTGTATCTCGGCAATCTGAGCGCCTTGCGCGACTGGGGCTATGCCCGCGACTATGTGGAGTGCATGTGGCTGATTCTCCAGCAGGATAAGCCCGATGATTATGTGATCGCCACCGGCGAGCAGCATTCGGTGCGCGAGTTCTGCATACTTGCCTTCCGCCGTGTAGGCATCGAGCTCCGCTTCGAGGGTGAGGGTAAAGATGAGAAGGGTATAGATGTGAAGACCGGTAAGGTGCTGATTGAGGTGTCGGAAGATTTCTACCGTCCCACCGATGTGGTCAACCTCTGGGGCGACCCCACCAAGGCTCGCAATGAGTTGGGATGGAATCCGCAGAAGACCAGTTTCGAGCAACTCGTAAATCTTATGGTTGACTCCGACATGGCCAAAGTGGCCGTGGAGCGAGCCGGCGATGAGGTGCGCACCAACCTTGTGGAGTATCTTGAGAAGGGAATCGTAAAATAATCACTTTCGACTCTGCGGGTCGAAGGGTATGAGCCTTCCCACTGAAGGGAAGGCTCTAACACTGATACGGAAGTGGAAAAGAATTCAAAGATATATGTGGCCGGTCACCGCGGCATGGTGGGATCGGCGATAATCAGGGAGTTGCACCGTCAGGGTTACGACAACATCATAACCCGCACCCATGCCGAACTGGATCTGATCAACCAGCAGGCGGTCAATGACTTTTTTGAGGCTGAAAAGCCTGAATACGTGTTTCTGGCAGCCGCCAAGGTGGGCGGGATTGCCGCCAATGCGGGTGCGCTGGCCGATTTCATGTACGACAACATGATGCTTGAGATGAACGTGATCCATGCCGCATGGCGCAACGGATGCCGCAAGCTCCAGTTTCTCGGCTCAAGCTGCATCTATCCGCGCATGGCTCCGCAGCCCATGCCCGAGAGCTGCCTGCTCACATCCGAGCTTGAGAAGACGAACGAGGCATATGCCCTTGCCAAAATATCGGGTCTGAAATACTGTGAGTTCCTCAACAGGCAGTATGGCACCGACTTCATCTCCGTGATGCCCACCAATCTCTACGGACCCAACGACAACTATCATCCCACCCACAGCCACGTATTGCCGGCGCTGATACGCCGTTTTCACGAGGCGAAGGAGCAGGGAGCCGAGGAGGTGGTGTGCTGGGGTGACGGTTCGCCGCTGCGAGAGTTTCTCTATGTGGATGACCTTGCCAACCTCTGCGTATTCCTCATGAAGAATTATTCCGGCAATGAGACCGTCAACGCCGGCACCGGGAAGGAGATTACCATCCGCGAGCTCGCCGAGTTGGTGGCCGAGACGGTTGGCTACCGCGGCCGCATAGTGTGGGACACCACCAAACCCAACGGCACCCCCCGCAAACTCCTCGACGTGAGCAAAGCCACCGCCCTCGGCTGGCGCTACCGCACCGAACTGCCCGACGGCATCCGCCTGGCCTACGCCGACTTCCTTGAGAATCCGATGCGCGCCGAGCGCTGAGGCGGTTGCGGCGGAGCCATTATTTCCGGAGTTTTTCCGATTCCGTGATATAGTAAGTCTTCAGATCGGCCGCTACCTGCTGCAGGTCAAAGCCATGATTGCGAATTGATTCGATGGCGCGGGTAGAGGTGGTGGCATCGCGGTGGTGAGAGTGCACCATGCGCAAGGCGGTATCGGCCCATTGCGCAGCCGGAGACTCGAGCGGGAGGAAGGTCACATTGCCGGTCATATCGAGTTGCGGAGTGATGCGTGCTGATGCAAGCACCGGCAGACCGTTGGCCTGTTGCTCCACGACCGATAGCGGAAAACCCTCATAGAGCGATGGCATAATAACCGCATCCATGGCCTGCAGATAATTCTCCGGGTCGGGCACACTGCCGGTGAAAATCACCTTGGCCGAAAGTCCGGCCGCATCCACCTTATGGCGAATATCCTTCATGAGTTCACCTTCGCCTACAAGGATGAGTCGGGCCTCCGGTGTATCCTTGGCAATAGCTGCAAATACATCGATAATAAAGGAGTGATTCTTGACCGGAAGGAAATTACCCACATGGCCGAATAGGGGAGCATCGCCCACACCCAGTCGGCGGCGCATCTCCGCACGCATCTCCGCATTAAAACGGAAGCGTGCGGTATCTACCGCATTATTGATAATCTTGAAAGGGAGAGTGCCGAAAAGCCAGTGCCCCGAGGCTTCGCTGCAGGCCAGATGACCATTGCAGAGGGTATAGAACGACTTGCGAAACACCTTGTCGATCAATTTCATATTGCACGAAGTGCTATGACCATGGGCTATGCGCAGCGGCACACCGGCCTGTTTGGCCGCTATCATCTCAAGCACCATCGTGGCGCTATTGCCGTGGGCATGCAATATGTGGGAACCTTCAGCGGCTTTGGCCAACTTGCGGATATACCGAAACGGATGTGTAATCTGGCGTGGAATCACGCTATAGGTCACTCCCATGCCCTCGAGCATCTGTCGGAAATAGGGTTCGATTGGATTGATAGATACATAATGTATCTGCAGACCGGTGCGATCCATCTCCGACAGGAGATTGAAAATCACTGCCGGTATGCCGCTCTTGGTCGTGGGAACTGTGCACACGATTGTGATGCGTAGAGGACTATGCCCCGTGAATTTTGAGTGGGAAGCTGTGAATTGCATGGCATATCCAAGGTGAAATCTCCTTTCACCGGCATATTTGCCGGTAGGAGTCGGTAATCTCCGACCCACAAGGCCGGAATACATATGCCGAGCCCTCGAAAGGACTCCGCACAGTATGATAACGCCTCACAGCGCTTGAAAGTATGAATAGCAGGTAATAACTTTTCAAGCCGGGACGTTATTTTTCACATAGGGGGATTCGAAGAGCGCGTTCCTTAAGAGCGCGTTCCTTAAAATTTCGAGACCGTAGGTAACTTCATCTTACCACACCAAAAGCAATTATAGATGAATAATATAAAAAGACTCTCCATAACCGGACGCCGCCGAGCAGCCGGATTCCTTATGATATGCGCCGCCGTGATAGCTGTGGGCGCTCTTACGGTATGTCTCTACGGTGCTGACCGTAAAGAGGCACTTGCCACACGCGCACCCGAACAGAAGATGGTGGCTGCCTATGTGCGCTCCACCCGCGATTCCCTCCCCGATCCCGGCCTCATGACCCATATCTATTATGCCTTCGGCGTATTTACCGATACCGAAGGCAATATCGTCATCGAGAAGCCCGAGCGATTTGAACAGATTGTGGCGCTCCGCGAGGTGAATCCCGAACTGAAGATTATTCTTTCCATAGGAGGCGGACCAAAAGAGGGTTTCAGTGAGATGGCAGCTTCCGGCTCGAAGCGCCGACGCTTTGCAGCCAATTGCAAGAGTCTCGTAGAGCGTTATGGTCTGGCCGGTATCGACCTTGACTGGGAATTTCCCACCACAACACGCGGTGGCCATACCGCCTCTAAGAATGATGCCCGCAATTACGGACGCGTGATGCAGGAGCTGCGCCGGCAGCTCGGCGATGATTGCCAACTGTCGTTCTATTCCAACAACGGATGTGCCTATATCGACTATTCCGTCATGATTCCCTACGTGGATTATGTGATGGTGTCGGGTTATAATCTCGGCCGACCGCCGAAGCATCAGAGTAATCTTTATTCGAGTGAGAAATGCGGCGACTGGTCGGTGTCGAAATCGATTGAGAGGCATATCTCCAAAGGTATTCCACCTTCGAAAATCATGATGGGAGTGCCATTCTATGCTCTGCGCGACGGCGAGGCTCCCAATGAGATAGACCGCACCCGATTCGGGCGCTATCTCCCGGGATGTACAGAAGTGTGGGATTCCACTGCCCAAGCTCCCTATATGGCCGATGCCGAGGGCAATATGGTGGCCTCGATGGATAATGAGCGTTCGTTGCGATTGAAGTGCGACTATATCCGCGACAACGGTTTGGCCGGCATATTCTACTGGCATTACGATAATGATGATGCCGCCCATAGCATGGCCGGCACACTCCATGATGAATTTCTTGGCACAGCGGCAGGAGAATAAAGCCGCACCTCCTCATTGACTTACCAACATCAACAGAACAAAAAAGATCTTCTGACCCAATGTCGGCAACCCAGCAGCCCACCGCCAATACGCGCATAGCCAAGAATACGGCCATGCTGTATGTGCGGATGCTATTCCTCACCTGTATCAGTCTCTACACTGTGCGCATCACCCTTCAGGTGCTCGGCGCGATGGACTATGGTATTTATAATGTTGTGGCCAATGTGATAGCCTCACTCAATTTCCTGGTGGCCACGATGTCGTCGGCCACCCAGAGGTTTCTCTCATTCCATCTCGGCAAGGGGGATATAAAGTCCTACAACCGGGCGTTCAGCCTGCTTGTGTGGGGGTTCATATCGCTGGCGGTGCTTATTGTGATTGTGGGCGAGGCGATAGGACCATGGTTTGTGAATGATATTCTTGTCATCCCTCCCGATAAGCTTAGGGCTGCGGGAATAGTGTATCAGTTTACTATCATCACATTCGTATCATCGGTGATGATGGTGCCTTATCATGCTGAAATTGTGGCAAATGAGAAGATGGGGGTATATGCCTATTTCAGTATCGCCGACGGTCTGATGCGACTTGGTGTGGTGCTCCTGCTGCAGGTGGTGCTGAGTGATAAACTCGTGCTCTACGGAGGGCTGCTTGCCATTCAGGGATGGGTGATGTGGAGCATCTACTTTATATACTGCAAGGTGAAATTTCCATTCTGCAAGGTGAGTTTCGTGCGCGACAAGGCTTTGGCCAAAGAGCTCGGTTCCTATACCGGTTGGAATCTCTTCGGCACAATTTCGGGCATGCTTACCGTGCAGGGACAGAGTGTGCTGCTCAATATGTTTTTCGGTCCGCTTGTGAATACCGCCAAGGCTATCGGCGACAAGGTATACACCACGGTTGTGAATTTTTCGGTCAACTTCTTCATGGCCGTCTCACCTCAGATTGTCAAGGCCTATGCAGCGGGTGAGATGGAGCGGATGCTGAATCTGGGTGTGAAGAGTTCGAAGATATCCTTCTTTCTACTTGCCGTGCTCTCCTTCCCCCTGCTATGTGTGATGCCCGGGATTTTGGGGCTGTGGCTCGGGAAAAGCGAGGTGAGCACGGAGATGATCATGTTTGCCCGGCTGCTGCTGTGCTACTCGCTGGTGGTGGCTTTGGAACCCCCGGTGACACAGATGATCCGCGCCACGGGCAAAATCAAGAATTATCAGCTTAAGGTCGGACTCTGGACTCTCTCATATATTCCGGTAGCCGCGCTGGTGCTCTGGCTCGGAGCACCTCCCTCATCATCGGTGGTGACACTGATAGCGCTTTATCTATGGGTGATGGTGGTGCGTGTGAGGATAGCCCATAGACTTGTGGGGCTCTCCTATGGCATGTATTGGCGCGAAGTGGTGTTGCCTATCATCAAGGTATCGGCGATACTCGGCGCTGCCTATGTAGGGGTGTCGAGACTGTCGTTGCCCGGCGGGATACTGTGGTTATGCCTCCAGCTGATGGCAGCACTGCTGGTATCCTGTGGGGTGACTTGGGTGTTTGGCCTTAGTCGCACCGACCGCTCATTTGTGATCGGAATCATCCGCAAACGTATATTACATAAAGATTGATCGGATTGGATATGGCATTGAAAGATCCCGAGATTCCGCGGCACCTGTGGCTTGTGATGATGTCGGCAGCCATATGTTCGGTGGCCGATATAACAGGATATTATCTCAGTCATGATGCAGGATGGTGGCCGGTGGCAGGAGTCATATGCTTCGCATTGTGCAAAGGGAGTGTGATAGCTCTGGGGCTTACGTTGGCACGACGTTGGGCACCGGCCTATGTGGCCGCATGGGTAGTGGCTGCACTATTCATCGCACTGAGTGTGACCAATGTAGCCACATATCTGCTCTATGGCTTCGGGATATCCCGAAAACTGTTGATGATACTCTATGAGACCAATTCCTCCGAGGTGAGGCAATTCATGCCCGGACTTATTGAGAATCTTCTTTCGGCGCCGGCTGATTGGAGATTCTGGATAGCGGCTGTGGCATTTGCGGCTCTATGGTGGGTGGTGCCGAAGATACCGGCACGATGGTGGTATGCCTCCACGGGAATTGTCGGAGTGGTAGGGATAGCCTATTTCGGATGGGTGGCCGCCACGGCCGAATGGGGAAAATCAAACCATGCCATACTGGCCCGAAGCGGATTGGCGGTGAAGAGTGTGGCAAAAAGTATTATGACTATCCGTCAGCTATCATCGATGCAGCGCCCGTTGCCTTATGCCGAGAGTGCCCGGTCGCAACGATTGGCCAACAATCTTGTGCTCGTAATCGGTGAATCGGCCTCACGCGATCATCATTCACTCTATGGGTATCCTCTCCCCACCACTCCGCAGATGACGTCGATGGCCGATTCATTGGTGATATTCCACGATGCCGTGGCCTCCTCGACCGCTACTGCCGAGAATCTGCCCCGTATACTTTCATTTATGAATTGTGAGCCGGAGAGTGGGGAGTGGTATGAATATCCCACGATGCCCTCTCTTTTTAAAGCATTCGGTTACACCACATGGTGGCTCTCCAACCAGGAGCGCACCGGCGAGTGGTCGAATCTCTCGGGTATACTCTCATCTGATGCCGATGTGGTGAAATATTTGGGGAGTACGGATTCTGAAGACCATCTCAACCAATGCTACGACGAGGTGTTGCTGCCGGAATTGCGTGGCGCGCTTGACACCGCCACAGAGTCGCGGTTCATCTGCCTGCATCTCTTGGGGTCGCATACTGCTTATCGCGAGCGTTATCCCACCGGCCGTGGGCGAATCACGGCCACCGATGTGATGAGTATCCACCCGAAAAGAGAATGGCTCGATGAGGGGAGAAGCAGAATTGTGGCCCAATACGACAATTCCATACTTTATACCGACAGCATACTGTCAGAGATAATCAAAGACTTATCGCTTCGGGCAGAGCCATCGTTGATGGTGTATTTCTCCGATCATGGAGAGAATGTATACGACGACCGCGATTTTCGCGGCCGGGATCCGAAATATGTGCGTGTGCCCTTCATCATCTATGCCAACCGCAGTTACCGTGAGAATAATCCCGAAATCATGGCAGCACTCCAAAGTGCCAACCGGCAGGCATTCTCAACTGCCGATGTAATCCATATGCTCGTCACACTGAGCGGATCATCCTACCGGATATATGACACACGATGCGACATACTGTCGCCACAATTCCGGCGCAGGGTGCGATACGTAGACGGCGAACCATTCCACCCGGATTAATCACACTTTCGGGAGGATTAATCACACTTTTTTTTGCCGCACTTATACTTCATCGTATCGGCTGTGAAAAGGGCCGGGAACTGCAGCAGTACATTGTAGAGGCGCCCGAAGAGACCTCTCTCCTTATAGAGGCGATAGAATGCACGTAGCTCATACTTATTGACCCATTCGGGATAGTAATTGATATTGGAGGATGTCTGGTGCAGAAATCCTCCGCAGGTGAACCCAATCCCCTTGTAACCGGCATCGCGCAGATCGGCGGCAAAGGTCTCCTGCAATGGCGATCCCATTCCGATAAGGGTGAAGTCGGGTTGTTTATTCACAATCTCCTCGATAGCCTTGCGTCGCTCCTCGGGAGTCTTGAAATAGCCGTTGCGCACGCCGGCTATATGGATATTCGGATAAGCCTCCCTGATCTGCCGGACAGTGTCCTCCACCTCTTGCTGGCGGGCACCGATCAGATATAGTGTTTCGGTCGATGCCGGATCATTTAGGCGCGAGAAGAGCACCGGAGCCATCCCCGACATATCCATGCTCAGGCGCGGTATGCGGTAGCCCCATAAGCGATTGATGAGGTGGCACATCAGCATGCCATCAACGAATATCCCATCCAGTCGCTCATACTCCTTGCTGTGCTTCTTGAAGATATGATAGGAGTAGGGATTCAGGCAGGTATACACCTTCCCCTTTTCCGATAGCGTGCGGTCGGGGAACCCTGAGGAGGTGAGGTTGATATTTTCTACGAGTTTACGAATATCCATTTGATTTTAGGGCTATATATCTTCTGCGACGTAGTGATAAGTGTAAGTAGTGTTGGGTTATTATGAGGTGAGAGTGCCGGATGTGGATCACATCCGGAAGGAGGAAGAGGTGGAGGGAGAGTGCGATAGCGTAAAGGCGATATGCCGCTCACTCTTTGGCCAGTGCCTTACGGAGACTTTCGAGTGAGTCGTGGCGCATTCGCGAGATCACGCTGTCCACGTGTTGCCAGTCGATGGGGCGTGCAAGCACTTCGGCCATCTGTGCGGCGGTGGCGCCATGATGGAGGATGCGGTCGGTCAGACCGGTCTGCCGCAGGAGCGACTCGATGCGTGTCACCCGTTTCGGGTCGCCCGTATAGATTACGAAGGGTCGGTGATAGAGGAGTGAGAATACGGTGCCATGGAAAGAATCGGTAATCACATAGCGGGCTTCGGCAAAACGTCGCACCCAGTCCTGCACCTTCTCCGGATAAGTGGAGCGGAATCCCTTGATGCGGCGTATGCTTCCGATCGAGCGTATGGGGAGTCCGAGTCCGGCGGCTGTGCGGCGTGCCATGTCGTAGAATTCCGGGTCATCGATCAGTTTGTAGCATATCACTTCACCCGAGTCGCCGAGCATACCGGTGAGTTCCGGATAGTCGGGGTGAAGCAATACCGGGTCGGCCACCTGAGTGGCCTCATGGCCGAATTGCTCGCGGCAGATGCGTAGAGCCGTGTCCTCGCGCAGCAGTATGGAGTGGAAACGGTCGAGAGCCGAGGATATCTCGGCATCGGTGATAGCCTCCGAGCCGGGCCACGGGTCGAGGCCGATACTTGTGGCATAGGTCACGCGGCGTGTGCTTTCCGGACCGAATGTGAGAAAGAAGGCCGGGAGCAGTGTCTTGGCGATAAATGGATTCCAGGTCTGGTCGCTGCCTGTGAGATAGCAATCACACTCCGGGGGATTGGCGCGGAGCGCCTCGACCGACCGATAGGTGAGAGGAGTGAGATTGCGGAAATAGCGGTGGCGGAATGAATTGAAGCGGTGGCGCTTCAGCGCGAATACAATCCGCGATGTGATTGGGGGTGCGTAGGGGAGACGAAGGTCGATAAACACAGGCTCGTGCCCCAGGTCGCTCACCGCTTTATAGGTGGCATAGGCCTGGAGAGTGGCTCCGTAATTGTCTTCCCAATGATATGTGAGTATTCCAACAGTCATGATCTCCCGGGTATTAGTTGTCTTGAGATATAACGGTCATGCCGTTTTTTTATTTTTTCCGCAATCCGGAAGGATACGAGCCGATATAGGGCGAATGGCATCCAGTACCATGGAGCGCCACGCAAGTCGCTGGCATAGACCCGCATCAGTGTGGAGTAGCTGCTTCTCCTTATCAGGCGTGGAAACAGGAGTCGCTCCGGGAAGCGGCCTTTCACTGAGCGACCGTTGAAGATACGGTCGTTGTGGCCGAGCACCTGTCGAGGCTCGATCGGATGGAGTGAAATCCGCGAATCATGCAGCAATTGCCGGCCACGCGATGTATGGGCCAACACGGCTGAGACTCCATGAGGATGTTGGTCGGGGAAGAGGGTATCACCCCAGAGATCGCCCATGGTCAGGTCGCTCTTGCGGTGGGTGAATGCAAACCGGCAATCGTAGCAGCTCTCGCGGTCGGTGAGTTCGCAGGCGAATCCATCGGTGATGAGATTGCGTGAGCCGGCGGGGGATCCGGGATGTACTGCACCGTCGGCCGAGAGATATTTCAGATTATACCGATATCCCTTCGGATGCCAGCCACCGTCCTTGTCGCGAAAACTCTTCACCTGTGTCATGTCCGGGTGCTCCTCGGCATATCGCTTTATAAGGAGCGGGGAGGCCACACCGCCGCAGATGATATCGGCCGTGAAGAGGTTGGCCTTCAGCGGGTCGGGGATATAGTTGAGAAGCGCTGCCACATGGCATGGCAATCCGCCGAAAAGCACCGTATGGCCCTGGCGCAGCCGGGAGAGTATGTCGCGGTATATGAGGTCGGGGAATGATGCGGTATACTTCGATCCCTGGAGCTGACTCAACTCCTCCCGACCGGAAATCATGCGGTAGCGGCAGCGTAACCCATCATTGACGGCACCCACCACATATCCGCCACGGTCTAGAATGGTAGCGGCCAGAGTGCCGAAAATTCCCGATGTGGCTCCTTGACGTCTCAACGTGTCGTCTTCCGACCAGGCGGCATAGTAATCCGACTCCAGATTGTAGCCGCCATACTGATATCCATTGACTACAGGGCATCGCTTCTCACAGAGGCCGCACTCTATGCATCGCTCCGGATCCACGTGCACACCCATATGGCCATCGGATTGCTCCACGGCCGATATAGCGTCTTTGGGGCATACATTCATGCAACCCATGCAACCGGTGCATTCCGATATTTTAGCTAATTCAGGCATTGCGGTGGAAGTTGTCGAAAAATTCTTTGTAATTGCGGAGTATAGCCTCCGGAGCAAGTTTGGCATCGACGGTGGCTTGCAGATTCCGCTTGAGGGTGGCGTATTGCTCGGGAGTGTTGCGTATGCAACGCTCCATCACATCGGCCAGCGCCTCAGGGTCGGCCGGGCGGAAGAAATAGGAGTCATGGTCGGCGGTGATAAATTCATGGAAAGTGGGGAGGTCGCTCGCTATTACAGGCATATTGTAATTGAGCGCCACAGTCATGGCACCGCTCTGCGCTATATCCTGATAGGGCATCAGGAAATAGTGGCAGGTATTGAAATATTCGGCCACGAGTTCGTTGGGAATCCTTCGTATGTCGAGGTGGAAGAGTTCCGGATTCTCTATTTCCGGCAGATACTCCTTCTGCCATACCGCCGGGTCGCAGTAGCCGCAGATATACACCTTGAAATCCTCTATCCCGCGCTTGCGGAGTATTTTCACTGCCTGCAATATCACATCCAGGCGTTTATACTTGATGATATTGCCGAAGAAGAGGAATTTCACCGGGGGAGTGTAGGGTGTGGCCGGCGCCGAGCCCTCGCCGTAATCCTTCAGCATGAGGGGGGAATAGAGTATATTGGCATCCGCTTTGCGCGACCGCAGGGCATCGCGCTGATTTTTCGAGAAGGTCTGGAAATTGCGGAAATTGCGGATGATGTAGCTCATTGATACGCGTGCCAGCGGAGCGAGGCGAGCCCCACGCGGCACATTGACATTATGGGTGGCAATCATCACCTTCTCGCGGGGCAGATAGCGCTTAATGAGGGGGAAGAGAAAAAGGAAGTCGCTGATATCGAAATAATAGAGATCATACCGGCTCTTGCGGATGGAGAGCACCAGCCGCCGGAAGAATGCGTAGAGCGCCGGAGAGTAGAAGCGAGCCGGCGCGGCGAGTATGGTATAGCTGCAATCCGACTGCGAGCGGATATAGGCCTCGTCGGTGGCAATCTGTCGCGGGGTGGAGATAATGGTCCAATCGATATCAAACCACTTTTTGAGTTGTGGCACAACCGGAAGGTCCACATCCAGAAAGTAGGTGGCCGTGATCCAGCATATTTTCATTTCGGTAGAGCTCATCGTTTTAAGGTCTTTGAGATTAAGCTTGCACCGCAGGCGGCGGTGGCTTGCGCGGCAAATCCCACCTGCCTACGGTAGCGGTGGTTGAGACGCAGAATATCGGAGGGCTTCAGAATGGAGCGTTTGCGGTAGATCTCCCCTAAAGGGAAGCGTAGCCAGCGGAAAGTCGGCCCGGTAGAGGGGAAGCTTTCCGGGTGCTCCTTCATGAATGATTTAAGGAATGCTGCATTGTCTATCAACGCTGATAGCTTCCTTAAAGTTGTGGGATAGGAGAAATCGGGTGATATGTTGAGGTCGCTGCGGCGCCATAGCACTTTAGATTCCGGGGCATCGACAGTGACTATTCCATCCGAAAGAGCCGCCATCTTCACCCATGTCATAAAATCGGCACCCCATGCGAGATCGAAATTCTCGAATCCGCCGGCGCGCAGATAGAGGCTACGGGGAAAGATGAATTCCACCACATAGCTTGTGAGGCTGCCGGTGAGTTTGCCGCGCAGATACTCATCGGCGCTGAGATGCTCCGGATATCGGGGGGAGGGGATGAGTTGGCCGGTGGCTGAGTCGAGTATGTCGAGCTGGAAATGCACCAGCGAGCTGGAGCGTGTTTCGGTGGGAAGCTGTAGGAATGATTCTATGCATCTGGGCTGCATGATATCATCATCACTCCACATCCATATCCACTTCTCATCGCCCGACAGCCGAATGCTCCGGTGCCAGTGACCCACCAAATCGGAGCCTCCCATATTCTTTTCGAAGCGGTGATAGGTGAGGGGTAGGATATTTTCGAAATCCTTCACGATGGCGTGGAGGTCGTGCGGGCTGCAGTCGTCGGCCACATACACATGGAAATCCTTCACCGTCTGAGCTGCTATCGAGTCAAGCGTGGCGCGTAGGAAATCGGGCTTATATGCTGGAATGATTATGGCTACTGCGGGTGTGCTCATTTCTTATTATGTCTTGATATAGTGATATTACACCCTGCACATAGGCCTGCCGGGAGTATAGCCTGTCTGCAGCATGCATCGCCCGGCGGCGCATGTCGGTAAGTGCAGGGGTGAGAGGGTCGGCGGCGATTCGGCGCAGGATTTCGGTCAGACCGGCCACATCGTTGAATCGCAGAGCAATCTCATGCCCGGTGAGATGAAGACCGTTGTCAAACTGTTCGCGGATTCCGGCCGCATCGCGACCTGTCACGAGGCAACCGTTGGCCATTGCTTCCGGTATGATTCGACCGAAAGCCTCGCTGTGGCTTGGCACCACGAGAGCCATTGCGCCATACATGAGGTCGGCCACATCCGTGCGATGGCCCAATAGCTGCACATTGGCCGCTATGCCGAGCGAGGATATCATATGCTGCAGCACCGGGAGGTATTCCTCGCGGCTGGGGCGCCCGGCTATGAGCAGGGGGATGCGTGTGCGTGTCTCGGGTGGCAGAAGGGCATAACTCTGCAGCAGGTCTTCAATACCCTTGGCGCGGTTGAGCTGGCCTACATAGAGTAAGTATTTACCCGGTTCGGGATTCATGCGGCAGAGGTTGCTGTCGACGATCCCGTTGTAGATGAGTCGCGAACGGTCGGAGAAATCGAGATGATGAAAATCGGCTATGTCGCGGGCTATTGCAATGTTGTAGTTGAGGGGTGAGGCCAGCATATGGCGCAGATGCCACATGACGCAATTGGCGTCGCGCAGCCCATATTCACGGAAGTGGGTGACATGGGGGAGGTTGAGCCTCCGGCTCACCATGCTCCCCACATCGATCACGCTGCTGTTGGTGTGCACCACATCAGGTGCGAAGGCAGCGGCTCTGTGGGCTATAATAGCTGCGGCGCGGCGATTGTCGATTCGGTTGCGGATTGCCTTGGGGATATAGCGTGCCCATTCGCGTGCCGAATGCGGAGCAGAAGGCCATGCCACATGATAAGGGGCCACAACCGTGTCGAAACTCTCGGAGCGAAGCAGAGAGGCCATCTCTCCCTCTGCATTACAGACGGCCATGACCTGATGACCCATCTCTTTCAATCCCCTTATCAGAGTAAGGCCGGAGAGATTCGCTCCCCCGCCCATACCCGTATTATGGAATATAAAGAGTATCTTAATCATGTATACTGCACTTGGAAATTCGATTTTGAGATTACTTCCAAGAGTTATTCACAAATTTAACACATTAAGTTGGATTATGCAAGAAAGCTTCCGATTTCGCGAAGTTTCGTGAGGTTTTGCAGATATTCCCGGATCTGTCGGGGGGGAGTGGAAAGTTTTATACATAGATTGACAATAAACAATGATAGGGAATAGTTATAGTAATGATAAGGTGTGGCGTAATGTTTGGTCTGCCTATGGCAGCGAGCTGATGCCGCATGTTTCCACTGTGATAAAATCTTAAATACAGTTTATGAGACGATACAACATAGCTGTGGCCGGTACCGGATATGTAGGAATGAGTCTGGCCACTCTCCTTGCCCAGCACAATGATGTGACGGCTGTCGATGTAGTTCCCGAGAAGGTGGAACTCGTGAACCGTCGCGTGTCACCCATTCAGGATGATTATATCGAAAAATATCTGGCCGAGAAGGAGCTTTCGCTCAAGGCTACTCTCGATGGCCGCAGCGCGTATGCCGATGCCGATTTCGTGATTGTGGCCGCTCCGACCAATTATGATTCGGAAAAGAATTATTTCGATACATCGAAGGTGGAGCAGGTGATCGATCTTGTGCTGGAGGTGAATCCGAAGGCCACGATTGTGATCAAATCCACAATACCGGTGGGTTATTGCCGGTCGCTCTATCTGCGCTATGCCGCAAAGGGTGTGGAGCGTCTCAATCTCCTGTTTGCCCCGGAGTTTCTGCGTGAGAGCAAGGCGCTCTATGACAATCTCTATCCGAGCCGCATCATAGTGGGTGTGCCGAAGATGATTGAGTCGGCCGAATTTGATGCAGAAAATGAGGCTATCGAGCGTCTGGCCGACATTCCGCACCTCACGGAGCAGGCCCGGATCTTTGCTGAATTGCTTCAGCAGGGGGCCATCGAGGAGAATATCCCGGTGCTCTTCATGGGTATGAAGGAGGCTGAGGCCGTGAAGCTTTTCGCCAATACATATCTGGCTCTGCGAGTGAGCTATTTCAACGAACTCGACACATATGCCGAGGTAAAGGGTCTCGATTCGCAGGCCATCATCGAGGGTATCGGTCTCGACCCGAGAATAGGCACTCACTATAACAATCCGTCGTTTGGCTATGGCGGCTACTGCCTGCCCAAGGACACGAAGCAACTTCTGGCCAATTATGCCGATGTGCCGCAGAATATGATGACGGCCATCGTAGAGAGTAACCGCACCCGCAAGGATTTCATAGCCGACCGTGTGCTGCGCAAGGCCGGTTACTACGCATATCGCGAGGGGAACCGCTTCAATCATGATCTTGAGAAACCCTGCACAATCGGAGTGTATCGTCTCACGATGAAATCCAACAGTGATAATTTCCGTCAGTCATCGATCCAGGGTGTGATGAAGCGCATCAAGGCGAAGGGTGCCACAGTGGTAATCTATGAGCCCACACTCGAGAATGGCACTACCTTCTTCGGCAGCCGTGTGGTCAATGACCTCGAGGAGTTCAAGAGCCTCTCCGATGCCATCATCGCCAACCGCTTCGATGCAGAACTGGCCGATGTGGAATCCAAAGTATATACTCGCGACCTCTTCCGTCGCGACTGAATGTCACTGCTTGCGGGGAGGGGCGCGGCACAGATAAGTGCGGTGCCCCTCTCCGCGGCATTTTTGTCACATAAGTGGCTGATTAATTTTAATCTGCCTTTAATCTGACCCAAAAGAGATCTGATTAAAGGCTGATAGCGACAGCCACAATTACAATAATTTAAATTGATCAGTCACTTAATATGTGGACGCTTTTTAAATTCGTAAACCTGATGTATCTCCTACTGTCGAGCTTCATCTGGTTTTCATTCGGATTGCCACGCAACTATATATCCATCTTCGCCTCGATGGTGATGATAGTATGTTTTGCGGTTGGCAATTTCCCGGCTAAAATCACATCCCGTGCCATCGGAGTGGCGCTCGCCACGGTGATATATTCTCTCTATTGCACCTTCATCATCGACGTAAACTACGGCATCATCACCTTTACATCCTTTATACCGGCAGTGCTGTTGTTTACTCTCGACAAGGACCCTCAGGAGGATTTGCTTGAATACGTCACGAAATGGTTCTCAATAGTGATGATGGTGAGCCTCTTTTTCTTCTTTGTGCATATGGTGGTGGATCTGCCGCATTTCCCGTGGCTGCCGAATGAGATAAGTGGCTCTTACGATTCATTCGACAATTACTACTTCTTCCTGAAGACCAATATGTATCTGTCGGAGAATGCGGGAGTCTACCGTTTCGGCGGCCCATTCCTCGAGCCCGGTCATCAGTCGATGATATGTTGTCTGCTTCTCTTCGCCAATCGTTTCCGGATGCGCCGGCAACCTCTAATGTGGATACTGCTTGTATCGATACTGCTTTCATTCTCACTGGCAGGCTATCTCACTTTGGCCATAGGCTGGGCATTTATCAGCATACGCAATATCTACTCGATGCTGGGCGTGGTGACGGTGCTCGCCGGTTCATGGCTCTTTGTGGGAGTGATATGGAACGATGGCGACAACCCCGTCAACAAACTGATTTTCGAGCGTCTGGAATACGACGAACAGAAAGGTATCAAAGGTAATAACCGCACGCTTCGCCATACAGACCATTTCTACAAGGAATGTATGAAGGATGGCACGGCAGTGCTCGGAGTGCGCACCCAGAAGGCCGACGCACTGAAGATACGAGGCGCCGGCTATAAAATCTTCATATTGAAGTATGGCATAATAGGCACCGTGCTGGTTGGTCTGCTCTATCTGATTATGATTCCCGGCGGGGTGAACCGCCGCTATGCGGTGAGTTTCTTCGTGCTTATGGCGCTGATATTCATGCAGCGTGCATATCCCTCATGGTATTCGTGGCTGTTGCCGTATGTGCTTGGTCTGGGTATCATGCGTCATTCCTCTCTTTATGCCTCGCATGATGATGAGGAGGATGAGAATGAGGATGAGGATGTTGAGGCCAAAGGTCAGGAATCTCTCCCAGAGGAAGAAGATTCATCCATCCATGCCTCGAATGACTCTCACGAATTGCTCTCGCTCCCTGACGAAAGTCGGCAGCGCTAACTATATCAGGCGCAGAAGTGTTGTAGAGATAGGAGGTGGTTGCTCAGCCGGAGCTGCTCATCTCTCACTACAGTGAATTTGCCAAAAAAATCTCTCTAAAATCCACAAAAGAAAAATCTAAGCCATGCAGATAATAATGCTTTCGGGCGGTTCGGGCACTCGCCTTTGGCCACTTTCCAACGATGCCCGGTCGAAACAGTTTCTCAAATTTCTTCCCGTCGAGGGGTCGGAAGAGCGGGAATCGATGGTGCAGCGAGTGGTGCGCCAGATTCACGAGTCGGGTCTTGATGCAGGACTGACAGTGGCCACCGCCGCCTGCCAGCGAGATGCCATCGAGGCTCAGTTAGGGCGCGGTGTCGATGTGGTCACAGAGCCAGAACGCCGCAAGACCATGCCCGCCATCTGCCTCGCAGCCGAATATCTTGCCCGAGAGAAAGGATGCGCCGATGATGAGACGGTAGTCGTGATCCCTTGCGACCCATTCACCGGCGAGGGTTATTTCGAGGCCGTACGCCGCATGGCGGAGTGTGTGGAAGGGAATGTGGCCGACCTGATGCTGATGGGCATCACACCCACATATCCGTCGGCGAAATATGGCTATGTCGTGCCCGAATATGCCACAGGGCGCCACGGAGCGTTTATGGTGCGGCGGTTTGTGGAAAAGCCCGCCGTCGATGTGGCCGAACGCCTGATTGCCGAGCATGCCCTCTGGAGCGGCGGCGTATTCGCATTCCGTCTGGGCTATCTTCTGCGCATAGCGCGCCGATATGTGGATTGCCCGACCTTTGAGGGTGTGAGAGAGCACTTTGATGAATATCCCGCAATCAGCTTCGATTACGGCGTGGTGGAGCATGAGGCGTCGATGGCCGTAGTGCCATTCGGCGGCGAATGGCGCGACCTCGGCACCTGGCTCACCCTCACCGACGAATTGCGACATTCCACCTATGGAAATGTAATCACCGATGGCCGACAGAACAACACACATATCATCAACGAACTCGAGATACCGCTCATGTGCATCGGCACATCCGACCTTGTGATAGCCGCTTCGCCCGACGGCATACTCGTGAGCGAAAAGAACCGGAGCGAAGACATAAAGCTGTATGCCGACCGGCTGAAGGCGCGCCCCATGTTTGAAGAGCGCCGATGGGGATGGTATAAGGTAATCGACCAGGTGGAATTTCCCGACGGCTACTGTGCACTGACCAAGCAGCTGACGGTCAATCCCGGATGTGCGCTGAGCTATCAGCAACACGCCTGCCGCGACGAAGTGTGGACCTTTATACAGGGCAGTGGCGAAATCGTGCTCAATGGCGAGCGCCGACCCGTAAAGCGAGGCGACACAGTATTTATCCCCAAAGGAAGCCGCCACGCCCTGCGAGCCGACACACTCCTCACCTTCATCGAAGTGCAAAGCGGCTCCAACCTCGTCGAGGAGGACATCACCCGCTTCCCCTACGACTGGTGAGCCGCCCCCCGGAGGGGCGGCAAAGTATAATATTATACCCAATTTGAATATGAAACATAACACTATTTTACAGCAATTGTCGCTTAGCGAGATGCTTC
Organism: Muribaculaceae bacterium; assembly: GCA_029051525.1. GTDB lineage: Bacteria > Bacteroidota > Bacteroidia > Bacteroidales > Muribaculaceae > Lepagella. The sequence goes on from JAIDKG010000048.1 coordinate 30,611, forward strand.
AACGGCACACTGTTGCAGAGTTGAGATTTTTTTTCAAACAGCTATCGCTGAAAATCAAGTCCGGATTAAGGAAGGATATGATGGTAAAGTGTGTAAGCCAATGGATATTGGCTCATCCCGACATTGTCATGACTCATCTCTTCACATACGAACTCCGGATGTATGATGACATTATAAACCATCAGGAGAAGGAACCGTGGATTCCGGGATATCTGAATCGTATGCCATTTGATGACATAGTGTATTCGGAGGATGAGGGTGTCAAGTTTTATATCGCTCCCGACCTTGCGGAAAAACTAAGGCCTCTATTGGCTGATGAAATTGCTCGCCGTGAGCAATCATGCGAGGAAACTATAGAGAATAGCATAATTGGTCTTTTGAATCTGCGAGGTGCTATACCTTATGAAGAGTATATGGATATACTGGAGCCGATAATACAGAAAGACGATTCAAAAGGCAGTATCGCCTACCGATTCAACCGATTTGTAGTCGGTAATGACTATAATGATGAACTTGCTGTAGAGTCTCCTTACATTCCCGGCACAGATTTCAACATATTTGACGCGCGCCGAGTTGACTCCAATGTAGAGCCAAAGAGATTTACGACCGAAGAGATTGCGAAGGCCGGCATGATGCCCTATCCTCAGATTGGTGGTGCGTCAAGAAGTGCTCTCAAAAAGCAATTGCTCGAATTAGGCCATAGCGAAACGGGGGCTGAAAATTTCTTGCTTAATCGCTGGCTTGAAAAGCAGAATGATGAGATCAATCCGCTCCAAGTCATAGATACTTTAAAATACAATTCATTTGAGCAGGCTCAGGCAACCGTGATGTTGATGACAGAGTATGCCAACAATATGCCATACTGGAGATTCAAGGGATGGTCATCAGCGCAGATGGCTGCTGAAACCTTGAAACGAACACCCGGAGGGATGCCCCACATTGTTATGGGACCCAACATGCGAGCCAGAGGTATTACATCTTTTGAGCAACTTCAAGAAATGGCTATTCGTGGAGAGGAAATTCCGGATGCACCGTTAGCACCCACAACGAAAGTAGGGCGCAACGATCCATGCCCATGTGGTAGCGGCAAGAAATACAAACACTGCTGCGGCAGATAGATACCTATGATTCTTATCAGCTACTTAGGTAATAAAAGATAGCCGTCCGGGGTTCGGGCGGCTATCTTTTTTTGGGGAGGGGGGACGGGCTCCCGTTCGCTTGCGCTCCGGCGCGGGACCAGGCGGGTGCATGGGCTTGGGGGGAGTTGGCAAGGGAG
>JAIDKG010000049.1 GCA_029051525.1 Muribaculaceae bacterium
CGCCCCCTCACCGTAGAGGAGACCATCGAGGTGATGCGCACCGACCCGAAGAAGGCTTCGCTGCAGGAGATGTTCCTGGTGGCACAGACCTACGATCCGGGTTCGGAGGAATTCAACGAAGCCATGGCGATAGCCGTAGCCACATATCCTGATGATCCGGTGGCCAACCTCAACGCCGGTGCCGTAGCGCTCAACTCGGGCGACCTCGACGCGGCGGCCGCCTACCTCGCCAAGGCCGGCGACGCTCCGGAGGCCTTCCAGGCCCGCGGCGTACTGGCCATGCAGCGCGGCGACTTCGCCGAAGCCGAACGCCTGCTGACGCAGGCTCTCGAGCTCGGCGTCGAGGACGCCGAGTACAACCTCGCCGTGCTCCGGCGCATGCGCGCCCTCGCCTCGCAGAACCGGTGACCCCGGTCTCGCGCCAAGGCTCTGCGGCTCTGCGGCTTTGCGTGGGATAATCCGTAGCCGCGGGGGGGGGTACCACGCAAAGGCGCAAAGGCGCAAAGGGCTCCGCGCTGCGTCAAGGCTCTGCGGCTCTGCGGCTCTGCGTGGGATAATCCGTAGTCGCGCGGGGGGTACCACGCAAAGGCGCAAAGGCGCAAAGAGCTCCGCGCTGCGTCAAGGCTCTGCGGCTCTGCGGCTTTGCGTGGGATAATCCGTGGTCGCGCGGGGGGTACCACGCAAAGGCGCAAAGGCGCAAAGGCGCAAAGGGCTCCGCGCTGCGTCAAGGCTCTGCGGCTCTGCGGCTTTGCGTGGGATAATCCGTAGCCGCGCGTGGGGGTACCACGCAAAGGCGCAAAGGCGCAAAGGGCTCCGCGCTGCGTCAAGGCTCTGCGGCTCTGCGGCTTTGCGTGGGATAAAATCCGTAGCTCCGCGTGAGCCGGTCGGCGGAGCCGGTTTGTCGCAGGTGGGTCGAGACTCACCCTCCCTCCTCTCCTGAAAAACTCGAAAAAACTCAACTAAAAATATTCACTTTAATTAACCTACTTATGAAATTTTCAAAGTATCTCATGATGGCAGGTGCAGCAGCCATGCTGACCGCCTGCTCCAGCGAGGAACCGATCGTAGGCCCCGACCAGAACGGGAACGCTCCCGAAGGTGAGGTGTATGCCTACTTCAACATCGCCCTGAGCGACAACGGCGGCACACGCGCATCAACTGCCACAGCCGGCTCCGCAGAAGAGTATGCTGTCAAGAACGGCAAAATCCTCATCTTCGGTATGAAATCCGGGGTGGCTGACAATATCACCAACCGTGTGAACTCAACCTATATCGCAGCTGCTGAACTCGAATTTGTTGATGAGAATGGCAATCCTGTCACAGGCACATCCGGTTTCGATGCCAAGTACACTAAAGTACGTGCAAAATTCGAGAAGGGCACATTCCAGACTGAGTATGCAACATTCTACGGTGTATGTGTACTGAACTACGATAACAGCTGGCTCCCCACAAGTGCTGATGGTACTGTCACATTCAAGACATGGGCAGAAAATTCAGATTTGAATGGAGCGTTTGTTAATGGCAAGGGCTACGTGATGACCAACGCAGCAACATTCACTTCCAGTGATCCTCGTGTGCTCTCAAAAATCACAACTGGTGATGGCTATATTGAAGATGAGGCTAAAGATCTGAAAAAGATAGCTGCTGACTTCACTGTGCAGCGTGTTGCCGCCAAGGTGTCTATCACATCTCCTTCTAATTTCGAATACAAAGTAAAGGATAAAGAGGGTAACGACGTTGCAAAAGCCACTTTCAACAACTGGGCACTGGACTTGACTCGCACAACGTCTTATCCCGTACAGAATGTATGGTATGATGGAGAAGATGCTACTAAAAAGTATAGTGTAAAAGATCTCTTCTCAACCACAAGTAACCGTTATGTAGAAAACGGTATCTGTATGTGGGGTGCTGGTAAGAACTACACTACTGCAATTAAAAACACCACATATGCCCGCTATACTGTCAACGGCTGGAAGGGCATGACTACTACTGAACAATACCTGCGTGAGAATACAATGGCTCCGGATCAAATGTCGAAAGCAACTTGTACACGCATTATTGTTGAGGCTACATACACACTCGGCACTGATGCTGCTCAGGATCTTATCAGCATCAATAATAAAGTTTACTCAAGAACTACTTTACAGACTCTTGTAGAGGGAAGTGCTGGTACTACTTACAAGGTAGCAATCAAAGAGGGTAATGATTTCGTAGCTGGTGCCTATAACTTCGAGGATGTAGTAACAATAACCAAGACTGAAGGTGGTGAAAACGCAGATGCCGCTGTTTACCGTGCTGCTGCTGCCGAAGCTGGTGTAATCAACTATACTGCGAATGAAGTAAAGTGCTATGTAGGTGGCAAGTGTTTCTACGTGGCTTATATCAAACACTTCGGAACTGAAACAGATGCTCCCACACTTCCCACTCAGATCTATCCCAACCAGTATGATGAGAGATATACCGGTCGCTACGGTGTGCTCCGCAACAACTGGTATGAGCTGAATCTGAAGGGCGTGAAGGGTATCGGTCTGCCGACTATTCCTGATCCCGATCCCAATCACACTCCGGATGATAGCGGTGATCGCAATGAGCGCAACATGGATGTGAATATCAACATCCTCAACTGGGCTAAGCGCAGCCAGAACGTTGAGTTCTAAATCGAGCACAACCCATCTCTAACTCAAAACCAGACCATTAACAAGACGGGGCTTCGGCTTCCGAAGCCCGTGAACTGATAAGGAAGGCCGGTGGGCGAGCCACTAACGGCATCCCCACCGGCCTTATCAATCTCTCTGCCTGCGGTCGCAGCATTGTCCGCATGGTCGCACACCGTACGTGAGGGCCGCGACCGTACGTACACGCCGAGCCCTCCTCGAAACGGAGAATTATTGGTGACATGAGAACCGCCACCCGACATGCCGATCTCCTCAACCCGCGCGAAGCCCTCTGCGCCTTTGCGCCTCTGCGTGAGATTCACCGCGTCAAACCATCTGCGTGAGATTCACCGCGCCAAACCATCTGCGTGAGACGCCCCCCAACTTTGAAAGCAAGACTCTCCGACAGGAGAGCACAAGATATAGAATAAATTAACCTCAATATATGAAACGCATCATAGGCCTACGCAAAGCAGCCCGGCCGGTGGCATTAGCCACCGCCGCCGTAGCCCTGCTGACCTCCTGCTCGATGATCCATGAGGATCTCCCGGAGTGTGCCACCCGTCCAGAGACTCGTGCTTCGGTCAATTTCATCTATGATTATAATACTCAGGAACAGGATCTCTTCGCCCAACATGTGGGTAGTGTGACCCTCTATGTCTTCGACAAGGATGGCCGTTTCCTCCAGCAGTCGGAACATACGGCGGCCGAGATCCGTACGGGGAATCTGCAGGTACCCCTCTCGCTCCCTTACGGTGAGTACCGTCTCTATGCCTCGGCCCGTGCCTCGGAAGAGGGCTATGAGGCTTCGCTGCTCACTCCGGGTGCGAAGTTCCGCAAGTCGGCTCTCGCCATCGGCGATGCCGACAATGCCGGTTTCCTGACTCTCGACAATACCAACGGACTGGTGGACCACCAGTCGCTCCCGCTCGAAGATCAGTGGATCTCGCGCCAGATGACTCCGCTCATCATCACCGAGGCTCCGATGCCGGCCGAGGGTGCTCCGCAGCCCCCCACAGTAGTGGTGGAGGCCACCGTGCCGATGCAGCGCATCACCAACACCCTGCATCTGACCATCACCCGCGGCAACGCCGCCGATGCCAACCTCCCGGCTCTCTCCGCATCGGACTATGAGGTGAGTGTGCAGACGCGTACCGGTCGCCACGAACTCGACCTGTTGGGTCGACCCACCGCCGCAGCCACACCGCTTACCTACACCCCCTGGGCCTACACCACGACACGTGCGGCGGCTCCCTCGCTGCAGGCCGACATCGCCATGTCGCGACTGATGCTTGAGGAGGATGCCGCGCAGCACACCCGCCTCGTGATCCGTTCGCGCCTCAGCGGCGAAGTCTTCGAGTACGACCTACCCACTCTGCTCGCCACCTCCCGCGAAGCCTACCCCGGCAAAGAATGGACAGCCCAGGAATACCTCGACCGCGAATACGACTACAACCTCGCCGTAGAATTCACCGAAACCGACGACGGCTGGCGCTACATCCAAGTATCCATCCCCATCCTAAACTGGTCCAAACGCATCCAAAACGTCGAACTATAGGCCGGAGGCCGGCCACCCAATTTAGCCATCCGGGGCGAGAGGCTCGCCACCCGCCGAGAGGCTCGGGGCGAGAGGCTCGCCACCCTGACTTTAACCTCGACGATACAAACAGAAAAAACTACCTCCATGATTTTCTCAAGATATATCAACCGAATTGCGGCAGGGACGCTCACAGCGGCCCTGGCCGCCATGTTGTGGGGATGCGCCACCGAGGACTTCGACCCGATGCGCGTCACCACGACCGATCAAAACGACCCGGAGACGCAACTCGTGCTCCGTCTGGCCGTACCCGGTGCCGCTGACACCGGTACCCGCTCCGTTGAGAGTCGTCCCACCGATGATGAACTCGAAGTCAAATCGCTCCGCCTCCTCATCTTCCCCTCCGAAGATGGAAATAAGGCTCAGGCAGTGGTCAATACTCCTCTGATGATCCCTTCGAAGATGGCTGTGGTGGGCGACGAAGAGAATGAGGGGTCGACGCTGACCTACACCTTCAAGGGGTTTGAGCAGGAGAAGGATTACCTGATTTATGTGGCGGGTAATATCCCTCACAATGTGTTGAGTGGGGTTGTGACTCTTGAGGAACTCAAGAAGGTAGAACTCGACTACACCTCCACCTCCACGCTCCCCATACCGGGAGAGCTCCCGATGTTTGTGGCTGAAAGTTGCGATAATACTTTCCGTATCGAGAAGTCGGCCACCGGTCCCACACCCAAGGAACTCAATCTGGAATTTGCATGTGTGAAGATGCAGTTGAATCTCATCTTCGACAAGACATATGAAGTAGAAAATGAAGGCACTACGGTAGGCACCACCTACGGCGACAACGGTTTCAAGCCCACCGCCATCACACTCTCCAATGTGACCGAAACCACACCTCTACTGCACAAGGGTAATGAACTGCTTGCTCCGGCAGGCAGTCGCACACAGTCATTGCGTGATAAGGGTGGCTTCTACACCGACTGGACCGACACCGGAAAGAATAATGACAAAGACGACCGCATCACTCCCGGCACCGCCGCCGGCGAAGGCTTTACCGGATATGCCGACAATTGGCTCTGGCAATACACCTTCTACATCCCCGAGCGATACACCCGCACCGGCGATCAGCTCGAACTTAAGCTCGAAGGTAAATTGACCGATAAGGATGGCAAGGAACTCACAGCCTCAGTGCTCTTCGACCCGGTGAAAATCGGTGTGACCGACACAGATGATAACGTAGCCGTCACCGACCTCCCCCGAGGCTCCTACTATGAAGTGATAGGCCATATCGCATCACGCAATCTTGACCGCGGAGAGCTTGAGATATACGTAAAGCCCGGAGAATGGATTACAGTGCGTGATGAATTTGAATTCTAACCAACGCGTTACAGCCAACTGATATGAAACGGTTTATAGAAAACTGGAAAAATATATTCCTGCTGCCCGCGCTCGCCGCGCCGATGCTGGCAGGATGCAGCGACGACTTCAACCCAAACAGGGGTGGAAACGACGCCTATGAGAATGGAGTGGTGGTCTATGTGCCCAGCGTGATGAAGGACTTGGAGCCGACTCCCTCCACACGTACGCGTGGAGAATTGAACGACTTCCAAGCCAAAGAGGGTGAGATAAAGAGCCTTCATCTATTCGCATATCCTGTGAGCGGTAATGCGGCAGCAAAGGTAATCGACCTGACAAAAGCCGAAGTCTCACAGAATGCACCCGAGGGTTATTCCGGCTACAAGCTCGAAATCGATCCCGGGTCTTACCGACTCTATGTTGTGGCCAACGTAAGCTTCAGCGATGCTTCCGCCATCAGCGAGGATGACCTTAAGAATTATTCCGTGAGCGCACCCGCTTCGGCCAAAAACGGTTTGCCAATGTCCTGCGCCAACAGCGAAATGATGGTGCAATATAACGGTGACCCCGGCTATGCGAGTGTCACTGATGCCACCGGCGTCAACATGGCCTCCGGTGCAGCGGTAAAGGTAAAGGCTGACCTGAAATTTGCAGTGACCAAAGTGCGCGTGACGATGCTCAACGACATGCGCCCCGAACTTAAACTTGAAGAGTCGGGACTCAATAATCTTGCTGATGCGTCGAGCCTGATGCCCGGCGGCGAAGTTGATAAAGTCACGACCATAAGCGGCGAATTTGCCGAGGCCGGTTATTACGAGTTGCCCGAAATGAAGGAGGATTTGCTTAAAGTGCAGGTGGATAATATGACCTCTGTCAGCACTCCCGGCGATACATGGGCATGGCAGGGCACGACCTACGTGGCCGAGCGCCTCTTCAAAGATGATGCCCCCGACAAATCAACCGTCACACTCACACTGAGTGACGGCTCTACCAAAGTGCTCACCATCGGCACCGCCGGTGAGGGGCTGAAGCGCTCATACTTCTACGACTATGTAGGCAACTCGAAGGGTAAGTTCGTTCTCGACGTGCAGCCCTGGGATCCGGTGACAATCGCCGGCGCGCTCCACGGCCCCTACTTCCTGCATGTCGATAAGACTGACATTACTATCGAGGCCGGTGAACAAACCAGCCTCTGGTTTGAGTCGAACGCACAGATCTCATGTATCTCCAACACCTACACAAGCGGCGAAACCGAGATACCCATCTACAACTTTACCATAAAGGATAACGAGATCAAGATTTCGGTCAACCCCGAAATCAAAGGTAACATGCTCGATGACGTAAAAGCTCAGAATGGTTGGAAGAGCTTCACCATCAAAGCCGGTACAATCCTCAAACGAATCGAGGTGAAAGAACTCAACCTCCACGAGTTCCTTACGGTTGATGTAAACAACGTCACTATCGACGTGCGCGAGCAGGTGGCCAGCGGCACCTACAGCGGAGCCTTCATTATCCCCATCCGCACCAACCTCAACAGCTTCTCCATCACCCCCTCCGACAACTGGCCCGCAGATAGCGAGATAACCCTTTGCGACCCCGACGGTCAGAAGATCGAAAACCTCAACAACATATCTACACCCGAAGGTGGAGTCTACAACCTCCAGCTGAAATTCAGCGGACTCAACGATGGTAAAACCTTCTGGCAGGCCACCTCACAGATGCAATTCACCGTCAGCGGCACACCGACTGTCGGCGACCCTGTAGAATTGCCCGTAACCGTCAACGTACTCGCCTCCAGCGAAGACTACATCATCCACCTCTACGCTCCCGGCTGGAACGCTCCGCATATCTATGTCTACCAGTCGCTTGAATTGCCGGCTGACCATCCTCAATACCCGAACGGAATTGTAAGTAACGGAGACGGCGGTAATACTGCGTATGAATACATCTTCTCCGGAGCTGTAGCGTTTAGAGGATGGAATGTACCGTATAATGGAGTAAACTATAATAATCCTAATGATCGATTGGAAAAGGATGGTTATGCATATAAGTTTACCGAAGGTAACAGTGCAAATGGTAGTTGGGACGCAGGTAGAGACGGTTGGCTAAACCATTATTATGTGTACGATTTCTGCGAGGACTATCGAGCTGAAATGAAAGAGAAGTGCAGCCAATGTAAGAATGTTCAGATAGGCTGGCCCGGTGCAGTAATGTTAGAAGAGGGGGGCGGATGGTGGAAATTCGTTCTCTCCGGACTTGCGACACCCGGTAAGGCACTGATGATGTTTACCGACAACCATAATGGTTCAGGCCCTCGTTATCCCGAGATGAACGACCCCGGTATTCCATTATTCGACTACCCGAGCCGCGAAGGTTGGATTGATGTCTCTGGTTCCGGTTCAAAACAGTTCTCGCCGAACGCACCAGTGCCGCCGGCTACTACAGATGTGACGATATATTACAAGGGCAGCAACGGAGATGTGCCCAAAGATAATACTGTATATCTAAACATTGATGGAACTCGCAAACAGATGACCAGTACTACTCTTGCCGGAAACAGCGACTGGTGGGTAGTCAAAGCCTCTGTTCCCGAGAATGCTTCTACGATGCGCTTTGATTCATACCAAAGTGATGAATGGAAGACTGCAGATTACAAAAATCTGATTTCTGACATTTCAAACTATGGTACAACACTTTACTATGAATTCAACAGTTGGAATGTAGTAAGAGTGAATGCACCCTCAGAGGGTGGCGGCGATAGTGATGAGTATGTGACCTATCGTTTCCGTTGGCCCAAGAATAGCAACGGTGAACGAACTTGGGTATATGTCTGGAATGTTCCGTCCGGTGCCCTCACAAATGATGGTCAGACCCTTAATGACAAATCTGCTTATTATCGCACATCCGAAGAAAATGGCATGTGTATCTTTGAGTTCAAGATTAAGAACGGCACTAATACGACAAGTGCAATTAGCTTTATCTGTAAGCAGAATGGAGGAACTTCCGATTTTACAGGACAATCAGGTGATATTAATCTCACTCTGAATAACTTTACAGGTAATCCTCCAACATATACTAAAGATAGCTTCTAATATCAGGCAAATCTTACTATTATGAAAACAAAAATATCAATATATGCCTCGATAGCGCTGGCGCTCTGCGCCTGCAGCGACGAGGATTTCACCCTCCCCAATGGCATTGGGGAGGATGGAAGCCTCGAAATCACCCTCGCGGTGCCGGAGATGCAGACGGTGGCGACCCGCGCCAATGAGGATGAGGTGAAGAATGTCACCATGCTGGTGCTGTCGGGAAATACCCCTACCGTGAAGCAGATTGTAACTTACGATGCATCGAGCAGCGACTTAACGTCGTTAGGCAACAATCAATACTCCCTCTCGGTGAGCATCGATAAGTCTATTCGCTCAGCCTCCGACCTGAAATTCTATTTCATCGCCAATTCTCCGGCGTCGGCTGACTATACGAAAGAGATGACTGAGGCCGCTGTGAAGGCTCTTACATATACCGCTGTAGTTGATGACGATGACAATATGCCAATGAGCGGCACCGCCACGCTTACCGATATGACCTCGGGCAATTCGGTGGCGGTGATGCGAAATGCCGCCAAGGTGACCGTCAATTCCGGCCGAGTGACGGATGACGATGAAATTAAAATCGAGGAGACTGCGTATAATTTCAGCGTATTTAACACCGCCTCAGCTTCAAGCGTGGTAGCCGGCGCAACCAAAGAGCTCGTCAAGCCCGTCGCCACATCACCGCTCCCCACAACCGTAGAGAGCGAAGAAGAGCAGTATGTGCATCCTACCGATAAAGAGGATGCCGCTACAAAAGTGCGCCCCTTCGTAGTGCTTAGAGCACCCTACATGAATACCTATTACTACTATCGTGTAGACTTCCGCAACAAGGATAAGAATGGTAATCTTCAGGACCTCAATCTGGAGTCGAACCACGAGTATAAATTTGTGGTGACCGGCATCAGCGGTGCAGGTTCGGCCACTGTGGCTGAAGCCGCTGCCAATCCTTCGCCGCTCGTAGAGGCAGAGATCTACGACGTGGCACCCCGCTCATACAACATCATCACCGATGGAACCCGCGAATTGGGTGTGAGCCATGAACTGGTGTATAGAGGTGATCCGAATGGCACCCAAGATATCTTTGTTAAGCTCTATTCCCCTAATGAGTCGGAATATCCCGAAGCTAAGGTAGAGGCATGGAGTAAGCGTGAAAATAAAGACGGATTGGTGAGCACCACCTACAAATGGCTCAAGCTTGCAGAGGTGGAGGATGTAACCGACAATGCAGAATATGCAGGTGTGGCCTCCGGTGTAGAGGCCGGTACCAAAGGCCGGCTCTACCGACTGCAGATTCAATTCGACGAGACGCCCAATCCGGGTACGCTGGAAGCGATGATTTCCGTAGACTGGAAAGGACTCAACCGCGAAGTACCCGTGAAGTGGGTGCGCGAGTTTAAAGGTTCCGACCTCTGCGATGTTAAATTGACAGTAAACGGCTATGATGCTTCAGGCAATGCCTATAAATATCTCAACAAAGAGGATTACTGGGAATTCCTTACCGGCAAGGTGAATGGCGTGACCGCCGAGCAGAACGGTGGAAATATCCGCAACGAGGGTCTGCACTTCCCGGTGATGTATGGTGAGAGTGGCAAGCTCTGGACATATGAATATGAGATAACCTACAAGGACTTATTCAAAGGAAACGCCTATGACTGGAAGATTACAACCTCCGGCATAGACGGACTGACAGTAAGCCAGACTTCGGGCACCAACAAGACCGGCGCGCTCACAGTCACCGTGACCAAAGCGGCCAACGACTGGGATTACACCACCGGCGAACTTCTGCTTGAGCTTAAAGCCGCCGATGCGACTGAATACACCAAGTATCCTCTGACAGTCTACCACACAGGTTTCTTCCACAACCATACCGCCAATATTAATGACAATGCCAACTCTACATCCTCCTATCGTGTAGGTGGCGAACCGGATGCCTCGCGCAACTGGTATTACTACGAAGTGCTCACCGACGGAGCCGGCAACCACTGGCTTGACCGCAACCTCGGAGCCACAGCCTCCGGACTCTACATCGAGGCCACCGGCGGCATCGCCTACAAGGGCAAGAGTGAGGCCGCAGGCGGCTACTACCGTGCTGCCGAATATAAAATAGGAGAAGCACCGGAGATGTACAAGGGTCTCTGTCCTCCCGGATTTGAGATACCGCGCGAAGAGATCTGGAACAGTGTGCGCAACTCCTCTGCATTCAGCACCGCCCAGATGGGAAGCTACTACAATGCCGCCCTCCACTGTCCCAACGGTATGTATATCTATTTCCCGAAGGCTCTTTACTATGCTGAGGGTAATAAGGTAGGTGATTCGCGTGCGGGCTACTATTGGAGTTCGACAAAGGCATCCGGTGTAGAGAAAGACCAGATAGGCAACTGGCTGCGCTGTCTGCAGATTTCCGGTAATGTGACCACCTACATCAATGGTCAGGTGCAGGGACGTCAAGGTGCAAATGGCTATGCCATGAGTGTGCGCTGCGTCAACAAGACACCGGCCTCCACGACTATCCATAACACTACTTTCAATGTAGAAGGTGCCACCCACGTATATCTCTATTCGGTGAATGACGACGGTTCGCGCAATGCCGTGACCACATGGCCCGGCAAAGCAATCTGTAGCGCAAGTCTGGCTGAGAGTGGTCAGCAGATAAGCTTCTCGTATGAGTCGCCCACAACAAAGGCGGAGAACTTCTACGTAATCTTCAGCTATAAGGATAAGAGTGGCAAGATTCATACCGTAAGCCGCGCATCCGATGGCCACACGCTCTACAGTGCCAACCAGAACCCCTCCAACCTTGACGGCTGGAAAGTTGTGGGTCAGGAGTCCAACACCGGTTCGGTGACAACCGCAACCGGTGGCACATGGAAGGTGACCAATTTCACTGATGACAGTAAGGCCAACGTATATTTCGACGGAAAGCCGCTGTATGCAACTGCCACCGGCAAATGGGTAGTCTACTGCTGGAATGTTGAGGGTTGGGATGATGTGGTGCTGAGATATGCTGATTCATATAATGCTAATTATACTGTAACCGGCACAAAGATGCATAACTATTATCCGCAGCTTTATGCCTATGAGATACCGGATGATGGGTCGGCAGAACGAATTTGCTTTACCAAGACATCTACTGATGCGGCTTTCCAAGGTCCTTATATCAGTGTGAATAATATTAGCGCCAACAGTTACTACGACAATTCCGGCACCGGACGCAACCAAATCCTGCCGAGTGAGGTAAGTGAACTGAAATCCGGCATGTGGCGAATCGCCACGCGTGCGATATGGTCAGGAAAGAATCACTATATCTATGATTGGGGTGGTATGGATGCCTCGGAGGAAGGTGACGCTACATCAAAAAAGATGATACCGCTGATGGAAGGCAAGTATTTCTATTATGACATTTACAATAATGCCTCAGGATTCCTGATTAACTGTGGAGCCTTTAATAATGGCAATCAGACCAAAGACCTGTCCGGCAACGGATATCAGGAAGGCAAGCTGATCCAGCAATGGCAAACAGTCGAAATCCAGAAATAACCCCCATCCCCCGACGCATAGAGAGCCGACAGCCCCGCGCTGCCGGCTCTCTTGCTACACAGCCCCGCCCCAACGTGCGCGCCGCCTGCCCGAGGCAACCACGCCCTACCGGCGCAACCATGCGCAACCGTACGTAGGGTCGCGGTCAGCCGCGACCGCCGGATTCGCGCCCCCTACCAGCAAAATCCCACGCAGAGGCGCAAAGGCGCAGAGGCCTACTGGCGCGTAAGCCGTGCGCGGAGCTCTTTGCGCCTTTGCGGCTTTGCGTGGGATTCACCGCCGCGTCCCTGTGTGAGACCCGGTCGCGGCAGGCCGCCGGATTCGCGCCCCCTACCAGCAAAATCCCACGCAGAGGCGCAAAGGCGCAGAGGCCTGCCGGCGCGTAAGCCGAGCGCGGAGCTCTTTGCGCCTTTGCGGCTTTGCGTGGGATTCACCGCCGCGTCCCTGTGTGAGACCGGGGCGGGCGGGTGCCGGAGAAACTTTTGCGCGGAAAAACTTGCAAACATCGGATTTTTGCACTAATTTTGTACCGAAGTGTTGCCGTGTCGCAAGGACTGGTGCCGCTTCATCCTATTTTCGGTCGCGACGCGTCACCCCGCAGGGGGCGGTCACGGCCCACTTCTTACATTAACTTTATAAGTCTATGAAGAAACCTCACAAGCTCCTCGCCGAAAAACTCCTACACATCAGCGCTATCAAATTGCAGCCCGAGTCCCCCTTCGTATGGGCATCGGGCTGGAACTCCCCCATCTATACCGACAACCGAATAATCCTCTCCTATCCTGATGTGCGCAACTTCGTGAAGGTAGAACTGGCACGTACCATCCTTGAGAATTACCCTGAGGCTACCGCCATAGCCGGTGTGGCCACCGGCGCGATTGCCATCGGTGCAATCGTGGCCGATGCGTTGGGTCTGCCATATGTCTATGTGAGAAGTACGCCGAAGGATCATGGTCTCGAAAATATGATCGAAGGGAACCTTCGACCCGGTTCGAAGGTTGTGATCATGGAGGATATCGTATCTACGGCGGCCTCGTCGCTTAAGGCGGTCGAGGCGGTGCAGATGGCCGGCTGCGATGTGGTGGGGATGACGTGCGTGTTCAACTTCCAGTTTCCGGAGGCAGTGAAACGTGTGTCGGACGCCAACCTGTCGTTGGTGTCGCTGCTGAGTTACAGCGAGATGCTTGAGGTAGCTTCCGAAATAGACTACATCTCCCCCTCCGAGCTGGAGACCCTGCGCCAATGGCGCGAAGATCCCGCCGCCTGGACCCCCGAGACTTACTGATCGGCAGTCCGAGCCGCAAGGCTCGGACTGGCCGGTCAGACCGGCAGTCGGACCGGTCTGACTGGTCCGACTGGTCCGACTGGTCCGACTAGTCCGACTGCCGCCCCCAAATTAAAAATCCGAAAATCAAAATTCCCAAGAGCATGGCTCTTTACAAATCCAAGATACAGCAGATCCCGGCCTCGGCCGAGGCCGTCTACGACAAACTGTCGGACCTCTCCAGTCTGCGTCAGCTATTGGCACAAGTGCCCGCATCGGCCATCCCCGCCGAAAAACGCGACCTCTTCGACGCCGTCAAGGTGACCGAGGACACCATCTCATTCCCCGCTGGTCCGGTGGGGGAACTCACCATGCGCATGACTCGCTGTGTGCGTCCGCAGCTCATCACCCTCGAAGGGGTCGGCTCACCCGTAGCACTCAAAATGATGCTCGAGATCGCCCCCACAGGCACTGAAACCTGCGAGGCAGCCGTGGCCATCGACATCGCCATCCCCGCGATGCTCAAACCGATGATCGGCGGCACAATCCAGAAGATGGCGGATCAGTTTGGCGACGTACTCCGTCAGATCCGTTATGAATAACCGCATGTCAGGCCGTCGGCTCTCCGCCATGGCAGCCGCAGCGCTGCTGCTGCTCGGTGGCTGCGAGACGGTCAACGACACGCGCATCCCGGCCATGCCGGTATATATCGACCTCTCCAATCAGGGGATGTGGAACAGTTATGGTGTGAGTGGCTTCGGGTCATTCCGCTATTTCGTGTGCCAGACCGGCAGCGCCATCGAGCCCGCCGGATTCCCCTACAAAGATGGAGCCGCCACCGGCTACGGCGGTGTGCTCCTGATCGAAGGTATGGACCCCTTCGAACTGCAGACCTCCATGCCGCTGGCCTACGACCTGAGTTGCCCGGTGGAGAAATCGCCCACCATCCGGGTGGCGATCGATCCTGAGACATTCGAGGCCGTATGCCCCGTGTGTGAGTCGCACTACGACGTCACCATGGGAGCCGGCGCACCGACTGCCGGTGCGGCACTCGCGGGGGAACGCCAGTACGGCCTGCGCCGCTACACGGTGCACCCCACCACACTTGGAGGCTACATCATCAACGACTACAAATGAGCCCTCTCGACAGTATACTATACATGATATGGCGCGGCATCGCCGTGGGTGTGCTGATCTCCGCCCCTATGGGACCGGTCGGGATACTCTGCATACAGCGCACCCTCGACAAAGGGCGGCGTGCCGGATTCTACACCGGTATCGGCGCCGCCATATCCGACCTCTTCTATTGTCTGCTCACCGGTTTCGGTCTATCCTTCATTGAAGATTTCATAGAGCGCAATCAGAATGTGATACAGCTCGTGGGGAGTGTGGTGCTGATTGCCTTCTCGGTATATCTATTCCGCAAAGACCCCTCATCACCGCTGCGCCGACCGGTGCCGCAGAATGTGTCGGCCCGCAAGAACATACTCGGCGGTTTCCTATTCACATTCTCCAATCCGCTGATAATCTTCCTGATAATCGGACTCTTCGCCCGATTCAACTTCACCGCTCCCGAGATAAGCGGCGCATATATCCCGATCGGCTACCTCTTCATTGCGGCAGGCGCATTGGGATGGTGGTATGGCATCACCTACGCCATCGATAAGGTGCGCACCCGCTTCAACATGCGGTCGATGAAGATCATGAATATCTCGATCGGTGTGGTGATACTCGGGTTTGCCACGGTGGGAATAGTGAGCAGTATCATGGGGCTCACCTCCCACGGCGCACAAGCCGCCCGCCACACCCTGCGGCAATATCACACCACCC
>JAIDKG010000005.1 GCA_029051525.1 Muribaculaceae bacterium
TTCCTTCTTCGACTCGCAAAATCCACTCAAAAATCGCCGCCCCTACGACCCCGAAATTTTAAGGAACGCGCTCTTACTCCACGCGACCATCCATTCCCCAAAAAATCGAAAGCAACAAAACCATCTAATATATAGCATAAAGCAATCACACTAAAAATACCGAAAATATGCTAAACAACATATCTTATCGTTTGTTTGAACAAACTTTACGTTTTTTTGAAAATTTTTGGTTAAAAATTTGGCGATACAAAGAAATTTTTGCAACTTTGCAGCGGTAAATCTTACATCCCTACCTGATGGTATATCACTCTTACCTCAGGCATTTGGGAACTTCATGGCTTTTTTAAAACTGTGAGAACAGAATGCAGCCACCATCCTCCTGCGATGGAAGTGGAAGACCATCCGGTGGATGTTTGTTTGGTTGAATATTGGTACATACACACTTTCGGATGGTTCCAAAGAGTCAAGTGTAGAGAGAAACAGACGGTCTATTAGTCATCTGGCGGATTACACTGAAGGCTCTCGCGCTTTCAGTATCACTCCGCAGCGGAACCATCCTAAAAAAGCGGCGCTTCGTGATGAAACGCCGCTTTACCTTTATATTTCTGGAATGGGGGAGGGGGAAGTAGCTTTACTTCACCACAACCTTCACAGCCTCACGCGGAGTAACCACCACGTAGATACCGGCCGGAAGATTCTCGAAGCCTGCCACAACGCCATTCAGGTTGAATACGCGTGAACCCTCGGGGGCAATGATAGAGTTGCCAGCCACACGCACTGCGTCGCCGCCAAACAGAACCTCCTCGACACCGGAATCATCCTTGACACCGGTGACCTTCAAATTCTTGATCTCCCATGTGCCTGCGCTCTCGGAAGTAGAGGTATAGTGGAAATAGATCTCAATTCTCTGACCGTCGAATCCGTTGATGGCAGCCTTGCTGTCAACGAATGTCCAGCTGTCGCCGGAAGGCATTACGTCAAACTCAACAGGTGTGAAGGCATCAGTATTCACATCCGGACAACGCACATCGACAGAAATCTGATCCTTTACATCGCCTGTGAATTTATTGGCGGCCTGTGAGAGTGTAAGCTCGATATTGGTATATCCGTTCAGGTCAATCACGGGAGAGATGGCTGTGGCGCTTGTAGCATAGGATGTGCCGCTCACGAAGCCGCTTGCAGTCAGACCATACTTCTCCTGCCAGTACCATACATAGGAGATACCCTCGGCCAGTTCGCCCTGCACAAGAGTCCAGTCGTCGGCATTGCCACCGGGCACGAGCAGACCTTTGTAGATAGCATTGTCGTCGGGCACCTGCTGGCCATCGAATGCGTAGCTATCCACGCTCTTGAGGCCGGTCACGCCGAAGTACTTCTCACGATTGCCGTGGAGAGTGACTGTGCGGCCCAGATTGTCGGGGTTATCCTTGAGGTTGATGGCAGAACGCACATCGCCCGTAGGAAGCTGCACCGGGATGCAGGCCTCGATATCGGTCACATCGGCCGATGCGGCAAGAAGGATATTGGTGGCCGGCACCTCTTCGCCGGTAGCAGCGAATACGGCTCCATCCATTGTCTTACCGGCGACATAGCCTACAATCACACCCTCTACCCAGCAATCCTCGACGGTGGCGCCATCCTTGCCATATTCAAGATATGACGCAACGCTGAGAGGATTCTCCTCTGTGCCGCGCTGCTCCTCGGGAACAGTGGGAGCCACAGGAGCGTCGCCTACCCACTGGTATTCTGTAACGCTCTTCAGACCATTGACTGAGAAATACTTCTCATGAGAAGCGGTAAGAATCACCTTATGACCGAGATTCTCAGGATGACCGGAGGGGCTGAGCGCTGTGCGCACATTGCCCGAAGGGAGCTGCACCGGGAGGCAGTATTCGGGATCAGACTCAGTGCTCGAATCGGCCAGAATGAGATTGGAGGCCGTCTTGAAAGGAGCCTTGAAACTGATGTCGGTCGGCCAGGAAGTGCCGTCAACAACACCTACGATATAACCCTCCACCACTACCGGAGTAGGAGCATCGGGCACACCCATCTCAATTATGTCGGCCACCGAAAGGGGAGCCTCCACAGTGCCCTGCGCGAATGCCACCGTTGCGGCACCGCAGAGCATCACTGAAAGTAATGTTTTCTTCATGTATAAATCTTATTTTTACGTTAGTATTTGAATCACTTCAATCTCACAAGCATATGTCATTTCCGAATGACATATAACAGATGGTCAAAAAAAATCACCGTCACATAGTGATTCTTCGCAAAAATAGTTATAAATTTGGGAACTGAGAGTAATCAAATAGAAAAAAATACTTAAAAAGGCTCTCACTTATACTTAACAACACAAAAAGATAAGCGACTTTATGGCAAAACCGAAGTTAGTGGTCTCCACAGGTGCCGGAATATCGGCCGAAAGCGGCATACGCACATTCCGCGATGCCGATGGGCTATGGGAGAATTACCCCGTGATGGATGTGGCTTCGGCCGACGGTTTCCGCCGCAATCCCGCACTCGTGCATCAGTTCTATAACGAGCGCCGCCACGCCCTGCTGCAGGCCGAGCCGAATGCTGCCCATCGCGCCCTGGTGGCTCTGGAGAAGGATTACGACGTGTATATCATAACCCAGAATGTCGACGACCTCCATGAGCGCGCCGGATCGAAGAATGTGATGCACCTGCACGGCGAACTGATGAAAATCCGCTCCGTCGACGACCCCGACTATATCGAGACGCTCGATCGCGACCATCTCGACACCACCCCCGCCACCCGCGGAGAGCGCGGCGACCTGATGCGCCCGCACATAGTATTCTTTCAGGAACCGGTGCCGATGATCGAGGCTGCCGTAGATCTCGTGAATGAGGCCGACATATTTGTGGTGATAGGCACCTCGCTGGTGGTATATCCCGCCGCAGGGCTAATCAACTGCGTGCGCCCCGGCACACCAATATATTACATCGACCCGAATCCGGCCGCCACACCCACCATCCCCAACCTCACCGTAATCAAAGCCAAGGCCACCGAAGGGATGGAGATACTGGCCCGACGCCTCGCCGATCGCTCTTAGACGCAGCAAAAGGGGAAAAAGGGCATCCACGGCAAAAAATACCCTGACCTGCTGCAAAACATAAAAAAAATGACCCTCTATACGCTCCAAAACGCGTATATTTGTGGAAAGTAACATCATGGAAAACAAGGCAGCCCAACCGCTAAGCTGCCAAGTATTTAAAAATCAATATAGTATGGCAAAAGTTAAAGGTGCCGTCACCGTCAACGTGGATCGTTGCAAGGGGTGTAACCTCTGTGTGGTGGCATGTCCGACAGACACTCTGTCGCTTCAGGCAAACGAGGTCAACGACCGCGGTTATCACTATGCCTATATGGCCAACCCCGACAACTGCACCGGTTGCTGCTCATGCGCATGGGTATGCCCGGACGCTTGTATTGAAGTTTACCGCGTGAAAGTGGACTGACCCGACTCCACCCCAGATCCTTAAACAAAACCTTGAATTAACATTACACCCGATATGAAAGAAGAGGTAAGACTCATGAAGGGTAACGAGGCCATCGCCCATGCCGCTATCCGCTACGGCTGCGACGGCTATTTCGGCTACCCTATCACCCCCCAGTCAGAAGTGCTGGAGACTCTTGAGGAACTCATGCCCTGGGAGACCACCGGCATGGTCGTGCTTCAGGCTGAATCAGAAGTTGCAGCAATCAATATGGTCTATGGCGGCGCCGCAGCAGGCAAGGCCGTGATGACCTCATCATCCTCCCCGGGCGTCAGCCTCAAGCAGGAGGGTATCTCATATATCGCAGCGGCTTCGCTGCCCGCCCTCATCCTCAATGTGATGCGCGGCGGCCCCGGTCTGGGCACCATCCAGCCCTCGCAGGCCGACTATTTCCAGGCCACAAAGGGTGGCGGCCACGGCGACTATCATCTCATCGTGCTCGCACCCTCCACAGTGCAGGAGATGGTGGATTTCGTGGGTCTCGGCTTCGACCTGGCCTTCAAATACACTAACCCCGCCATGATTCTGGCCGATGGCATCGTGGGCCAGATGATGGAGAAGGTGGTGCTCCCCGAGCAGCGTCCGCGCCGCACAGAGGAGGAAATCCGCCAGCAGTGCCCCTGGGCTGCCGACGGCCGCAAGGGTGGCCGCAAGCGCAACGTGGTGACTTCGCTCGAACTTGAATCCTCACGCATGGAGGAGATCAACCATGTGCTCCAGGCTCGCTACCGTGAGATCGAAAAGAATGAGACCCGCTGGGAGGAAATCGATGTGGAAGGAGCCGACTATCTTATCGTGGCTTTCGGCTCAATCGCCCGTATCTGCACCAAGGCTAAGGAACTCGCCACCGAAAAGGGTATCAAGGTGGGCATCGTGCGCCCCATCACCCTCTGGCCCTTCCCGACCGAGGCTATCGCCCGCGCCGCCGAAGGTAAGAAGGGTATCCTCTGCGTAGAGCTCAACGCCGGACAGATGATCGAGGATGTGCGCCTCGCAGTCCACGACAATCTCCCCGTAGAGCACTTCGGTCGTCTGGGCGGTATCATCCCCAGCCCCGACGAGGTAGTGAAGGCCCTCGAAGAGAAAATCATCAGATAAAAGCCACCCCCACCTAACTTCTGACTCCTACAATGGAAATCCAAGATATCATTCGCCCCGAGAATAAGGTATATTGCGCACCTGAACTTCTCGACCAAAATGTGCACATGCACTACTGCCCGGGCTGTAGCCATGGTGTGATCCATAAGCTCCTGGCAGAGGTGATCGCCGAAATGGGCCTCACCGAAAAGACTGTCGGCGTGTCGCCCGTAGGCTGCGCCGTATTCGCCTATAACTATATCGACGTAGACTGGGTGGAAGCCGCCCACGGTCGTGCTCCCGCAGTGGCCACTGCCATCTCGCGCCTCTGGCCCGAGGATGTGGTATTCACATATCAGGGCGACGGCGACATGTCGGCCATCGGTACAGCCGAGTCGATCCACGCCGCCAACCGTGGCGAGAACATCGTGATGGTATTCGTCAACAACGCCATCTACGGCATGACAGGTGGCCAGATGGCTCCCACCACTCTCGTGGGCCAGAAGACCGCCACCACCCCCTACGGCCGCCGCGTAGACCTCAACGGTCATCCCCTTGAGATCACCAACCTCATGGCAATCCTCGACGGCACATGCTATGTGACCCGCCAGTCGGTTCACACTCCCGGCAATGTGCGCAAGACTAAGGCCGCCCTCAAGAAAGCCTTCCAGAACGCCATCGACAAGAAGGGAACTTCGGTCGTAGAGGTAGTTGCCACCTGCAACTCCGGATGGAAGATGAGCCCCGAGAAATCCAACGAATGGATGGCCGAACATATGTTTGCCAAATATCCCCTCGGAGACCTTAAGGATGTAAAATAAACTCCAACCCATAAAGAATTTACACTTATGAAAGAAGAAATCATCATCGCCGGATTCGGCGGACAGGGTGTGCTCTCTATGGGCAAGATCCTGGCTTACTCAGGCCTGATGGACGACAAGGAGGTTACATGGATGCCCTCCTACGGACCCGAGCAGCGTGGCGGCACCGCCAATGTGACCGTGATTCTCTCTGACGAGAAAATCTCATCGCCGGTGCTCGACTCCTACGACAACGTAATCGCTCTCAACCAGCAGAGTCTCGACAAGTTCGCCCCCAAGGTAAAACCGGGCGGTATCCTCATCTACGATACCAACGGTATCCACAATCACCCGAAGCGCGACGACATCACTATCTATCCCATCGATGCAATGGGCGCCACTCTCGAAATCGGCAACTCAAAGGCATACAACATGGTGGTGATGGGCGCTCTCTTAGAGGCTATGGACTATAAGCTCCCGATGGAGAATGTAATCAAGGGCCTGAAGAAGTCGCTCCCCGAGCGGCACCACAAGCTCATCCCCCTCAACGAGCAGGCCATCGAAAAGGGCCGCTCGCTCCTGAAGAAATAATCCCCCACAATCCCTATCGAAAGCATCGCCGACTCCGCGACCGGAGCCGGCGATGCCCGTATATAGTGAAGGATGAATCGAGAAAGATGTGTGAAAGAGAATTTCACACATCTTTCTTGCATAAAAACGCTGTTTGCACTATATTTGCAATGCGAAATGGGATAGAGCGTCATCTCGCGGCGCATTCCCCCATGGTGTGATTACATCATCTCGGCAATTCGGTGGGACTGCCACTGAAAATGATGGATCGGCTCTTCACACCTTTAAGTGCCTGATAGATAAATGAGCTAAATTTCAACTAATCAGGCATTTAAAAATTCATATATACCTTACATCCCGATTGTAAGACTTACAAGCAGTGCTTGTGCGCCGATTTCTCTGGCCTCATGCACTGCAAAGGGATTGTATATATGGAAAAACTCGCCTATGGCTCTATGCCGCCGGAATTTATGCAGAAATTGCATATCGGGAAAATGATCGAATCTGAATTGCGATCTCAGAAACGTACTGTGACATGGTTAAGCCGACAGCTGCATTGCGACTGTCGGAATGTCTACGACATCTTCAGCCGGACCAGCCTCGACACCTCTTTGCTGATGAGGGTGTCGGTAATTCTACACTACAACTTTTTCAAAGCTCTCTCCGATGTGTATTATGACACATTCGAAGATTCTTAGAGCGCGTCGTTCCTTAATCCCACACGGTCTTACCTGTGGGATTAAGGACGCATATATCTGAATCAATGCCGGTCATGGCACACATAACTCCGGGGTAGGCCTCCTGTAATAAGAGCGCGTTCCTTAAAGAACTACTTCAATATAAACTAATCTACAATAGCTACTTACATGGCAAAGAAAACCAAACCGAAAGTAGACGAACGACTACAACAATGGGAAGAGTTTGCAGCCTCCCATTCAGCTCAGTATGCACTGATTGATTCCGATGGAAATCGTCTCGGCGACAGCACCTATGATCTCATACGCGAACCTGCCAATGGATTCGCCATCTTCAAGAAAGATGGACGTTACGGCGTCCTTAATCGTGACGGTTCGGTGGCTGTAGATGCCATATATGAATCTGTCGGCAACTTCGACAATGGCCTGGCAGCTGTCAAAGTCGACGGGCGCTGGGGATTTATCAACGAAAAAGGGGAAGAGGTCATCAAGCCCCGATTCGAGAATTCAACAGCACCCTATTTCCGCGAGAATCTCGCATATGTGATTATCAACGGCAAATACGGTTTCATCGACCCGGAAGGGAATGAAGTAATCGCCCCGGTGTTTGAAAAAGCTGATGCTTTTGAAGGGGATCTCGCAGCTGTAAAGGTCGACGGAAAAATCGGATTCATCGACAAGACAGGCAATATGGTGATTCCGCCCGCTTACGACAGTGTGCCGACAGGTTGGAATGTCCGTGTGTGGAGAGATGGATTTGCCATAGTGAAAGTGGCTAATAAGACCGGACTCATCGACCGCAAGGGCAACACGGTGCTTCCCACCGTATATGATGGTGTGGAATTCTTCGCAACCCACCCCATTCTTACTGACGGAGAGGAAAACTACTATGAAATCTCTGTCAAGCCCCAAGGCACCGGTATCATCTGCTCGAAAGGGATTGTCGTGGAGCCGGTATATGAAAAAATATCTGATTACAGCGAAGGTCTTACTGCTGCAAAGAGGGATGGCAAATGGGGCTATCTCGACACCGAGGGCAACATCGCCCTTCCTTTTGAATATGACAATGCCTCATCATTCAAAGGTAGTTATGCACATGTGACTAAGGATTCGCGCACATTTGTCATCGACCGCGCCGGAAATGAGATCTGCGACAAGGTTGAGAAGCTTAAATTCGGTTGCGATGAACCTTTGGAGGGCGTCTTCGCCGGAATAAAGGATGGGAAATATGGTCTGCTTGATGACAAGGGGCAGTTTATCCTGCCGTGTGACTTCGATGGCATCAGACGCTGGGGTGTCACACATATGGTTCAAGTCTCCAAGGATAACAAATATGGCATCTATGATCTTTCCGGAAAGGAGATAATCAAGGTTGATTTCGAAGTCATCTATGAGCCAAGAGCAGAGGAGACTCCGGTGATAATAATTGCCGACTCATTTGAAAACCAAGGTGTTGTCACGCCTGAAGGAAAATTCATACTCAACCCCGACGATTTCTCATCATGCGATGTGGAAGAAAAAGCGGGTGTAATTGTGGCAACCGATAAAAACGGCAATACAGGGCTATACCGTTATGACGGAAGTCTGATCAAAGCCTGTGTGGCCGACCGTATCCAAGGCTACTCCGACAATGGCCTTGCAATCGCCATTAAGGATCGCCGCTACGGTATGATCGACCGGGAAGGCAACTGGGTGATACCGGCAGAATATGACGAAATCATCAAGATGTCGGAAGGGCTTGCCGGTGCCAAAAAAGATGGTAAATGGGGATTCATCAACGATAAGAACGAATGGGTGATTCCTGCCACATATGACTCGGCCTATCGCGAATTCAAGGACGGATATACAATAGTAGCCAAAGAGGGGAAAGACATTCTCATCAACTCCAAAGGGAAGGAACTCTCCAAACCTGCTGCGACAATCGAGATCGACGAACCATCGGAAGGTATGATTTACTTCAAAGTGGGCCGAAAATATGGCTATCTCAATACTGAGGGTGAAGTTGCCATCAAACCTGCTTTTGAATCGGCAGAGAAATTCAAATATGGCAGTGCTTTGGTGAGCCTCAAAGTCGAGAAGCAGCCTATGTGGACATTCGTCACCAAAGATGGCCAGACTCATGAGACTTTCGAGAATAGTATCTATCACTTTGACTCTCTCATGCCTGTAGAGAAGGAGGGGAAGAAAGCCATCTTCCGACCCGATGGAACTCTGGCTGTGCCATTTGTGCTGAAACAGGTGTCGCGGATCGTAGATGGAATCTCGGCAATCCAGTTTATTTGATATATCCAGTTTATTTGATATATAAAGTGCAGTCGCTCCGCGACTGGCATCCGCGCCCCTCCGGTCGCGGAGCGACGGCACTTTATAAGAGTAACTCGCTACTGCTATCCCTCCTCGATAATCGCCTCAATAGCACTTTTTATATCGCTTATAAACAAGATTTTCTCGGCCGGATAGAAAGCTACATTCTTATACACCCTTGAATACATCTCATAATCCTTTTCATAATTGGCACTGAAAAAGGCATAGGTATCACGGATGGTTTCAAGTGTGACCCAATTCAAATCATTGATCGTCACTGTGGGATTAATAAGAATCTTCTTCCGGTTGTGGTAGGGGAGAAGATGAGTGGCCGAGTTTTCCAACCCAATCACCCACTTAGGATTATGCCGCGCTATCTCTCTCTTTATAAACTCTTTGGGATTTTCCGGATAAATGTCGCTGTTGGAATACACCACACCTATATCAGCACACTCACCCTCATTATCCATCTGGGCAAACATAAATCCCATCTGCGCGTCGGGTGTAGGATTATCATTATCCCAATAATCCAAAAATATCAATACGTCAGTTTCCTTCTTTGCCATTGCATTTCAGAACCTTATGCCCCGATAACCATCATTTGGAGCGATTCCCCTTTGAGGTATTCCGGATATTCCGAAGCACGAGTTGCAATGTGCATTTCACCGAAATTGATGCTCTCTCCCGAAGGTAGAATCGGATATTCATTTTCCCTCTTCAGTGCATAGCGCACAAAACATTCCCAGTCCTCT
The DNA here is from genome assembly GCA_029051525.1 of Muribaculaceae bacterium. Classification (GTDB taxonomy): domain Bacteria; phylum Bacteroidota; class Bacteroidia; order Bacteroidales; family Muribaculaceae; genus Lepagella. The sequence goes on from JAIDKG010000005.1 coordinate 9,718, forward strand.
CGGTCGGCATTGCGTGGTATTTTATCCACATTGTCAATTATCAGTCCATCATATCCGAACTGATTCAGATGCAGCGCAAACAGATTGTAATCCCCCTTCGAGGTCTGTGAGAGATCTATATACTTCGACCTCACACCCATATCCTTCCCGAGATTTTTTACATCAATACCAGGATTGATGACGAGCGCCGACATGAAGCGCCGCTCAAACACATTTCGCAGAAGACACAGATCCTCCACCTCCTTATCCATCATCCCATTATCGAAATCTCCTAAATCCAATACACTCATAATATATTCAGTTAAAACTCCATTTTACTCCGCCACAAAATTAGCCAAAAATTCCGACCACACCAAACAAACGCGCTCTTAGGAGCGGTAGCGGCTCCGAAGCAGGCGGTCGAGGAGGGGGGGCGGGAGGATAATGGCCAAAAGGGCGGCCGCGCGGTTAAGCATCCGCACCCGCGGATTGCGGAGACTGGCCGATGAGTGGGTGGCGATGACTCCGCGACAGTGACTGATGTAGCGCTCGCGGTCGCCGGCCGGGAGGGCGGACGTGTTATTGAGCAACAGACCCAGCATATTGAAGGCCGCCGAAAGGCGGCGGTCGCAGGCGGCTCTGATAAGGCCCTCGTCACTCAGGCCGCGCATATGGGCCTCAATACCTTCGGTGATATCCAATACGTCAAGACGCCGGGGATTAAATGTATGGATTATGCTTCCGCTGCGCTGGCGATAGAGATACACCACCTTGCTGCTGCACACATAATTGGCGGCACGTATCGCCACACGATGAAACACATACAGATCCTCATACAGTCGGCCCGACGGAAACCGGATCCCGTCGAAGAGATTCCGACGGAAGAGTTTGCCGGAAAGCGACGAGGATACCAGAGTCTGATAAAGACTGCTCTCCACAGCGCCACGACCATCAAAAGTGCTCACACGCGGCGTAGCACGACTCTCAGCCACCCCCCTCATCACCATCTCATCATCACCATCGGGGTAACAGAGTATCCGTCCCTCGGCCACATCTGCCCCCCGCTCCTCTATCAGTGAGAGGAGATAGGTGAGCGCATCGGGAGGGAGCAGATCGTCGGAATCCAGAAATAGAAGATACTCCCCACGGGCCACTTCCAACAGTCGGTTGCGAGCCTCTGCCACCCCCCGGCCCGGGCTGCTGAATATCCTCACTTCACCCCCCTCCGGTCGCACTCCGGCATGACTCTCCAGCAGACGCGGAGTGGCATCCGTGCTGCCGTCGTCGAGCAGGAGGAGTTCCCAGTCGGTGAAGCTCTGCGCATAGAGCGAAGCGAGTGTGGCCGGCAACCATTGAGCCGAGTTGCAACAGGGTGTGAGGATGGATATTTTGGGCCGACGAGTATTCATTTATAATATGTATTTATGCAACTGACGATAGAACTCCCAGAGTGCTATTCCGGCCGATACACTCACATTGAGTGAATGTTTGGTGCCATGCATCGGTATCTCCACGGCGGCATGGGCCATGTCGACAATACGCTGATCCACCCCGCTCACCTCATTGCCCACCACCAGCACCATCCCCGCCGGCGCCTCCGCAGGGTCGGGGAGGCGCAGCTCCTGGAGCGGCACCGAACCGTGGGTCTGTTCCAGCACATAGATAAGCATCCCCTGTCGGCGCAGCTCCGCCACCGCCTCCACGGCATCGGCCACATAGCTCCACTCCACACTATGCTCGGCACCCAACGCCGTCTTCGATATTTCGGCCGAAGGGGGTGTGGCGGTGATGCCGGTCATCACCATTCCGCGCAGCAGGAAGGCATCGGCAGTGCGGAGCATCGACCCTACATTCTGGGCCGAACGCACATTGTCGGCCACCAGAATCAACGGCAGTTTGCGCAACGCATGATACTCCTCCGAGGTGCAATGCGTGAGTTCGATTATATTCTTTTTCGTGCGGTCCATTACCATATGAAATGTCGGCGCCCGTGGCCGCTGAGGGTGGCCACGGGCGCCGTGTAGAAGTGAGTAATCAGGATAGTTCGAGCATACGGTTGATGGGTCGCAGCGCACGCTCGGCCAGCTCCGGAGCCACCTCGATGCGCGGCTCCTCATTTAGCAATGCTTTGTAGACTTTTTCAAGCGTATTGAGCTTCATGAAGTCGCACTCGTTGCACTGACACTCCGAATCCTCGGCCGGAGCCGGAAGGAAAATCTTGTCGGGGCATTCACGCTGCATCTCGAAGAGGATACCGCTTTCGGTCACCACAATATATTCACGGGCATCATCGGTGCGCGCAAACTCAAGCAGAGCGGCTGTGGAGCCCACCTTGTCGGCAATCATCTGGAGCGGCTTGCGGCATTCCGGATGCACGAGCACCTTCGAGCCCGGATGCTCCTTCTTCATGCGCAGGATGGCCTCCATCGAGAATCTCTCATGCACATGGCATGCGCCATTCCACAGGAGCATATTCCGGCCGCACACACTATTTATATATTCACCCAGATTGCGGTCGGGACCGAAGATGATTTTCTCATCGGCCGGAAGCGACTCGATGATGCGGCGGGCATTGCCCGAAGTGACCACGATATCGGTGTGAGCCTTCACGGCCGCCGATGTGTTGACATAGCTGACGACGGTGTGATCGGGATGGGCTGCGGTGAAAGCTGCAAACTCCTCCGGGTCGCAGCTGTCGGCCAGCGAACAGCCTGCCGCCATATCCGGCACGAGCACCAGTTTGTCGGGGCAGAGTATCTTGGCAGTCTCCCCCATGAAATGCACGCCACACATCACGATGATTCTGGCATCCGTTTCGGCCGCCTTACGGGCCAGCGCCAGAGAATCGCCTATGAAATCGGCTATCTCCTGAATTTCGGGACGGGTATAGTAATGCGCCATTATCAGCGCATTCTTCTCCTTGCGGAGGCGGCTTATCTCCTCCTTGAGCCGGGCCTGGGAAGCGTCCATTTTATTACTTCTTTTTATTATATGAATTTTAAATTTTAAAATTAAAAAACTCAACAACAACAATAAAGGCTGTCAATAAGTGTCGATAACTTTGGGGCTGAAAATTTGCATATGTCGTTGTTGTCAGCATGTTGCGTGGTTTTTGACATGTTATTGACAACCGGTGATGCTAATTATCAGCACGATACGGAGTTTATTGACAATGCTGTCGGGATGGCAAAGTTAGTCATTTTATTCCATATATCAGCCAAAAGGTTGTAGAAAACCGGTCGATAACCCTGTAAGTTGTCGACAGGGGTGTCAATAGTGGTATGGTCCGGGCAGGGGGTGTAAAAAAAAGTGAAAATCCAAATTATCGCTGTTTTATTTATAAATCAGTTTTTTACATGGTTATCACCATGTTTTTGACAGCTTTTGCGGGGGTTGTCGACAGGTTATTGACAAGTTATTGACAGGCTCCACCCGCCGCGCAGTGCTCCAAAAAATATGGTTGCCTCTTTTATGAGAAAGAAAAAAGGCTTATATTTGTAAAAAATATCAATATCGAGATGAGATTCAAAAGAATATTACTTAAGCTCTCCGGCGAGTCGCTGATGGGGGAGCAGGGCTACGGCATCGACAGCGCCCGCCTTGCCTCATATGCCAAGCAGATTAAGGAGGCTGTGGAGAGTGGCGTGGAGGTGGCCATCGTGATAGGTGGCGGAAATATCTTCCGTGGCCTGAGCGGGGCCTCGAAGGGTTTCGACCGTGTGAAGGGTGACCAGATGGGTATGCTCGCCACGGTGATAAATTCGCTTGCACTCAGTTCGGCACTGGAGGCTATCGGCCAGCCGGCAGTGGTGCTCACGGCCATCGGCATGTTTCCGATTGGCGAACCCTATTCCAAATGGAAGGCCATCGATGCGGTGCGCGCCGGAAAGGTGGCAATCATCAGCGGCGGCACGGGCAATCCCTATTTTACGACCGACACCGGTTCGGCGCTCCGCGCCATCGAGACCGAGGCCGATGTGATGCTCAAGGGCACACGTGTGGATGGTGTCTACACAGCCGATCCGGAGAAGGATCCCACTGCCACCCGATTCGACGAAATCAGCTATGATGAGGTGCTCGGCCGCAATCTCAAGGTGATGGATCTCACCGCCACCGCACTCTGCAAGGAGAATGGTATGCCGATCTATGTATTCAATATGGATGTGGAAGGCAACCTCGGCAAGATGCTCGCCGGTGAGAATATAGGCACCTATATCCACCCCTGATACTTCGGTGGCGAGGGTAAACACGACAGCCCTCCGTCGCCATATAAAAGAGCGTGGTGATATAGCGCTGTTAATTAGCAATGCTAATCATAAATAGAAAGAACAAAAATACCCCATAATATGGAATTGAAAGAATATCTTCAGAACGCCGAAGACTCCATGCAGCTTGCAGTGGAATACCTCGACGACACCCTTTCGCACATCCGTGCCGGAAAGGCTTCAGCCCGTCTGCTCGACGGCATCCGAGTGAACTATTACGGTTCGATGGCTCCGATCTCGAATGTGGCCAATGTGAGTGTGCCCGATGCCCGCACCATCGCCATCACCCCCTGGGAGAAGGGGATGTTCAAGGAGATCGAAAAGGCTATCATCAACTCCGACCTCGGCATAATGCCGGAGAATAACGGTGAGGTGATCCGTCTGTCGATTCCGCCGCTCACAGAGGATCGCCGTAAGGCTCTCGTGAAGCAGTGCAAGAGCGAGGCCGAGAATGCAAAGGTATCTGTGCGCAATGCCCGCCGCGATACCATCGATGCCCTCAAGAAGGCCGTGAAGGCCGACGGCATGCCCGAGGATGTGCAGAAGGATGGCGAGGCTCAGGTGCAGAAGCTCCACGACCGCTACATCAAGAAAATCGATGATGCCTTCGCCGAGAAGGAGAAGGAGATTCTCACAGTATAATAATGCAATACTGATATGCAAAAAAAACACCCGCATCCGGCTGGCCGGATGCGGGTGTTTTTTTAAATCTGATTGGTCTTAGGCGGTTTCGTTAATGACGGGAGCGGGCTCTTCTTCGGCGGTCTCATTGTGGGCCAGTTCGATAATCCGGAAGCCGGTCACTGCGATAAGCACACTCATCAGCGGGCTGAGATAATTGAATACACAGTAGGGGAGATAGGTAAGTGTAGATACCCCAAGCACCGACGACTGTGTCACACCGCAGCTGTTCCAGGGAATCAGCACCGATGTCACCGATACCGAATCCTCAAGTGTGCGGCTCAGCAGACGCCCTTCGAGATTGAGGCGGCTGTAGAGGTTGCGATACATGTTGGCTCCCACGATAATGGAGAGATATTGGTCGGCTGTGGCACTGTTGAGCAGCAGGCCGGAGGCCGCAGTGGCTCCTACGGCTCCCACACGGTTGCGGATAAGAGAGGTGAAGGCTTGGGTGATACGTGCCAGAAGTCCGGTGCCCATCATCACGCCGCCGAAGCACATGGCGCTCACCACCAGCATCACTGTGGAGAGCATACCCTTCATGCCGCCGGTGGCCACCAGAGTGTCGAGCGAGGCATCGCCGGTGGAGAGGGCAGTGTCAGTGAGAAGTACCTGCCGGGCTGTGTGGAAAGCTCCCGAGAGCCCCTCACCTCCTATGGCCTGCACCACTTGCGGCTGGAAGATGAATATACCCGCAAGGCCGAGCAGAGTGGAGGCTGCAAGGGTGAGCAGAGTGTTGACGCGTAGGGCGATAAGGGTCACGGTAATCACCGGAATCACCATAATCCATGGATTGAGGTGGAAGGTGGTCTCAAGGGCTGTGGTCATGGCGCTGCGCGCCGGTGCATCGGCCGAAGGGAGCATCATCCCCGCCACACCGAATACCGTCAGCGCAATCACCAGCGAGGGGATAGTGGTGATGAGCATATAGCGGATATGGGTGAATAGATTCACCTCGGATGATGTGGCGGCAAGCACTGTGGTGTCGGATAGGGGGGAGATTTTGTCGCCGAAATATGCTCCGGAGATTATGGCGCCCGCCACCCATCCGGGTGAGAACCCTAAAAGAGTGCCTATTCCCATGAAGGCCACACCGATAGTGGCGATAGTGGTCCACGAACTACCGGTGAGAATCGAAATAAAGGCACAGAAGCAGCAGGCCGTGAGGAGGAATACAGGGGGATAAATGTAGCGCAGACCCATCTCAATCAGCATCGGCACCACACCGGAGAGCATCCATGTGGCAGCCACGGTGCCTATAAGCAGGAGGATAGGAATTGCCGGCACCGTCTGGCGGGCCGAAGTCTGCATACCTTTCAGCAGGTCGGAGCGGCTGCATCGGGCACCTGCGCAGCCGGTGACCAATCCTATCACTGAGGCTCCGAGCAGCAGTAGGTAACTGTTGTCGGCCACGAAGTCTGAACCTTTTACCACGAGAGCCGTCACCACGGCAACAAGCAGGGCTGCCACCGGAAGTATGGCCGCCCAGAGGGGGAGGGGTCGTCTGTTCATCTGTTTAAATTATGTGTAGAGTATGGCGGTATCATTGCGGAGCCTTCCGGCCGAGCATCGGGAGATACCATAAGGAAGTCATTATGAAACGCTGCGGAGTGTGTGCAATAGGGCAAACCTATGACGCAACTGCATTGTTGAAATAACGTAAGCATCCTCTTTTATTATATGCATCGGGGTATATAACCTTTACTGCTATAAGACTAATTAACTAAAAATCCCCCACTATGGAATTTTGCATCGACATATTGCGCGAGAATCCCGCCATAGCCCTCTTTCTCACTGTGGGGTTGGGATTCCTGCTCGGTAAACTCAAATACCGTAATTTCTCGCTCGGCCCGGTGACATCGGTGCTGATCATTGCCATTCTGGTGGGGCAGTTGGGTATATCGCTCTCGCCGCAGATAAAGACAGTATTCTTCATGCTCTTCCTCTTTGCCGTGGGCTATAGTGTGGGACCGAAGTTTTTCCGTTCGCTTCGCGGCATGGGGCTGAAGCAGGTGCTGTTTGCCCTGCTGATGAGCGCCACCTGTTTCGGCGCCACATTCCTCATGGCCTGGTGGATGGGATATGACAAGGGTGAGACGGTGGGGATGTTCTCCGGGTCGCAGACGTGTTCGGCCCTTCTGGCCGTAGGTGGCGATGCGATAGGCAATTCCAATGTGGCCGAGGGATTGAAGAAGAGTATGATCGATATCATGCCGGTGTGTTATGCGGTGACTTATGTGTTTGGCACCCTGGGCACCGTGATAGTGCTTGGCACTTTGGGGCCGTGGCTGCTTGGCGGGCTCGACAAGGTAAAGGCGCAGGCTGCCGAACTGGAGGCGCAGATGAATGAGGCATCCTGGAAATCCGACCCGGTGAATATCAACGCGCTGCGCACGGTGGCCTTCCGCACCTTCAGGGTGGAGAAGCCCTATTTCATGAATGGACATTCGGTGCATACAGTCGAGCAATATCTGCGCACGATGGGGAAGGTGCTTTATATCGACCGCATCCGCCGTTCGGACGGCACTATCGTGGTGCCGTCGGCCGAGACGATGGTGCGGCATGGCGATACGGTGGTGGTGTGTGGCCGCCGCGAGTATCTCGTGGAGAATACAGGATTGCTCGGAGCCGAGGTCGACGACTCTCCGCTGCTCGATTATCCGGTGGAGCGCATACCGGTGCTGGTCACCTCGCGTAAGGTGGATGGATGCACGGTGGCCGAGCTGCGTGATCACAGCTCGATGCGCGGCATCATGATTGAGGAGCTGCAGAATAAGGAGGGTCTGGGTGAGGTGACCCCCGCCACGGTGATACATCGTGGCGACACGCTGGTGCTCGTAGGGCGCCGGGATGTGCTGCGCCACGTAAGCTCGCAGATAGGCATTCTGGATGTGCCGACCACGAAGACAGATATAATGTTTGTGGGGCTGGCCATTTTCATAGGAGCCTTCATAGGAGCCATTCCTATTGTGGTGGACGGCATACCGATTAGTTTCGGTGTGAGCGGCGGCTCGCTGATTGCGGGTCTGGTGTTCGGATGGCTCCGCACCCGTCGCCCCACGATAGGCTATATCCCTCAGCCGGCGCTGTGGCTGATGAATAATCTGGGACTCAACACCTTCATAGCCGTAATCGGTATAGATGCGGCCCCGACCTTTGTGAGCGGTCTGCATCAGGTGGGGTGGGGGTTGCTCGGAGTGGGTGCGATCGCCACACTGATACCTCTCTTCATGGGTCTCTTGTTGGGGCGCTACGTATTCAAATTCAATCCGGCTCTGACGTTGGGGTGCTGTGCAGGCACGCGCACCTGCACGGCCGCTCTCGGAGCGGTGCAGGAGTCGATCGGCTCCAATCTCCCCACAATGGGATATACGGTGACTTATGCCGTGAGCAATGTGCTCCTCGTGATATGGGGTATCGTGACGGTGGCGCTGATATAGTGCCGGGCTGTGACTGCCATACATACCCCGCATATACACCGAAAAAGCCTCTGCCGCGATTCTACTCGCAGCAGAGGCTTTTCTATGTACTTTTCTATGTATATGCGGGCTGCTAACGCGCTCTATCAATCCGCGATAGCGGCTTTGATCTGCTCCACGATATAGCGCACATCATCGTCGGTCACCCAGGGACCGGACGGCAGACAGATACCTACTTTGAAGAGCTGCTCCGACACACCATTGACATATGCCGGATTGGAGGCATACACCGGCTGGCGGTGCATCGGTTTCCAAAGCGGACGGGCTTCGATATTAGCCTTGTCGAGAGCTATGCGCAGAGCCTCGACATTGGCGTTGGGCTGGCAGTCGGTCACTGCGGTGCTGGCTGTATGGGTCACACCGGCAGCACCACCTACAGCTCCTGTGATTACCGTCTTATAGGCATTCTCCTCACCCTTGATATGCAGGTCGGGGTCGAGAGTGGCGGTGCAGAGCCAATAGTTGGCATCGAAGTCGGCCGATGGAGCCTGATGCATTTTAAATCCGGCCACATCCTTGAGCAGTTCGCAATAAAGGGCCTGCACATGGTGGTGGTGGGCTATATGGTCATCGAGAATTGTCATCTGTCCGCGGCCTATGCCGGCGCAGATATTCGACATGCGGTAGTTATATCCTATCGCCTCATGCTGATAGTAGGGATAGGATTCGCGGGCCTGAGTGGCAAACCAGAGTATGCGGCGTGCCTCATCGGCATCGGGGCATATCAGTGCGCCGCCGCCGGAGGTGGTGATCATCTTGTTGCCGTTGAAGGAGAGCACGCCGAAGCGTCCGAACGTGCCGAGCACAGTCCCCTTGTAGCGGGAGCCGAAACCTTCGGCGGCATCCTCAATCACAGGTATGCCATACTTTTCGGCCACGGCCATAATCTCATCAATCTTATACGGCATTCCGTAGAGTGCCACGGGGATGATGGCTTTCGGTTTGCGTCCGGTCTTTTCGATGCGGTCGGCGATAGCCTCGTCGAGGAGTTGCGGGTCAATATTCCATGTGTCGGATTCTGAATCTACAAATACCGGTGTGGCACCGAGATATGTCACCGGATGTGACGACGCGCAGAAAGTGAACGACTGCACCATCACCTCATCGCCCGGGCCTACGCCGCAGGCGATCAGTGCGAGATGCACTGCGGCCGTTCCGGCCGACAGGGCCACTACCTCCTTGTGGAGGGCGGGGGCATTATCGCGATGGTTGACAAACTTTTCGAGGTCATCCTCGAAACCGTTGACGTTCGGACCCAAAGGCACGACCCAGTTCTGGTCGAACGCCTCTTTGATGAAGTCCATCTCACGACCCGACATATGAGCCAGGCACAATAATATTCTATCTCTCATCTTGCAAGGATGTAAATGTGCGTATTGCTCCGCACAGAGTTGGATTGTCAGTACAATAAGGCCTCTCGGCAGTGGAATCACGACGTGGAGGGTCACAGATTGTGCAATATATATTATACAACAACCGTCACCCCATGAAAGGCACGGCAAATTTAACGAAAAATAATGATTGGGGCAAATCCGGGGGTGGAAGAGGATGTGCGCAGTTCCGGTGATGCCGGGCCGTGTGCTGCCGTAATGCGGGCGGCTCCCCCTTGCAGTGTCGGCATTGACCGGCCTGTATCTCCGGCATGATGGGCGTCGGGAGGTATAATTCCGGTTATTATTGGTGTGGATACGGGTGTGAGTCCGGTATAGGGCCGATGTAAGGAAATCTGGATAAACTTTCCAAGGGATGGATTAGACTTTTAGCAAATAACCGAATCGTAATACGCTGATTATCAGTGTGGGTATTGTGAAGGGTATGAAACTTTTAGATTTGGCCGTAAACTTTAAAAGAGCTAATTTTGCAGCCGGAAAAATCATTTTATAAGCATCATGAAGATTCGATTTTGTGTATTTTCGATACTGTCGGTTTTTGTGTGTTGCTTTGGCAACGCACAAAAACTGAACTATGGAGCAGAAGCCGGATACCTGTATAACTGGCTCTCGGTAGAAGAATATAATGCTTCGGGACGGAATGGGTTTAAAATCGGAGGTCTGGTAGAATTTACCCTAAAGAATAATATTTCCTTTGAGTCCGGTGTGACTTTTGTGAGGAAAGGGGGCGAAACCTGGGGTAAGAATCTATTGTCTATGGATGTATCCAGAGTCAAATTCTGCTCTATGGATTATATTCAGATACCATTGAACGCCGGGTATAAGTTTAGCTTTAATCACGGTTTTTCGGTAAAGCCTCAGATAGGGCTGTATTATGCTGTAGGTGTTGCCGGTCATTCATTTGTAACGGGTATAGATTCTTATGGACAGCCGTACGAGGCAAGAACGTCAACATTTTCAAGCCATTTCAGACCTCCGTACAGGTCTTCTAATCGAAGTGATTGGGGATTATCAGCAGCATTGGAACTGGCCTATCGGCATGTAGGGTTGAAGGTGGATTACGATTATGCATTAACCAACGCCACATATTATGGCAATGGTAAGCACCGCACCCTCTCCGTCACAGCAATCTACTGGATACGGTAAAACCGTCCATGTCAGCTGACGGCATATAAGGAATGGCACTCCATCGGAGCTGCCGGAATAGATGCGATGAGCAGGCTATTCCGGCAGCTCGTTGCTTTATAATGATTGCGTTATTAATGATTTTTTGTGTCGCAGTCAGGTTGTCTGTCGGATGAAGATATGTGAAATGTGAAATGCTCAACACATAATTTGGCGTATTAAACAATATTTAGTAATTTTGCGGGAAAAACTTAAGACTAAATAAATTCCGCATATGAAACGACTCCTCGGCTGTGTATATGTAATGGTCAGCATCTGTGTGCTCGTGCTCATGCAGGCCTGCAGCCCTCATTCCGCCGAGTGGCCTAAGCTGGAAATGGCCGAGAGTCTGATTGCAAGGAAAGCGGAGTCCGCACAGTCGGTTCTGGAACAGGTAAATACACTCAATCTGGATTACAGGGAGGATAAGGCGCGTTATGCCCTGCTGTGTGCAACAGTGGCGTTGGCCGAAGGGCGCGATTCTGCGATTTCAGCGAAGTCGATTCAGCCTGCCATCGACTATTATCTGCCGGATGGTGAGAATAGGGAGAAATTCCGTACTTATGTATGCAAGGGGTGTGTGGCACTGAGGATGGGTGACGAAGACCAGGCGATGGAGAATTTCCTGTATGCCGCGGAATATTATACGCCCGGGACAGATTCGCTCGTGCTGGCCCATCTGTTGGTCGAACAAAGTGTGCTCTACCGCCGGCAATACAAACTGCGCGCAAGCATCGACAATAATATGAGAGCGGCCGGGATATTCTCTTCTTTCGGTAAATATCTGCAGGCTATGGACTGTTATGCAACGGCACTGCATGGTGCCTTGCGGCTGACTGACCGCGATGTGGCGGATACGATCGTGGAGGAGTGCAGGCAACTGGCCGAAAGGTATCCGGCAAAGTCGGAGATGCTTGAGGCGCAATTGCTGGCGTATGACGTAAGATACGGTGAATTTCCGGAAGTGGCGGCTACGCTGGATGAACTGGCGGGAATAATGGAGGCCGACCACCGGCCGCTGTCGGTGAATCTGATGCTTAACATGGCCAACGGCTATGCCGCATTAGGCGACGATATGGCTGCCGCGAAGATGCTCGGCAGGGTAGAGGGAGCCGGAGTGCCGCTCGATTCGATGGAATATCTGCCGGTGAAGGTGAATGTGCTTGAAGCGGAAGGTGAATACCGGGAGGCGCTGAGGATGGAGCGTATATATAATGGTGTGGCAGAGGCGTATCAGCGCACATTGCGTTCGCAAAAACTGATGTTTGCCGACGACCGGCACCGGATTGAGATGGCGCGAATGACGGAGCGGCGTCAGAATGACCAGATTATCAGCGGATGTGTGTGCGCCGTATTGTTGCTGGTGATACTGACCGGAGTATCCTACAGGTTTTATCTGCGTGGAAGGGAGCGGCGCCGGGCGGTGCAGGAAGAGAATGAGCGGCTGCTGTCGGATGGTGCGGAGCTCAACCGCATGAATGAGCAGCTGGAGTCGAAGTATGAGGCCTCTCGGATGCAGGGGAAGTCGCTTGAAGAAGAGCTTGACGTGGTCTATGACAAGGTAGAGGCCCTCCTGAATGAGCGTGACCGGCTGAAGGGGGTGATTGTGGAGATGAAGAATGCCGGAGGGGATTCGCAGGGAGAGGTATACCGCATGATGCTGGCTCTGAAATCGCAGATTGCCAAGGGTATCGCGCAGAATGAGGATTGCGCGCAGGCCTGTAAGGGCTGGATCGATTCGGTATATGGCGATAGAGATAAATTCATGGATTCGATACGGCTGGTATTCACGGCGTCGAATCCTGAGTTTATCACATATTTGCGTAGTCGCGATCTGACGGATACGGAGATAAATTATGTGTGCCTGTATGCTTTGGGTCTGCGTGGCAAGGAGGTGGGAAATTTCATGCAGTCGCGCAGTCATTATAATCTGAGCAGCCAGATCCGGAAGAAGCTCGGCATTGATGAGCATCAGACGAATCTTTCGATCTATGTGCAGCATATACTCAACGGCCCCTCGCCGCAGCCGACCCCGTAGCGGCAAAAGCATCATAGGGAAGCGGTCTAAGCCGGAGGAGGAAATGGGGGAAAAAGGATCAGCGCAGGGTTGTGGTGCGTCGCAGGTAGTCGAGGAGCAGCCCCACCTGATGGCGCCGACGAAATGTGCGTATCAATTCCCAATTGCGTGGCATACTAAGTCGGTTTTCCCATAGACGGTAGCAGGCTAAGATAGCATCGCGGATACCCTCCACATCATCATCGGCCACTGCGAAACCTGCACCGGTCTCGGCCATAAGTGCGCCGGTCACATCTTCCGGGTCATAGATGGATATAATAGGCTTGTTGGTGGCCAGATAATCCAGAAGTTTGCCGGAATATACCCCCTTGCGCCCTTTCTTGCGGCTGTAGATCATTACCAGGGCATCACTTTCATGGATGGAAATCCTCACAGCTTCATCGTGATCCACAGCAGGGAGCAGGAGCACGTTGTCGCGGATGGATTCAGGCACATTCACAGGAATGGGATTACCCACGATCTTTATGCGGCTGTCGGTCGGAATCAGACCGTCGGCAATGAGGGTGGCAAAAGCCCGGAACCAATTGTCGGGGGTCACATCTTTGTAGAGATGTCCGATATACGACATTGTGAATACCGGCTGGAAATAATCCCGATATACCTCCGGATAATCATAGCCGTTGCGGATTTCAAGCACATTGCCATGAGCCGATGAAGCGCGGAGCATATCCACCAGCGGGGTGGATACGGATAGAAGCAGGTCGGAGGAGTCGTAGATATCTTGTATCAGCTTTTTATTGCATTTCAACACATAGCGGTTTATATCCCAGCGATGTGGATCGGGAAATTTGGGTTCATCGCGGAAATCGGCTATCCAGTATGATTTTACCCCTTTGCGTCGCAAATACAGACCCACGGCATTGGTGTCGATGCCGTAACTTCCGGTGGTCAGGATGCAGTCATACCCGCCATTCTCTCGGATAAGCCGGAGAGCCAGACGCATCATCTTCTTTTCATGCAGATATGCGGTATGGAGTGTGAGCCTGTATTCTAAGGCTTTGGCTATTCGCGAGATGCTCCATTTCCGGAGTGAGCCGGCGTATTGTCGGGGGATGTATTGCCTGTAGGTAGGGTCGGTCACATAATGCACGGTGCATCCTTCCCATTCTTCGGTGCGGGTGGTATCGCCGCCGGTAATTACAGTCACGTCATGTCCGGCTTCCCGGAAATATTTGGCGAAGGCATTCATGCGGAATGCGGCGATTATGTTTTCCGGATAGAAGTAATTGGAGATTATCAATACTTTCATGAAAATTCAGCTATTAAGGAACGCGCTCTAAGGTTTCAATCAATCTTTTGTCGAGGGGTATTCCCGGTTGAAACAGTCATACACACATCGTGATATGTCGGCTGTTCCGACCATCCCCGGAGCATTGTCAGTAATTGAATGAAGTTGCTCTTTGAGCGATGGTGAGTTTTCGGGAGAGCCTGTCGAACAAGCTGAGGCCAAGATGATGTAAAGCAAGCCGAGAGAGTTCAATAAGGGTTGTTTCATGTTTAGCAGCTATGTTTAGTCATCTCTAATAACGGCCATGAGGTTGCAATATTTCAGTCATAATTTTTTTGTCATGACCGTAGAACAATCATGCCGTCATGGTGGTTATGAATCAGGAATCATAATAATACCGACATATGGATACGATAACGATCAACAGCAAATACCTGCTTGAGAAGATGCGCCTCGGGTGCAAATATACCTACCGGGAACTTTTGAAACTCTGTGACTTTACAGAGACTCAACTCTGTTTTGCCATATTGGCTCTCGTCAGAGCCGGGAAAATGAACCGCTACCGAGAGCACGAGGTGATGTATGAATTGGTATAAATAAGAGCGCGCTCTAAATAAATAGGCTGCAATCCATCAAGGTATTGCAGCCTATTTTGTCAATTTTTCCGGTTGGTATTGAAGAATAAAGATTAAGACCCTGCAAGCAATTTGCTTACAGGGTCTTGTGGGAGATTTGGCGGAGAGGACGGGATTCGAACCCGTGGTAGGATTGCTCCTACGTCAGTTTAGCAAACTGGTGGTTTCAGCCACTCACCCACCTCTCCTGATAAATCGTTTCTGATGTTTTATTATTTGACCGTTCAGAGGTCTGAGCTTACGTCTGCCTCCGGTGGGATGGAGGTCGTTTCAGAGCGTGCAGCTGCCTCAAGTCGGGTGCAAAGTTAATACTTTTTCTCGGCCCTGCCAAATTTTCCGGCTCCTTTTTAATAATTTTTTACTATTACAGCGATTTTGCCGCAAACTCTCTTCCTGCCCTCTATGTCGTAAGATCTCATTTCTATAAAAAATGTTAAGAGCGCGCTCCTTAGAGTTCTTTAAAATTTCGGGGCGCGACCATGCTCCTTCTGATTGCCATAGAGCGGATATTGATGCCTTGGATTAAAAACCTTTATAATGAGGGTTAATTGGATGCAAAATTTTATTAACTTTGCAGAAAATCAAACAATCGAAGATATGAAACAGATCTCCACCTCTATTTTTCGCAATGGGCTGATAGGATCAGCATTGCTTCTGGCAGCCACAGGCGTGGCGGCCACTCCGAGTATGCAGGCGCGTTTTGAAGTGGCGCGCTCGTATGAGTCTGTGATCCGCAAGTCTTCGGCTTCATTCCGCAAGTCGGTGGCTCCTTTCCGTGAGGCATCGGCTCCGGTGATGCGCCCTTCGTGGGAGAGGATGTTTTTATATGAGGATGGTGATTGGACTCCGATGGGTAAGGTGACCTATACGTATGATGCCGAAGGTCGCGAAATCTGCAGTGTGCTCGATGAGGGGGCGTATGTGGCGACCTGCTCCACAAGATATGATGAATATGGCAATCGCGCGGAGACTATCCAGACTGTCGGCTCCGGTGAGGAGACAATCAATTTTGCCCGGCGCACATATGAATATGACCCGGTGGTGCATGATTACTGTGTGAATCGCATGGGCTATGACTGGGGTGGCGATGAATGGGTGCCCAACTATTTCTGTGAGACTAATCAGGTGACCCGCGATGAGGCCGGCAATATCACGTCGATTATCAAGTCGCTTCCCTATTCGGCTACCGATAAACTTGTGGAGGCATATAAATCGGTGTGGGGCTATGATGCCGCCACCGGTCAGGCCGATACATATGCCTATTACATGAATATGACGGGATCCACCCCGAATTGGGAGCTCTATCTCGACACCGAATATCGCGATATCAAGTGGGCGCAGACCAATGGTCAGCTCACCGGCGAACTGATGGATATGATTCAGGGCGACAACCGCTTCACTCAGGCCACAGTATATTATCAGGATAAGCCCGATGGCTACGTATTTATCGACTATCCGGAGGGTCAGGCGACCGGCTATAAGATCCGCATGACTACCAATGATCCCGAAGAGGTGGGTATGACTCAGGCGCTTGAGGAGATTATCGAGAGTGGCGGTGAGAAGCGCATCATATATACCAAGACCGAATATTTCGATGATGAGACCGGCGAGATCTCTTCCGATTTCACATATCGTATGATCGAGGAGGTGGAGCTCGACAAGTATGGCAATCTGGTGCGCGATGAAATCTTCGAGCAGTATGGCGGCGAGGAGAAGGAACTCGTAGCCGGTCAGATTGTGACCAATACCTATGATGAAGATTCCAATCTTGTGACGGTGGTCAGCAAGATGTATCAGTATGATGAGGATACTGAGAGTGGTGCATATGTCGAGGATATGTGTATTGAGTATGGTGATTATATCAATGTGGCCCTATCCGGTGTGCAGGGTGCGATTGCCGGGCAGGGTGCGCTCTGCATCAAGGGTGCAGTGGTGAGTGGCGATGGTCGCCTCGAGGTATATGCCATAGATGGTCGCCGCATGGCTGAGACTATCGGCAGTATGGATCTCAGCAAGCTCCCGAAGGGTGTGTATATAGTGCGTGGCGCCGCGGGCGTTGTGAAAGTAAGAAACTGACCTTAAATCAATAATTTATAAAAAACAGAATGAAAAAGTTAATAATGTCGCTCGCCATTGGCGCGCTGACAGTGCCGGTGGCGATGGCCACCTACATGGAGGCTCCGGCGATGGAGGATGATGGAGTAGTAGTGCCCGACAGCACCGGTTTCAAGTTTACCGATGTGAAGATTCTCCCCACCACTCCGGTGAAGGATCAGAATAAATCAGGCACATGCTGGGCATTCTCAGGAACATCGGCCCTCGAGGATGAAGTGCTGCGTCAGGGTGGTCCGGAACTCGATCTGTCGGAGATGTATTGCGTGCGCAATTGCTATATCGACAAGGCCAAGAAGTATATCCGCACCGGCGGCAAGATTAATTTCGCCCAGGGTGGCGGATTCAATGATGTGCTCTATTCGCTCAATAATTATGGCACTATGCCCGAAGAGGCATATACCGGCCTGAATTATGGTGAGGATAAGCACTCTCACTATGAGATGGCCAATGCTCTCGAGGCATATCTGAATGTGATACTTACTAATCCCAACAAGCGCCTTTCCACAGCGTGGCTTCCGGGATTTATCGGTATCCTCGATGCATATCTGGGGAAAGTGCCCGAGACATTCACCGTGGATGGCAAGACCTATACTCCTCAGGAATATGCCAAGGCTATCGGTCTGGATGGCACCAAGTTTGAGTCATATACAAGCTATACCCACCATCCTTTCTACACAACCTTCCCCCTCGAGATTGCCGACAACTGGCTTTGGGGCACATCGCGCAATGTGCCGATGGAGGAGATGAAGGCGATTGTCGACAATGCTCTGGAGAATGGCTACACCGTGGCCTGGGCAGCCGACGTATCGGAGCCCACATTCAAATGGCGCGAAGGCTATGCAGTGCTTCCGGCTGAGAAGAGCGAGGCCGATATGGAAGGCACCGAACTCTCCCGCTGGGTGCAGCTCTCGGATGCCGATCGCGAGAAGGAGAAAAATAAGGTGAAAGGTCCTGTCAAGGAGCGCACCATCACTCAGGAGGACCGCCAGCGCACCTTCGACAATTTTGAGACCACCGACGACCATGGCATGGTAATCGTGGGTTATGCCACCGATCAGGAGGGCAACCGTTATTATAAGGTGAAAAACTCTTGGGATACCAACCAGCTCTACGGCGGCTATCTCTATGTGAGTGAGCCCTATTTCCTTGAGAAGACCATCAATGTGATGGTGCACCACGATGCGGTGCCGGCAGGAATCGCCAAGAAGTTTGACAAGCGTTGACCCCATCCGTCGTCGTGACAATAAGATAGACCCATCCGAACCATTATGGTTCGGATGAGTTTTATCTTAAGTAGCTCTTGGAAATCAGCACCTCTCATATGTGTATTTATTCTTAGGGGTTACTTTTATACATATCATTTGAAAAGTGGAAGTACGAGCAAAGAAAAATTTAGGACAGCATTTCCTGCGGGATCTCGGGGTAGCGGCGCGCATTGCCGATACTGTCAGCCCCGATGAAGTGGGGGAGAAGCTGGGCGCGCTGCCGGTGATGGAGATTGGTCCAGGGATGGGTGTGCTCACCAAATTCCTGGTCGATGCCGGGCGTGATGTCACCGCTGTGGAACTCGACAGCGAATCGGTGGAATACCTCAGCCATGACATGCCCTCACTGCGTGTGGTGGAGGGTGATTTCCTCAAGATGGATCTCAATGAGATTGTGGAGGGGGAGATGGCGCTGATAGGTAATTATCCCTATAACATCTCCTCGCAGATATTCTTCAAGGTGCTCGACTATAAGGATAAGATACCGGTAGTGAGCGGTATGCTGCAGAAGGAGGTGGCCGAGCGTATTTGCGCCCGGCCGGGTGGCAAGGTGTATGGCATACTGTCGGTGCTGCTGCAGGCATGGTATGACTGCAAGTATCTCTTCAGTGTGCCGCCGGGAGTGTTTGCTCCTCCGCCGAAGGTGATGAGCGGTGTGCTGCGCCTCACCCGCAATTCGCGCACCGACCTCGGTGTGAGCGAAGCGGCCTTCCGCCGGGTGGTGAAGACCGCCTTCGGGCAGCGCCGCAAGACCCTGCGCAATTCCATCGGTTCATTAATGGGCGCCGACAATCCCATTATGCAGGATCCGATTATGCAGCAGCGCCCGGAGCGCCTTGGAGTGGAGGATTTCATCCGCCTCGCCAAGGCCAGTCTCCGCATGGAGATGTAGAGCGCGTTCCTTACCGTGCAAACAGGCGGGCGATGCCGCATCAACGTGGGTTACAATCGGAGCCTACAAATATCCCCCCTCTCGGGCCACTTTTTAGCCTGATGAGGGGGGATAATTTGTGAATTCACGGAATTTTTGTTATTTTTGCGAAAATAGAGATATATACAAGTGAAAATGGCAAACATAAAGGAACTCAGCGAACAGGAAGTAGTGCGTCGCCGCTCGATGGAGGCACTCCGCGAGCGAGGCATAGAGCCCTTCCCTGCTGCGGAATATGAAGTGACGGGTCATACCGTCGAGATTAAGGAAAATTTCAGCGACGACCTTCAGCCGCCGCGCCATGTGCGTGTGGCCGGCCGCATCATGAGCCGCCGCATCATGGGCAAAGCCTCCTTTATGGAGCTGCAGGATGCCGACGGGCGTATCCAGGTATATGTGAGCCGCGATGAGCTCTGTCCGGGAGAGGATAAGGATTTCTATAATGTGGTGTTCAAGAAATTGCTTGATATCGGCGATTTCATCGGTGTGGAGGGTTTCGTGTTCCGCACCCAGATGGGTGAGATCACTATTCATGCTGAGAAAATCACATTCCTCGGCAAGAGTCTGCGCCCCCTCCCCATCGTGAAGATGAAGGATGGCAAGGCCTACGATGCCTTCACCGACCCGGAGATGCGCTATCGCCGCCGATATGTAGACCTGGTGGTCAACAAGGATGTGAAGGATATCTTCGTGAAGCGCACCAAGATGTTCAACTCCATGCGTGAATACTTCAATTCGCATGGATATCTGGAGGTGGATACCCCGGTGCTCCAGTCGATTCCCGGCGGAGCGGCAGCCCGCCCCTTTGTGACTCACCACAATGCACTCGACATACCCCTCTATCTTCGTATCGCCAATGAGCTATATCTGAAGCGTCTGATTGTGGGCGGATTCGATGGTGTGTATGAGTTCTCGCGCAATTTCCGCAACGAGGGTATGGACCGCACCCACAATCCCGAGTTTACCTGCATGGAGATATATGTGCCATATAAGGACTATAACTGGATGATGCGTTTCACAGAGCGTATGCTCGAGAAGATCGCTATCGACGTCAACGGCACTCCCAAAGTGAAGGTGGGCGACAATGAAATAGATTTCACCGCCCCCTATCCGCGTGTCACCATGACTCAGGCCATCCTTGATGCCACCGGTTTCGATATCACCGGCAAGAGCGAGCAGGAGCTTCGCGACTTCTGCAAGAGCCAGGGTATCGAGGTGGAGGATTCGATGGGCAAGGGTAAGCTGATCGATGAAATCTTCGGCGAGAAGTGTGAGGGCACATTCATCCAGCCCACATTCATCACCGATTATCCCATTGAGATGTCGCCGCTCACCAAGCGCCACCGCGACAATCCGGAGCTCACCGAGCGCTTCGAGCTGATGGTCAACGGCAAGGAGCTGGCCAATGCCTACTCTGAGCTCAACGACCCGATCGACCAGTATGAGCGATTTGTGGAGCAGATGCGTCTGGCCGACAAGGGCGACGACGAGGCTATGGTGATCGATGCCGACTTCATCCGCGCCCTCGAATATGGCATGCCCCCCACATCGGGCATGGGTATCGGCATGGACCGTCTGGCCATGCTGCTCACCGGCCAGACCACTATTCAGGAAGTGCTCCTCTTCCCGCAGATGCGCCCCGAAGTGCGCGCACGCAAGGAGGATGAGTCTGCCGATGATAACACTCCCGCTCCCGAAGCAGAATAATCCAAGCAAATACCACATAGAGGCTCCGCCGGGCGCCCCGAAAACACCCCCTCGAGGGCGCCCCGGCCGGACCACTCATCTTAAAACCTACATCCCGTGGCAGGCTTAGGCAGAATAGCAGTGATAGGAGGCGGCAGCTGGGCTACAGCCCTGGCCAAACTCCTGATGCGCAATTGCGACCGCATCGTGTGGTATATGCACCGGCAGGACCGCATAGATGATTTCATACGCTACAGGCACAACCCGGTATATCTATCGGATGTGAGCTTCGACATAGAGAGAATCGATTTCACCTCCGATATCAATGAGGCCTGCCGCATGGCCGACACTCTTGTGGTGGCTGTGCCCTCCCCTTATTTCAAGGGGATCGCTGATCGCATCACGGAGGATATCTCGCGTAAGTATGTGGTATCGGCCGTAAAGGGTATCGTGCCCGACGATTATATGATCGTCACCGACTATTTCGCACGCAATTTCGATTGCGCCGACGACCGCCTGATGGTGATCGGCGGCCCTTGTCATGCCGAAGAGGTGGCTCTGGAGAGATTGAGCTATCTCACTATCGGCTGCCACAATACAGCCCATAGCCGGGCCTTCGCCGACCTCATCACCAGCGCCAAGCTCAAGACAATCATCTCGAGCGATGTGGCCGGTATCGAATATGGGGCGGTGCTCAAGAATGTATATGCCATCTGCGCCGGTATCGTGAATGGCATGAAGGCGGGGGATAATTTCATGGCGATGCTCGTGTGCAATGCCATCCGTGAGATGCGCCGGTTTGTGGATATCATCTCGCCGATGCCCGACCGCGACATATGCCGCTCCGCTTATCTGGGCGACCTGCTCGTGACGGCCTACAGCCGATTCTCCCGAAATCACAATTTCGGATCGATGATCGGTAAGGGTTATAGCGTAAAGGCAGCTATGATGGAGATGGCCATGGTGGCCGAGGGATATTATGGCACTAAATGTGTGTTTGAAATCAACCGCGACCGCGTGGGGGCCGATATGCCGATTCTCGACTGTGTGCACTCCATACTCTACGACAACCGCAGCCCCCGCATGGCAATCGATGCCATCACCGATACTTTCTCCTGAAGCGCGCGGCCCGCGCTTAAATGGCTATAATTAGCAATTATTAATGTAGTCATCTCCAACAATCCGAAATTCTCAAGGTTATATATAATAGTGGAGCTACGCCGCAGTTTGAGTCCAACCACCTCGCATGCCGCAGATTCCACTTCGGTACAGGATTAGAAACCCAAAAACAATAACTCTTATGAAATCAATTGAGCTTAATATCAATGATGCTCTCTATTTTGCAGAAAAACAGTATGTAGCCACTGAAGGTGAGGCTGTGGAGGCAATCACCAAACTCGAGAAGGGCACAGGCCTCGGCTCCGACTATATCGGCTGGGTCAACCTCGCCTCTGAGACTCCCGCCTCGCTCGTGGAGCAGATCAACGCTACTGCAGCCCGTCTGCGCGAGGCTTGCGAATATGTGGTATGCATAGGTATCGGTGGCTCCTATCTCGGCGCCAAGGCTGTGAATACAGCTCTGAGCGATTCCTTCGCCGACTATTATGCTCCCGCCCCCAAATCGCCCAAGGTGCTCTATGCCGGCCAGAATATCGGCGAAGACTATATGGCTGAGCTCCAGAACCTTCTGAAGGATAAGAAATTCGGTATCATCGTGATATCCAAGTCGGGCACCACTACCGAGCCCGCAATCGCATTCCGTATCCTCCGCGACCAGCTCGAGGCTCAGGCCGGCAAGGAGGCCGCCAAGGATCTCATCGTGGCAATCACCGACGCCAACAAGGGTGCGCTCCGCACTATGGCCGATCAGGAAGGATGGCAGACTTATGTAATCCCCGACAATGTGGGTGGCCGATTCTCGGTGCTCACTCCCGTGGGTCTGCTCCCGATTGCAGTGGCCGGTCACGACATCGCCCGCCTGCTCGCCGGCGCAGCCGATATGGAGAAGGAGACTGCCCACCCCGGTCCCGACAATATCTCGGAGGTCTACGCACGCATGCGTAATGCCCTCTATCGCAGCGGCAAGAAGATCGAGCTGCTCGTGAACTACAATCCCAAACTCCACTTCTTCTCGGAGTGGTGGAAGCAGCTCTACGGTGAGTCGGAGGGTAAAGATGGCAAGGGTATCTTCCCCGCATCGGTCGACAATACCACCGACCTCCACTCCATGGGCCAGTGGATCCAGGAGGGTGAGCGCACTATCTTCGAGACTGTGATTTCGGTCAAGAAACCCGCTCTCTCTGTACGTGTGCCCGAGAATGCCGCCAACCTCGACGGTATCAACTATCTGGCAGGCAAGAATGTGGATGAGGTCAACAAGATGGCCGAACTCGGCACAAAGATTGCCCACGTAGAGGGTGGTGTGCCCAACATGCGCATCGAAATCTCCAAGCTCGATGAGTATGTGCTCGGTCAGCTCATCTATTTCTTCGAGAAGGCTTGCGGCATCAGCGGATATCTGCTCGGTGTGAATCCCTTCAACCAGCCCGGTGTGGAGGCCTACAAGAAGAATATGTTCGCACTGCTCGAAAAGCCCGGCTACGAGACTGAGACAGCAGCCATCAAAACTAAAATCCAGGGCTAATACCCCTTCCCGTAAGGAATGGGCTAATACCCTCTCGGATTAATTCTTAACCCGGCCCTCCAGGCATGGAGCGGCCGGGTTTTTTGGCCCGTATGGCAGGCTGCAATATATTTGCAGTCACTGCAAGAGTGTTGCAGTGAGGAGCTGTTTGTTAAGAATATTTAATAGCGTGCGGGCGTAAATATCGGGTCGGAAATTAGGAAAAACCCCATGATTAGTATTATCTTTGCACCAGAAACAAAAAAGTACCATCCATATGGCAAAGAAGAAAGAAGTAAAGAAAGCGGCGGTGACCCGCATCAGCGATATTGAAGAGAAGAAGAAGGCTCTCAGCGTGACCATGCAGCACCTTGAGAAGGATTTCGGAGCCGGAGCCATCATGCGTCTCGGCGAAAATAAGGTGACTGATATCGAGGCGATCTCTACAGGTTCGATTGGTCTGGACTTCGCTTTGGGTGTAGGCGGTCTGCCGCGTGGCCGTGTCACTGAGATATATGGTCCGGAGTCGTCGGGTAAGACTACTTTGGCCATCCATGTGATAGCCGAGGCTCAGAAGCAGGGTGGCATCTGCGCCATCATCGACGCCGAGCATGCCTTCGACCGTTTCTATGCCGAGAAACTCGGTGTGGATGTGAATAATCTCTGGATTTCACAGCCCGACAATGGAGAGCAGGCACTCGACATCGCAGAGCAGCTTATCAATTCGGGTGCTATCGATGTGCTCGTGATCGACTCGGTGGCTGCACTCACCCCGAAGGCTGAGCTCGATGGGGAGATGGGTGAGAAGAATGTGGGTCTGCATGCCCGACTCATGAGCCAGGCCATGCGTAAGCTCACCAGTACAATCGCCCGTACCCGCACTTGCTGCATCTTCATCAATCAGCTGCGCGAGAAGATTGGTGTGATGTTTGGCAATCCGGAGACCACTACGGGTGGTAATGCACTGAAGTTCTACGCATCGGTGCGCCTTGACATCCGCCCCAGCACCATCATCAAGGATGGCGACGAGCTGATCGGACGTCTTGTGAAGGTGAAAGTGGTGAAGAATAAGGTGGCTCCCCCCTTCCGCAAGGCGGAGTTTGATATCATGTTTGGCGAGGGTATCTCCCGCTCGGGCGAAATCCTGGATCTGGCCGTAGAGCTCGACATCGTGAAGAAATCGGGCGCATGGTTCAGCTATGAGGGCAATAAGCTCGGTCAGGGTCGCGATGCCGTGAAGCGCGCCATCAAAGAGAATGAGGAGCTCCTTGCAGAACTCGACAAGAAGGTGCGCGAGCGTCTCACTCAGCTTGCCGCCCAGCCAGCCGGAGCCACCAATCCATTCCTCCCCGGCAAGAAGACAAAAGGTAAGAAATCAGCGGCAGTGGCCGATGATGTGGATGATACCGATGAGAATGAAGAGGAGATGATGGATACCGATGATCTCGATTTCAATTCCGAATCGGGTGCCGATATCCCTGATGATCTCTTTGCCGATGATTTCAGCATCGACGAGTAAATCAGAGCATACTACATAGCACATCTCACTCCCGATTCAGGATTGCCGTCATGGCGGCATCCCGGATCGGGAGTGATCTTATTGTATGGCTTATGCAGAAGGATTGAGGAGGAGAGGGGAGAGGGGAGAGGAGGAGAGTAGGAGAGGGGGAGCGACGTAGCATCACCAGGGGATGCGGGGCTCGTAGGTATATGTGTAGGTCTGGATGCCGTAGGAATTGCGCCATTGCATCCAGAGGGTATGGCCACCATCTGAAAACCAGTAATTCATCGTGGTCGGCGAGTAGGATGACTCATACTGCACATTGATTTGATAATTGGAACTTCCGCTCACTGCGTGCTGGCACCAGTAGGCTATGTTTTCGGTGTAGGGGCGCGTGTCGTCGTAGTAGAAGTATTCTCCCCGGCCATCGCCGTTGAAGTAGAGGTAATTGACCGAATAGCCGCTCACATATGATGAATTGACGGTGGTGAGCCGCCAGCAGCCGGTGAGATTGGAGTCGTAGAATGTATTGTCCCATCCATAAGGTGGTGTGGGATCCCATCCCACACCTACGGTGCAACTTGTGAGCCAAAGCGAGCCTGCTGCCATAGCTAATGCTCCGGCTATTGTAAAGGCTATCCGGCGGATGTGGGCCGCCGGCCGATGACCCGGGTGCAGGGAGTAAAGTTTAGCCATAAGCGTAATCATTTTTTTATGATTGCCAACCGCTGTCGGCAATCCGGTTTATAATCAATAGATAAGTAGGTCGGAGAAATTTATATATTCCGAGAGCTACTCAAGGCTGCGACCCCTACGGCCCCGAAATTTTAAGGAACTCGCTCTTAGATGCGTTAACATTTTTTGTGTGGGGAGGGGTCTTAGCGGCTCACTCCCGGTTGGTATGGCAGTGTAGATCATCTTATCGAGGCGATAAGTCTGGCCGCCGCCAATGAGAGCCGTGTAAATATTAAACACATATTGCTCCAAAAAGATTAAGAGCGCGTAACTTAAAATTTCGGGGTCGTAGGGGCAGCGATTTTTTACGCGCTCTAACGAAGCTCTGAGACACCTTTGATTCGCATGTGAAGGTAGATTTAGATGATACGATATTACAGTTTTGCCGAATTAGTGGTCAAAAAATGTGAGTTTTGGATTTTTTTTGTTAAATTTGCAATTGATATAGCTCTTACATAGTCTCAGCGACATTATAAAAGCCACTTCGGTAGTAAAAATACTTATAAAGTCGTCAGCTTAGCTTATCAAACGCAAGATAAAACAACAACCACTTAATTATTAACTGTTAAACCCCTTTCAGAATGAAACAGTATCTACATTTCTTCTGGGCATCAATGCTGGCGACGGCTATCACACCGGCCTTCGCCCAGACGGCCGACGACCCTCTGGTGGTGACGGTAGGCGAAAACATTGCTCCCGATGGCAATTGTTTCTTCACATTCAATGCCACAGAGACAGGACTTCTCCACGTCAGCCTGTTTCTGACATCATCCGATCAAGTGACTGAGGTGGATCCCGATGGCAATTCGACTGTAATCGGCATGGCTACCGACTATAGCAATGGCTCTGATTTCTATGTAAAATCCGGCTATACCTATAATTTCGGAGCTACCGTGCGTGGCGAGCAGACCTTCACAGTGAGTGTGGCTCCCACACAAAATGCCTTCCTGGGCAACAGTTGCGATGCTCCGATGGTGCTCGACCGCGAGGGCGGTCTTCTGGTGCCCTGCTATGCTCCCGACTATGGCACCAGCACCCACTTCTTTGAGTTTACTCCCGAAATTTCCGGTAAACTCAAGCTCTATGCCGACACCTCATTCCGCAACCTGTCTGTGGCAGAGGGATGCGACACAGGGTGGGATTACCTTAACTATGAATTTGACTACAGTTCAAGTTTAGGCGCCTATGTCTACACTCTTCTTGTCGATGAGGGTCAGACCTATATATTTCAGGCAGTAGGTTCAAGCGGCTCTATCGTCAACTGCGACCTCTATGAGATAATCTCGGGTGCCAGCTGCGAAGACCCGTTCTATGTGAGCGAAGGTGATGTGGAGATTCCCGCAGCGGCCGGCACATATTACTATCAGTTCACCACCCCCGCATCTCCAATGTATTCTGCAATGAAGGTCTTTTCAGATGCAGAGGGTAGTGTGGTGCTCAGCACATCATGCGCAGGATATAGCCAGTCATATTTCGACTCGTTAAATTTCCGCAAGGCCCCCGTGCCCGCCAACTCCAACTATATCATCGAATACACCAAGGAGGCTGCAACAGATGCTCCCCAGTGGTTTACCCTCCTGTTTGAGGAGCTCTCACCCATCGAAGACAGCGAGGTAGGCGAGAATGTTGCATTCGGCACTAAATACACCACTCCTGAGGGAGAATCAACCTTCTACTATTCATTCTCGCTTCCGGCCGACAGTGCGCCGAAGTTCCTGACACTCGCTTCCGATGCCACCGATTCTTCATATGGCGGCCCGTTCAAGCTCCATGCACGCGGCGCAAACTATCCTCTCTTCGGACAGGGTGCCAATTTCAAAGCCGAGATAAGTGCCGGTGTCGACTACATCCTCGAGGTGATAGTGCCGGCCGGAACCAGCTATTCCTTCTCGCTCGAGATTGAGGATATGAAGCCGGGTCAGACAGCCAATTATCCCATTGAGGCAGTGCTCGGCGACAATCTCCTTCCGGACTTCTCCCCCGCATATCTGAGCTACTCGCAGACCTATTCAGCCTTTGTGGAACTTTCAGTCGACAGTGCCGATGCGAAGGTTTCGGTTTCCTCTGTCAACGAGTGGGGTTACCCGGAGACGGTGATGGTGGTCGCCACAGAAAAAGGCTGCAAATTTGAAGGTATCGCCGACAAGGTTTATTCGATTGTCGTAGAGGATGCCGCTCAGGGCAGTGTGCTCGACATCAGAAATCTGTCGTATGCTCAGGGTGAAACGGAGGAGACTGCATTTATCATAGATCTTGAGGAAGGTGAGTCACACACGGCGATCCTTCCCAATGGTCCGTCGAAGACCTGGTATAAGCTTGAGGCTCCCATCTCCGGATTCTTCAATCTTTCCACCACCATGACGCAGCATTACAGCAGCGAGGTGGCTGTATATGTCAACGATCTTTCCCACAAGTCGACAGTCGGTATTGACTACCAGACATATAGTTATTCCGATTTCAAGGGCTCTGTGATAAAGGGTGATACAGTAATTGTATGCTTCAACAACACTCAGATTCAGGTAGAACCGACAGCCACATTCTCCTTTAGCGAGGCTGCTCTCGGCGAGGCTTCGAGCAATCCGATCATGGTGACCTATACCGAGCCTTCCACTAAACTTACTCTCCCGGCTATTCAGGGCGCCGACTATGTGTGGTATAGTATCGACCTTCCCGACGGTGTCTTCAATATCGTAGCCAAGACTTCCTGCACTCTGAAGCTCTATAGCGCCGAGAATCCCAACAAGCAGATTGCCGAAAACTCCTGGGACTATAACACCGGAGAATATAACCTGATCGACTTCCCCCTCCCCGGCGCAGGCCGCTATCTGCTTTGCCTGACTTCCAACTATACCGAGGGTAATGAGGTGGAACTCTTTGTGAAGGAGCCTCTTCCCGGTCAGACTGCCGGCACTGCCTATTATTATGAGTTGACTCCCGGTACGGGAATTGCATTGCCCGAGATTAAGAAGCCTACATGGATTAAGTTTGATGTCAATGCAGGCGATCTGCATATCTTGGGGATTGACGGCTCTTACTGGAACGCCTATTTATACAAGGAGTCTGACCTCTTGAACTATGAAGCGATGACCACATCGTATAATATCGATGGTGAATATTACTATGGTATCGTCGACTTCCAGGTAGATGAGCCGCAGACTCTCTATCTCTGCTTCAACAGTGGGAATGAAGGCTCTGCCATCGTGTTCTCCGGCAGTGCAATTGAGCCGGAGGCCGATCCCGACTTCGTGACTGTATCAATCCAGATGACCGATGGCCAGAAAGTGTCTTACATGGCTCCCAACCACTACTACACTACATTTGGAGTGACCGCTCCCGAAAATTGGGTAGTGGAATCGGTTGAAATCGATGGCATTAGTTTCGATGTTGAGGCTGACTACTCAGTGGAGACCCACAATCGGGATATTAATGTCGAGGTAGCACTTGCCTATGCCGATGAGGTGGTATTTGTAGATTCTACTACCGGTGTGGTAGCTATTGACGCCAAGGTGAATATCGCTGTGAGCGATGGCAAGGTGGTAATCAGCAATGTTTCGGTGGGCGACAATATCGCCGTCTACACCATCGGCGGTCTGCGCATGGCAGGTCATGCAGCTCAGGACACTCAGGTAGAATTCACGCTCCCTGCAGGTACCTACATCGTGACTGTCAATAACAGTGCAGCTAAGGTACAGCTCTGATCCTCTCCCAATTTACCCCCTAAGAATACGGGCGGGGCGCCAATCCGGATATTCCGGACGGGCGCCCCGCCTTAATTATGTGGGCTATGTGGCTAATCAGAACTCGGTGAAACTCAGAGGGAGCAGTGATTCCACCGAGGGGAGGATATATACCCGGTCGCGACCGTAGAGTATCACCTCGATTGGCCCGTAGAGGTGCTCATATTCCAGCAGCGCCTGGCGGCAGGCTCCGCAGGGGGAGATGGGATGAGATTGGAAACACTCCTCCCACGAGGCCTCCTCGGGCATATGGAGTCGGGTCCAGGCGGCTATGGCTATCTTGCGCATCGGCACTCCGGGATATCGGGCCGAGGCGTAGAAGCAGGCCGAGCGTTCGGCACATGTGCCTGAAGAATAGGCTGCATTCTCCTGATTGGCTCCGGTGATGATCTCACCATTATCCATAAGTATGGCGGCGCCTACATGAAATCCTGAATATGAGGCCAATGAGCGTCGTGTGGCCTCACGTGCCTCCTCCACCAGATGGCGGTCGGTGGGGGAGAGCTCGTCGATGGTGGTCTGCACCATCCGGATGATTATCTCTTTCTCTTGCATGGTAATATGGTGTATGTTCGGTGTCAAGTCGCATCGACTTGCACTGAGGGGTTATACTTATAATGCAAATTTAGCGTTTTTTACTCAGATTATCCGGAAAAAAGAGAGGTGATTGATTCTCTCCTCCCCCCTCTGCGTGCATAATCACTCGCTCTAACTATCTCTCCAGTACCTACCTATCTCATGACGCGCCACCTCCTGAGGCTGCTGCAGCTTCTCATAATATTGCTTGTCATTCCCGGGGATATGTTCGGGGGTGCGTTGCCATATGCCGAAAGCTCAATCGACTATGAGGTTTTTCGCCGTGAGGCACCGCGGCAGTCGCTTGAGCAACTCGTGCGCCACGCCTGGGAAGCCATCCAGGAGGAGCGCTACGATGCGGCGGCCGCCTATTATTCAGTGGCCGCCTCTCGCTATGACCCATCCCTCTCGAAGCGCGACATACGCCGCTGCGCATTGGCCAGCGTGAATATGGGCTATATCTGGCTCGCCTGGCGCATGAATGCCGCCGAGGCCTATCCGTGGCTTATGAAGGCACAGCAGATTGCCACCACTCATGGACTGCGTGATGTGGAGTCGGCCGTAATCTCAAATTTGGGACAGATATATTTCGACTATAATAATATCCCTAAGGCCAATGCACTGGTGCGTGAGGCTTTCGAACGTGTGATGGCCGATCACGACGACCATTATTATGGGCGCGCTTTGATCGATTATGCCACTGTGGCTCTCCATGATGGGGGGCGCACGATTCCGGATTCGCTGGTGACCTGCATGTCGGCCTATCAACTTCCTGCCGATGCTCCTCTGGCGGAGTATGCACCCTGTATGGCAGAGGCCCTGCGGCTGTTGCGCAGCGGATCGCCGCTGGAGGGGGCGCGTATCCTTCAGAATGCCACTCCGTTGCTGCGTCTCGACTCCGACAGTCAGCGCTATTCCGTACAGCATTATCTCTGTGTGGGATTGCTCTGGATGGCAGGTAGTGATTTCAAGCGTGCGGCGACTGCCCTGGCCGAGGGTGTGGCGATAGCACGCGAAATGGAGTATTTCAATCTCGTGGAGAAGGGCTACGGATATCTCGAGGAGTGCACCCGCCACACCGGCTCTCCCTCCGAAGTGGAGCGCTACCACCGCGAGGTGCTCCAGATTCGTGATTCCCTCTTCAATGCCTCTCGATTTGAGGCAGTGAAGGATCTCCAGATTGCCGACCGGCTGGCCTCTCTCAACCGCAGTGTGCGCGAGGCCACGGCCCGGGCTGAGTCGCAGCGCCGCCGCATATGGATAAGCAGCGGTGTGGCGCTCCTATTTGCTGTGGTGATCATATGGATCTATGTAAAGCACCGGCGCTTGCGTGAGGCCTATCGTGAGATCTATAAAAGAAATATGGAACTTTCGGAGCACCCCCTCTTGGTTATCGATTCCCATGATGCCGCACCCACGCCCCTCCCCGGCGGGGAAGTCTCTTCCGACTCCGGTGAATCCCCCCTTGAGTCGGCTGCTCCCTCTGAGGATGAGGAGGATGCTGCCGCCCGGCGGCAGCTGATGCACCGTGTGCGCACCTTGATGGAGGAGAAACGTGAGATTTTCGATCCCGATTTCTCAATCGAACGTATGGCGCGTCTGCTCGACACGCGTGAGAAGATTCTGAGCCAGACCATCAATCGCGCCACCGGAAAGAATTTCAGCACTCTGCTCTGCGAATACCGTATTCGTGAGGCCTGCCGTCTGCTCGCCGATCCGGAAGTGATGCTCCACACCACGATGGAGGGTGTGGCCGAGCGTGTGGGTTATCGCTCGCGCACATATTTCAGCACAGTATTCAAGAGTGTAATCGGTCTGACACCATCGCAATTCGTGCGCCAGGCGCGCGAGGCTGCCCGACACTCCGAGAGGAAGTGAGGCTATTCTCACTATACAGATACCCTGAAAAATAATCGGATTGTAGTAAAAACTACAATTCAAGTGTCTGAAATCCCGATTTCAGACGGTTTGAAAGCCTTTTTTATCTTTTTTCTCACACTTAATCTTTACATTTGCAGAAAATCATCGAGGAGCGCCATATACTGAAAATGATCGCTATCCCCTCGATTCCTCGATTCCTCGATTCCGACAATAGCTACTTAATATCTTAAAATTACACTTATGGAAGCATCTTTACACCTGAAGACACTCTCTGTGCTGGCAGCCTCGATATTGGGCGCCTCCGCAGCCTGGAGCGCTCCGGCAGCCCCGGGCAATCTGAAGGCCGATGTCAATGGCCTTATCGTCGACCTCACCTGGGATTGGGGCAATACCGGCGCATGTATACTCAACGAAGGTTTCGAGGACGAAACCTTCCCCCCGGCCGGATGGGAAATCGAACGTGGTTATACAATGGGTGAAATCGGCAATTGGATCCGCTATACTTTCGAGCCTGAAGATGATGAGACTCTGGCCCATAGCGGATGTTCCACAGCTATGCTGATGATGGCCGATGAATATGACGAGGAAGACCCCTCCACCATGCATCAGGATGAATGGCTTATCGTGAAGCCGGGTGCGGGAGCTGAATATATGGAGTTCTGGTATTTCCTTCATCCGGAACTGCTCTATGTGGGTGGATTCAGAGATTTCCCCGACCATTACTATGTGAAAATCAGCCGCGACAATGGCGATACCTGGACCGAACTCTGGGATGGCCGTTGGGATATGGGAGATACCGATCAGGTGCAGCCTGCGGCTCTTTTCCTGGGTGAGCCGGCCGATGACAATACTCTGGTGGCTTTCAATGCCGTGAGCGGTGAGGAGGAAAGTCTATACTTCCTCTGGGCGGTGGATGATGTGCAGTTCTACACCGCCTCGGAGGCCGGTGCGCTCCGCCCACGGCTCTCTACGCGTGAGCGCCATGCTCTGCCGGAGGGTGTGCGCACTCATCGCCCGTATGCTCCCGCTCCCGCTGCCCGCCGCATGGCGCGCCTCTCGGAGAGTGAATGGCTCAATGCGGGGCAGACCACTTTCCGCATCTATCTCGACGATAAAGTGGTGGCCGACTATGTGAAGCGCCTCAATTACACCGATTATAACTCGAAGGATAAGGGCACACACACTTTCCGCGTCATGGCCTGGAATGAGGCCACTGATACGGAATATGCCTCTGCCAGCGTAGATGTGGAGATCGGTGATTTCTATTTCCTCGCTCCTACACAGGTCAAGGGGTATTGGACCGAGGAAAAAGATGGCAAGTTCCAGATTGAGGTGGGCTGGGAGGGCCCCGACAGTGATCAGCAGCCCTCTTACTATAATGTCTATGTAAATGATAAGAATATCGGCCGTGCCGATATGGAGGAATATCCCTATTTCATGGGGCAGACCGGTCTGCCTAAGGGTGCATATAAATTCGGCGTAGAGGCTGTGTATGAGCTCCCGGAGGGTAAATCGGAAATTGTGGAGACCTATGTGTTCCCGGGCACAAGAGTGACTCCGGTGGCTCTCACCGTGGCTGATGAGGGGGAATCGCATCTCCTATCCTGGACTATGCCGCAGATCGATGAGGAATATGATGCTCCCGAGGCATTCCACATATACCGAGGCCAGGAACTGATCGGCAAGGTGGATGATGGCTCTATGCGTTTCACTGCTGCCGATGCGCCACAGGGGAAATACACCTATGCCGTGCATGCCATCTATGCCGATGGCGCAGTGTCGCTTCCGGCCACGGCGGCTGTCACGAAGGGTGAACCGGTTATGGCAGAGCTTCCTATTTTTGAGAATTTTGATTCGGCGCATCTCCCTGCGGGTTGGGATGTGGAACTCGTTGACCCCTTTGGGCGAGTGAAGGAGATGTATGCCTGGAGATTCGACAATTGGTTCGGCCTCACCCCCGATCCGGCCTCCGGTATCGCCGGCGGCTTCGCCTCGATCAGCTGTGCCGATGCCGGTCTCAATCTTGTGGAGAGCTATCTCTATACCCCTGAGTTTGAGATTCCTGCCGAGGGTGAAACTATTGTGGCTTTCAACCGCTGGCACTCTGAGGAGGAGATTGGCCCGTCGGGTCCGGCGCTGTGTGAGATGCAGATCTCTACCGATGGTGGCGAGAATTGGAAACCACTGGTGGATCTGAAAACTACAGATATCGACCGTCTTTCTATCTCTCTGGCCGATTATGCCGGCAAGCGTGCGGCAGTGCGCTGGGGCGTGAAGGGTCGCGCTTCGGGTATCCTGGCTATCGACAATGTGGCTATCGGCGATGCCTCGGTGCTCTCTGTGGGTGGTGTGGCAGTCGATTCTGCCTGCTCGCATGTGGATCTGCTCACTCCGGCCGGTGTGGTGCTGCGCCGCGGTATGCCTGTGGCCGACATTTCCACACTTCCTGCCGGCCTCTACATCGTGCGTCAGCCTGATGGTCGCGCCTCGAAGGTGATGATTCGATAAGCCGCTTTACATACTGAAATGCTGTGCCCGGGCCGAGAATGGCTTGGGCATAGCTTTTTTGTGGGCAATTGCATCCTTACGGGGGTGGGGAGTGTTGTATTTTGGCGCGAAAATCGTTATTTTTGCAGTTAGGAAATGGATTGCAGGTTATTTCTGCGCGATATTCTACTTTATAGCTACCCTATATGCTACTGTTACGACATCTTTTCACTATTCTGATGCTGATTCTCCCGGCCATGATGCTGGGGAATGCCTATGAAGATTATATAGAGCGCTACGGCGGCATGGCCGTGGAGCAGATGCGGCTGTATGGTGTGCCGGCTTCAATCACACTGGCGCAGGGGCTGCTGGAGAGCGCCGCGGGGCGCTCCACATTGGCTATGGAGGGGAATAACCATTTCGGAATCAAGTGCCATAAGGAGTGGAGCGGGGCTTCGATGCTGCGCAATGATGATGCGCCCGATGAGTGCTTCAGGGTGTATGATTCCCCTGAGGATTCTTTTCGCGACCATTCTCTCTTTTTGCGCCGGCAGCGCTATGCCTCTCTCTTCGACCTCGCGCCGACCGATTATGAGGGGTGGGCTCGCGGACTGAAAAAGTGCGGCTATGCCACCGACCCCAACTATGCCGACCGCCTGATATCGATCATAGAGCTTTACTCCCTTCAGGATTTCGACAGCGATCATCTGCAGCGGCTGGAGGAGGGTGCGGATTTCATACATCGCAATCTGTTGAGCCGTCATGCCATCCGTAAGAGCCGGGGGCTGCACTATGTGATAGCCCAACCTGGCGATACCTATGCCGGCATAGCCAAGGAATTGAAGCTCAATAAGAAAAAACTGATGCTCTATAATGATGTCGATGCCGATGGTGAAATCAAGGCCTGGGAGGAGGTATATCTTCAGCCCAAGCATGAGGAGGCTCCCGATGATGTGGCGGTGGCCACGATCGGCGATGGAGAGTCGATGCATTCCGTGGCCCAGCGCTATGGCATGAGGCTCTACACTCTGCGCCGCCTCAATCCCGATGTGGCCGACTCTCCGGGTGCGCGTCTGCGTCTGCGATAGGAGAATTGACCCGGAGCGGAGCCTGTGATAAGCGGGGCAGGGGAGAGGTTGGAAACACTCAAACGGGGTGGATAAAACAATTAATTAATATTATTTAAGATTTTTTTTCACTCGTCACTTGGCGATTCTCTGATTATCATCTATATTTGCAGATGGAATTGCGGGATATGGGTAGGCTGTGGCCGGTCCCTATCCTGTCGATACCATGAGAAGCCTCTGTAGTTCAACGGATAGAATAGAAGTTTCCTAAACTTTAGATAGGAGTTCGATTCTCCTCGGAGGTACAATATTTCATACCATAATCATTCTCTTCAAGGTGGTTAGTCCATCGGCGGAGAGTAGCCGTCTGTAAGATGCCATGCAAGAGCCCGGCGCCGGAGGGCGGATTTTTTTATAACGTAACCCCATACATCATCATCGCGCTTATGAGACTTCAAAAACTCTTTGCATTCGGAGCGCTGGCAGCCCTTCCACTACTTGCTGCCGCACGCCCTGCTACTCCGGAGCTGCTGCGCCATGTCAACCCCGACGGCAGCGTCGTGGAGTATCGTCTGCATGGCAATGAGCACTTCAGCTACATCACCGACGCCGAGGGCGTCAGCATCCTCGAATATAAAGACGGGCGCCTGGAGCAGGCATTCCGCAATGGCGCTGCGCTGCGCGCAGTGGATAGCGATATCGATCTGCTCCGCGCAGAGGCTCCTGAGCCCTTTCAGGCTAATACCAAGGTCACCAACCGTATGGCTCCGCTGGTAATGGCCGGACCCGACAAGGGTCGCACCACCTATAATACCATTGGCAAAGTACCCTCGTGTGTGATTCTTCTCGAATTTCCCGATGTCCCCTTCTCGGCGGCAAATCCGGTGGATCAGTACAACCGTCTCTGCAATGAGGAGGGATATAGCGACTATGGCGGCCGCGGATCGGCTCGAGACTATTATATGGCGTGTTCGAATGGTAAGTTTGAGCCGCAGTTTGACGTGTATGGCCCTGTGAAGCTTGAGCATACTTCGGCTTGGTATACCAATCAGGAGGACTACGACTCAAGATATCCCTCCTCCGACAAGGGCCCCCGTTGGGGACAGGCTCTCTATGAGGCAATCACAGCACTCGACAAGGATGTGGATTTCTCGAAATATGACTGCGATAATGATGGAGTCATCGATAATATCTTCTTCTTCTACAGTGGTTATGGTCAGGCCGACGGTGGTGGCGTCACCACAATCTGGCCCCACCAGAGCGACTATTTGCGATTCACCAGTAGATATGGGTGGCCGCTGGGTCTTCCCGAGCTGAAACCTGATGGTGTGAGCTTCCGCACCTATGCCTGCGCCAATGAGCTCAGCAATTCTAAGTCAATCCCCTCATCGGAGCGCCCGTATATGGATGGTATCGGCGCTTTCTGCCATGAGTATGGCCATGTGCTCGGTCTGCCCGACCTCTACGACACCGGCTACAATGGCTGCAAGACCCCGGGTCGCTTCTCCGTCATGGACCAGGGTAGCTACAACGAGCTCTCCACCTGTCCGCCGCTCTTCTCTGCCTATGAGCAGTGGCTCTGCCGCTGGCTCGAATATACCGATGCTGAGGATGGTGAGACATATCAGCTGAATCCGCTCTGCGACAGCGACCGCAATGCTGTGCGTCTGCGCATACGCATGCCTGGAAGTGCCGGCGGATATGAGACTGAGTATTATGTGATTGAGTCGCGTGGTCCGGAAAGCTGGGATTACTCGATGCCTGAGCATGGTGTGCTTATCTGGCGTATCAACTACAACAACTCTGTCTGGGCTGATAATAAAGTGAATTCCGGTACAACCCCCTATGTAGAGCTCATTGAGCCTTCGCTCGATGTGACCGCATGGCCGGGTGAGTGGGAGGATTACACCTATATCACCCCGCAGATGAAGGTGCTTGCGCCGGTCTGCAATAGCCGCCGTCCGATCGATGTGACTATCTCGAATATCACCTACGATTATGCCACCGGCGATGCCTCGATTGAATACAATAAGTATAAGCCTCTCGCCGAAGCTCCTGTGATGAGTGAATATCCCGTGAGAAGCGAGGAGAGTCGTGAGTTTACTCTCCGCTGGACCGGCCTCCCCGATGCTCAGAGCTACTGTCTGACAGTGAGCCGCGAGGATACGAATGGCAATAGCTTCTACGTGGATAACCTCAATGAAACCAATGTGGGCAATGTGACCGAATATACAGTGCGCAATATCACCATCAATCAGTGGACTCAGAAATTCAGCGCCTCGGTGCGTGGATTCGCCGGTGTGCCGGGAGCAGTGATCTCGAATGTGGTGAATTTCGTGCCCGCCGAGCTCCCCACTTCCGGTGTGGATGGCGTTGAGTTAGACGTGCCCGTAATCATGGGTGGTCAGGGCTGCATCGTGGCTCCGGAAGGTGCGAAGGTATTCAACCTGAGCGGCGTGGAATGCGGCACTGAGAATCTCCCCGCAGGAGTATATCTCGTGGTGACTACCGGCGCTACTGCCAAGGTGCAGGTGCGCTGATCAGCGGCTCCCCCCTCCGGCCCGGCGCAGTGGCGCCGAGGAGGCCGGAATAGAGAGAAAACATTGAAAAAGGGTTAAAAAGCCCCCTTTGTGGAGGTGAAAACGACCCAAAACCGAGATTAAACGAAAAAAAGTGCCCGAAGAAGTTGGTAAATATCAAGAAACTAACTAACTTTGTGGCGCTTTTTTTAATATATGGGTCAATCCGGCCCTCAAAGAATAGCATTATCGTGGGAAAATTCACAGCATATAAAGTGCAGCTCGCCCAGCTCAAGGATGGACACCATGAGCAGGATTTTGTCATTGACACTGACTTTTTCAAGAATATGGAGCGCACCGATATCCATAAAGCGGATGTAAAGGTGCATCTCGACCTCGAGAAGAAGCATGATGTCTATGACTGCACATTCCATTGTCAAGGTGTAGTGGAGGTGGCGTGCGACCGCTGTCTCGATCCGCTCGAGATTGAAATCGACACTACATATCACATCATCGTGAAGTATGGCGAGGAATACAATGACGAGAGCGATGATATACTGGTGATCCCCGAGAGCAATACCTATCTCAATGTGGCCTATATGCTCTACGACACAGTCGTGCTCTGCATCCCCCTGCGCCACGTGCATCCGATAGGGAAATGCAATCGCGCCATGCTCACCGCCCTGAGCAAGCACCGCTCAGCCGGAGCCGATGGCGACGAAGCCGATGATCAGGCCGATTATGCCGACACCGTCGAGGTGGACCCCTCAGTGCCTGGCGCCGACGATTGAGATTCTCCATGCTCACAGCCTGGCTTCCCCCCGGGGGAGGCGGCGCGGTGAGCTTCACAACAGATAAAAACAATTAAAAGAAGATAGAAAATGGCACATCCTAAACGCAGACAATCGCATACCAGAACTGCGAAACGTCGCACACACGACAAAGCTCTTATCCCCACTCTCGCCATCTGCCCCAACTGCGGCGCATGGCATATGTATCACTACGTATGTGGCGAGTGCGGTTACTACCGCGGTAAGCTGGTGATCGATAAGAACACTGTGACAGTCTGATCCACTCACTGACACCGGCTCGCTCGGCAACGCAGCGACCGGAAAAAAGTTTGCAGACTCCCCCGCTTTAGATTGTCTATGGCCCGTGAGGATTGCCCTCCGGGCATAGGCAATCTAAAACACATTTTACCCCCACCGCGTACTATTTTTAAATTCTTACCTCCACTGTTATGCAACACGCAATCATAAGCGGCATCGCCTCCTATGTGCCCGATGATATCCTGGATAATGAGATGCTCTCGAAGATGGTCGACACCAACGATGAGTGGATCACTACCAGAGTCGGTGTCAAAGAGCGCCGCATTCTCAAAGAGGAGGGAAAGGGCTCAAGTTACCTCGGCATACAAGCCGTCAACAAACTCCTTGCCGAGACCGGCACTCCCAAAGAGGAGATCGATCTCCTGGTCTGTGCCACTTCCAATCCTGACTACCGTTTCCCGTCGACGGCAAGCGTAATCCAGCATGAATGCGGTCTGCATCATGCCTATGGCTATGATATTCAGGCCGCATGCGCCGGTTTCATTGTCACTATGCAGGCTGCGCGCGCTTACATCGAATCGGGTCTATATAAGAAAATCATCGTGGTCTGCGCCGAGAAAATGTCGAGCATGACCAATTACGACGACCGCGCCACCTGCCCCCTCTTCGGCGATGCAGCCGCAGCAGTGCTCGTGGAGCCCTGCAATGAGGAGCTGGGTGTGATCGATGGCGAATTCCACGTGGATGGCACCGGTCTGCCTCATCTGCTGATGAAGGCCGGCGGAAGTGTGCTCCCCGCAAGTCATGCCACTGTCGATGCCGCCGAGCATTATGTATATCAGGAAGGGCGCGCAGTATATAAGCACGCCGTGAGCGATATGCTCTCTTCGTCGCAGCATGTGATGGAGCGCAATGGCCTCACGGTAGATGATATCGACTGGTTTGTGCCTCACCAGGCCAACCTCCGCATCATCGAGGCCGTGGGTGGCCGACTCA
Source organism: Muribaculaceae bacterium (assembly GCA_029051525.1). Taxonomy (GTDB): domain Bacteria; phylum Bacteroidota; class Bacteroidia; order Bacteroidales; family Muribaculaceae; genus Lepagella. The sequence goes on from JAIDKG010000005.1 coordinate 49,785, forward strand.
AGGTGCCCGAGGAGAAGGTGCTCGTAAATATACAGCATCGCGGCAATACTTCGGCCGCTTCGATTCCCCTCTGTCTCGACGAGTGCAAGGGTCGCCTCCATAAGGGCGATAAAATCGTGATGACCGCCTTCGGTGCAGGTTTCACATGGGGCGCCCTCTATCTTATCTGGGCAATCGATCCCAAGAAATAATTGATATCGGGGAGGGGCTCGGCTTCCTGCCGCAAGTGCCCGAATGGGTATCACATCAACCCGCTTCCCCCGATTCTCTCATAAATACGGTCCGCTGCGGGAGCAACGGACCGTAAAAACTTATATAACCCCCTGCGCGTTAATACTGATGAGCCCAAGTCGGCTCAAATCGTCTTAACAGCATTTATTATGGAAAACCAGGAATTGAATACCGTCAACCCCGCACATCGCGCCGGTTTCGTAAATATAGTGGGCAACCCGAATGTGGGAAAGTCCACACTGATGAATGACCTCGTGGGCGAGCGCATCTCAATCATCACCAATAAGGCCCAGACCACTCGCCATCGTATCATGGGCATCGTCAATACTCCGGAGTATCAGATCGTGTATTCCGACACCCCGGGTGTGCTCAAACCGAAGTATCGCCTGCAGGAGTCGATGCTGGAGTTCTCGGAAGGGGCGCTGACCGATGCCGATATCCTGCTTTATGTCACTGATGTGGTGGAGGATCCGGAGAAGAATGCCGATTTCCTGGCTCGAGTGGCTAAGGAGAATATCCCGGTGCTGCTGGTGATCAATAAGGTGGATCTGCTCAAGAATAATGAGCAGCTCGAGGTGCTCGTCGGCGACTGGAAGAAGCGTCTGCCCAATGCGGAGATTTTCCCCACTTCGGCCACTGAGAAGTTTAATGTCGATAACCTGAAGACAAGAATCGTGGAGCTCCTCCCGGTGGCACCACCTTATTTCGGCAAGGATGCACTGACCGATAAGCCGGCGCGTTTCTTCGTGACCGAAATCATCCGCGAGAAACTCCTCCAGAACTACGACAAGGAGATCCCCTATAGCACCGAAGTGGTGGTGGAGAAATTTGATGAGAAGGAGAATTCGATCCATATCATGGCGGTGATCTATGTGGAGCGCGATTCGCAGAAGGGTATCATCATCGGCAAGGGTGGCGAGAAAATCAAGAAAGTAGGCATCGAGTCGCGCCTTGATATCGAGAAATTCTTCGATAAGAAGGTGTTTCTCGAGATTTTCGTCAAGGTCGAGAAGGACTGGCGCAATCGCGAGAATAAGCTGAAACAGTTTGGCTATATAGATTGAAGTGAATCATAAAGGGTGGCTACTCCGTCGTCGCGGCAATCCGGGGAGGCAGAGCCGGCCATTAGAACATAACTTATCAATTAAGACTCTCATATGAGCAGATTAGTAGCAATAGTAGGGCGGCCGAACGTGGGCAAGAGCACACTGTTCAACCGTTTGACGCAGACCCGCTCGGCCATCGTCGACGATACGGCCGGCACTACCCGCGACCGCCAGTATGGCAAGGTGGATTGGAATGGTCAGGAATTCTCTATCGTCGACACCGGCGGATGGGTGGTGAATTCTGATGATATTTTCGAGGAGGAGATCAATAAGCAGGTGGAAATAGCTATCCAGGAGGCTGATGTGATCCTTTTTGTGGTCGATGCATCGGTGGGTGTGACCGACCTTGATGATAAAGTGGCGGCAATCCTGCGCCGCTCGAAGAAGCCTGTGATTCTGGTGGCTAATAAGGAGGATAAGGGTGATGCCCGATTTAATGTGCCTGAATTCTATTCGCTCGGTCTGGGCGATCCGGTAGAGGTGTCGTCGGCCAATGGTGCCGGCACGGGCGACCTGCTCGACCTCGTGGTGGCCGATATGCCCGAACGCACCGAGGATGAGGCACCGGAGGATAATGTGGCCAAATTCGCTATCGTGGGTAGGCCGAATGCCGGTAAGTCATCACTTATCAATGCCTTTATCGGAGAGGAGCGCCATATTGTGACCGATATCGCCGGCACAACCCGCGATTCGATCTATCACCGCTATAATAAATTCGGTTTCGATTTCTATCTGGTAGATACAGCCGGTATCCGCAAGAAGCAGAAAGTCAATGAGGATATAGAGTATTATAGTGTGATCCGCTCTATTCGTGCTATCGAGGCGAGTGATGTGTGTATTCTGATGATCGATGCCACCCGTGGCATTGAGGCGCAGGATGGCAATATCTTCTCGTTGATACAGCGCAATAAGAAGGGTCTGGTGGTCTGCGTGAATAAGTGGGACCTGATCGAGGATCGCTCGCTCGAGGCGCAGAAGCGCTATGAGGCTGCAGTGAGAAGTAAGTTTGCACCGTTCACCGATTTCCCGATTATCTTTACTTCGGCTCTCACGAAGCAGCGCATCTTCAAGGTGCTGGAGACAGCCATCCAGGTGTATGAGAATCGTAAGCGTATCATACCCACATCGCAGCTCAACACCTATATGCTGGAGCAGATTGCCATCACTCCGCCTCCGAGCAATAAGGGTAAATTCGTGAAGATCAAGTATGTCACTATGCTTAAGGATGCATTCGTGCCTACCTTCGTGTTCTTCTGCAATCTCCCGCAGTGGGTCAAGGAGCCTTATCGCCGCTTTCTGGAGAATAAGATTCGCGATAAGTGGGAATTCTCGGGCACACCGATTCAGATCTTCATGCGCGATAAGTAAGAGCGCTCTAATCATGCTCTCTCAGCATGAGTGTGCGTGAAATTGCAATATTGCAGCAAAAATCACCAAAAACAGACCGCCAATCTTTAAAATGATTGGCGGTTTCCGTTTTCTGAAATTTTTTCACTAATTTCGCAAAAGAAGCAGTCATTGTGTGGCAATGCCTCACAGGCTGTCACTCGATAGATAATTCAATAATATCATCAAATTTCTACGCAATGAAAGAATGGTATATCATATACAATGGTACTCAGCAGGGTCCCATGCCGGCTGATCAGCTGGTGAATTTCGGTCTCAACCCCGCCTCAATGGTATGGACAGCTGGTATGGCGGAATGGCGTCCGGCCTCGACATGTGCCGAACTCGCTATCTACTTAGCCGGCCCCGCAGCCGGCGCGCAGCCCACCACGCCCCCTCCCGGTGCCTCCCCGCGTTATGAGGAGAATATTGATCTGGGGGCGCAGCAGCCGCAGGGGGGCGGATATCGTCAGCCCGATCCCAATAATCCCGGCAATTGGGCCAACCCCAACGGCGGCAATTCGGGATTCATCAATGGTCTCTTCGGCACAACTCCCGATCCGGGCTACGACCGGTGGAGCGGCAAGTCGAAGATTGTGGCAGGTCTTTTCGCTATATTCCTTGGATATCTCGGCGTGCAGTATTTCTATTGCGACAAAGTAATGGCCGGATTTATCTCAATTTTACTTTCGCTCATCACTTGTGGCGCCTGGAGTGTGGTGACTCTCATCCAGGGTATATATATGCTCACAATGACCGACCGCCAGTTTGACGACAAGTATGTCTACAATCACGCTACTTTCCCCCTCTTCTGAGGTGAAAATCTAAAAAGCTCCCCCTTCTAAGGAGAAAAATTTAGCTCGCCGAAATAAAAATTGGCTCGCCGAGGTAATAAATTCGGTTAGCGGCGGTAATAAATTCGGCTCGCCGAGGTAATAAATTCGGTTGCGGTAGTAAAAAATTCGGCTTGCAGCGGCTTGCGGAAAGAAATTTTCAGACCTTAGAAAGAAAATTTCGAGCCGGTCCACAAAAAAATCGGCTCGATTCAAAGCAATTTTTGAGCTTGTAGTGGAAAAATCTCTCCCCCCGACCATGATTTTTCTATTAAATCGGGGTGGGGGAGAGGTAAAAAATCAGGGTCGGAGGCACCAAAATGAAAAAATTTTGGGTCTCCGACCCATTTTTTTTGGCCTCGGCGACAAAAAAATGCTGAGTAATTCTGCCGTATAGCATGTTTGCGAAAACGGCATTTACATTCCTTAACACTCTTTTACAAAATTTGATTTCACTCATTCTCAAATAGTTGACGAGAAAAACACGATAAATTTTGAAAAA
>JAIDKG010000050.1 GCA_029051525.1 Muribaculaceae bacterium
CGATTTTTAGAAGGTATGACGGTGCGATTTCGGGGCTTTGTACCCGAAAATCTGCAATCCGTTGAGCGACAAGATGTACTATGCACTGCATCGGAACGGAACCGGATTATATCCGAGTTGGCGGTAGATTTCTGCGGCATTGTCGTTTGCATCGCTGCAAAGGCGTGTCGAGACATGCTCGCCCACCGCATCAAACAGGACGATGGCAAAATACGCCCAAGGATGCGAGACCATAGGTAACTTCACCTCAAATGTTCGGAGATACGACAAGATTTGCCTTGGCGATATGTATATATCTTGAGCTGCCATTTAGATATTGAGTGGTTTATGATTACAAAGTTACGATTTATTTCTGAAATGAACGTCTTTTCCACCTCTTTTCTGAGCATATTTCATTGCCATGTCGGAGGTTATAGCTATATTTGTAAAGAAATAAGAAAATACCCAATCTTTAATGTCCATTAAAACAACAAATCGATGTCTATATAAATCGGATTTCAAATCTTTCATGGAATCCGATTCGTATTCAGTTCTGGGACGCATCCACGATGCGTTTCATGGACAGGCGTTGACTACTACTGACGAGGCTTGGATGGGAGAAATCCAACTTTTACAAAAAGTTCTTTTTCCTTGGAAAGATGAGGAGGCCGAGATTATATTTGAGTATGATATACCTCGTCTGGGCAAACGTATTGATGTGGTTTTGCTTTTGAGAGGTATCATATTTTGTCTTGAATTCAAGGTCGGACAGAAGGATGCTCTACAGTCTGACGTGGAGCAAGTGATGGACTATGCCCTTGATTTGAAAAATTTCCATCGTTTTAGCCACGACAGAATAATCGTTCCGATTTTAATCCCAACAAAACATTTATCTTCATCAAGCCTGTTTGTGCCATCTGTTTATGATGATTCAATTTACAATCCTCTTATCACCGGAGGGTCTGGCCTTCAAGGTATTATCAATGATGTATTGCAACACGCAAATGCAAATCAGCCTGGCACAATAAAAGACTGGGCTATCAGTCCATATACTCCTACGCCTACAATAATAGAGGCAGCTCGGTCATTGTATGAAAATCACTCTGTGGAGGATATTACTCGCCATGAAGCCGATAAAGTAACTACCGATGCGACGATAGCGTATATACTGGATGTAATAAATCTATCCAAGAAAAACGGCAAGAAAAGTATATGCTTCGTTACCGGAGTGCCTGGAGCGGGAAAAACATTGGTTGGACTCGATGTCGCTGTGAAACAATCATATACTGAAGAAGGTGCATTCAATGAAGATGACGGAGCCGTTTACCTCTCCGGCAATGGCCCTCTTGTAGCAGTTCTTACAGAGGCTCTTGCTCGCGACAACTATAAAAAATCACGAGAAAAAGGTGACGACAAAAAAATTTCGGATTCTCGTCGTGAAGTGAGTAAGTTTATCCAAATTATCCACCGTTATAGGGATAATATGCTTGCTAAGATTAAGAATCCGGTGATTGATGGCAAACTCGAAATCGACCCGGAGAAAGCCGTAAAACTTCAGCAAAGCGGATATGGAGAAGTTGAACATGTCGCGATATTCGACGAAGCACAACGAGCCTGGACCCACAAGCGCATTGCTGACTATCTGAAACGAGGAGGCACATACGGAAACAAACTTAAAGTTGCCAATTTCCCGATGTCGGAGGCTGCATTTCTGATATGGTCGCTCGACCAGAGGGAAGATTGGGCAACTATAGTATGCCTTATCGGAGGTGGACAGGAAATAAACACTGGCGAAGCAGGCATTTCCGAATGGATAAGTGCTCTCAACGAGCGTTTCCCCCATTGGAATGTCTACATTTCGGATAAATTGAACGAACCGGAATATGCAGAAGGTAAGGTCAACGAGCTCCTTGAACATAATCCGAATGTTGTGTTTTCGGATAGACTCCACCTTGGAGTAAGCCTTCGTTCTTTCAGAGCCGAACGTCTGTCGGCATTTGTACATTCGTTGCTTTCATTTAACACCAATGTGTCAGAACTTTATCAGAATGTAGCCAGTCACGGTTATCCAATAGTGCTCACTCGCAGCATTGATAAAGCCCGTATGTGGCTTAGGCAACAGGCGAGAGGCACACAGCAAACCGGTATACTCATTTCAAAAGTCTCTGCTCGTTTTAAGCCTTTAGCAGTTCATGTCTTGCCACAAAACGAAGATAATGCAGTACACTGGTTCCTCGAAGATAAAACAGATGTTCGGTCATCGAATTATCTTGAGGAAGCCGCCACCGAAATCCAGGTACAAGGTTTGGAAGTAGACTTTGCATGTGTGCTTTGGGATGCAGATATGCGTTGTGACAACAATCAATGGACTTTCTGGAAATTCAATGGTAAGACACAATGGACACCTGAGAAGAATATCGAGACACAAAAATACATGCTCAATGCTTATCGCGTCCTTCTCACTCGTGCTCGTCAGGGAATGGTGATTTGTGTTCCCGAAGGCAACGAATGTACCACTCCAGAAGGATTTCCGGAAGATCCTACGCGACTACCAATCTTCTACGACTCCACCTACAAATACTTTAAAAGCCTCGGAATAACTGAAATTTAGCAGCTACTTGATAGAGTGCGTTAAAATAAGTACCTGATAAATCAACTTATGAAAGCATTGACATATACCGAGCCGGGACGGTTTCAACTGATTGAAAAACCGGAGCCGGAAGTTTTGAATCCGAAGGATGCTGTGGTCAGGGTTACCATTTCGAGTATCTGCTCGTCGGATCTGCATATTCTGCATGGGGCTGTGCCTCAGGCGGAAGTCGGCATTACTGTGGGTCATGAACTGGTGGGTGTCGTTGAGGCAGTCGGTTCGGAAGTCACCAAGGTCAAGCCGGGCGATAGGGTCGCCGTGAATGTTGAGACATTCTGCGGCGAGTGCTTCTATTGCAGGCGGGGATGCGTTAACAACTGCACATCAGGTGGATGGATGTTGGGTTGCCGCATCGATGGCGGTCAGGCGGAATATGTCCGCGTGCCATACGCCGACAATGGTCTGACTCTGATACCCGACAACGTTAGCGACCTACAGGCTCTCTTTGTAGGCGACATTCTTGCCACGGGCTATTGGGCGGCCAAAATTTCTGAGATTTCTGCGGAAGACACCGTGCTGATCATCGGTGCCGGACCGACCGGATTGTGTACTCTCGAATGTGTACAGCTGTATAATCCTCAGCGGATAGTGGTTTGCGAGGCTGAAGAGAGTCGCCGTGAATTTGTGCGGCAGCATTATCCGGAAGTTGTTGTGGTAGAGCCTGCAAAATGCATTGAAGTGCTTAATTCGTTTACCGAGGGGCGCGGCGCCGACCGCGTGATTGAGGTTGCCGGAGGAGAGGATACGTTTGAACTGGCATGGTGTTGTGCCCGACCGAATGCTATCGTAGCGATTGTTGCGCTTTATGAGAAGAATCAGATTTTGCCGCTACCGTGGATGTATGGCAAGAATCTCACATTCAAGACCGGCGGTGTAGATGCCTGCGACTGCGACAAAATCATGCAACTGATTTCCGAAGGCAATATTGACACCACCCATCTGATCACCCACCGCTATCCTCTCAGCCGTATTGAGGAAGCCTACACCTTATTTGCCAACCGAGCCGACGGCGTTATCAAAATCGCTGTCTCTACGATAGGGTAGGGGGACTAACACATGATCAGAAATTACAACAGCCGCACACGCGGTGGGAAGCGAACGCGCTCCTATGTTTTGTAGAGGAACGCGCACTAAAATTTTGTAAAAATCGTGTGCACCGATGTGGCGCAGGATGTGGCGCAGGTATGAGGTTCATCAGCAGGGCAACATTCGGGGTGAAGTCTGCGTTGAAAATAAAGGGGAGAGGGTGGGAGAGACTATGAAATATTGCGGCTGCCGAGGGGTGGAAAATGTGTCGATATGTCTGAAACATTTCGGAATTATTGCGGAATTGAGAGGATGTATTAACTTTGCATTAGAGAATTACCCGCCGAAACAAGTATTCGGAAATCATCAACGCTTCTTCATCCGGTAGCCGGCTAAAGTAGAATTAACCCCGGCAGCCAGCGATAATATATTATCAGTTTCCGATGGCTGCTGAAAACACAATAACATATGTATAACAGTAATAACAACAATCAGCTCAACATGACGCCGGGTCTTATAAAAGGCGTCGTATGGGGAGTGGTGGGAATCGTGCTGCTGATAGTGGCTATGGCCTTCATCCGCCCCTGGTATAATGTATGGTCGCAGGAGATGGAGGGTAAGGCCGAGTTTGCAAAGGCCGAGCAGAACCGCAAAATCAAAATTGAGGAGGCTCGTGCCAATCTTGAGGCCGAGAAACTCAACGCGCAGGCCGAGGTGGAGCGTGCAAAGGGTGCCGCAGAGGCCATCCGCATCGAGAATGGCAGCATAACGCCTACCTATATCCAGTATCTGTGGGTGCGCCAGCAGTCTGACCTCAGCAACAAGACAGTGATCTACGTTCCCACCGAGACCAATCTGCCGATCCTTGAATCTACACGCCAGCTTACTCTCCCCAATGACTGAGAGCCTTTTCAGGCCGGGAAGCGGAGGGGACTCTGACTACATCCCCACCGCTTCCCGGCTGACTGCCAACTTTCCGGCTGCATCATAAGAGCGCGTTCCTTAAAATTTCGGGGCCGTAGGGGTCGCAGCCTTGGAGTGGATTTTGTCACTTGCTGCAAGG
>JAIDKG010000051.1 GCA_029051525.1 Muribaculaceae bacterium
CCTTCATCGTCGCCTGTCGCTACCGGTCGCAAACCCGTCCAAACCTCTGACCCCCCCCCCCTCTCCCATACAGCAAAAGCGCGGCCTTGGGCCGCGCTTTTGCTGTATGGAGTAGGGGGGGAGGGTCAGAGGTTGGAGAGGATGTGCTCCAGGTCGAGACCGGAGACTTTGATGGAGAATTCACCGTCTTTGGCTACCGAGATGTTGCCGGTCTCTTCGCTGACGATGATGCAGACGGCATCCGTGACCTGACTCATGCCCAGTGCGGCTCGGTGGCGCAGACCCAACTCTTTTGGGATGTTCATGTCGTGGCTCACGGGGAGGATGCAGCCTACCGACATTATGCGGTTGTCGGCGATGATCATCGCGCCGTCATGCAGCGGGGAGTTTTTGAAAAAGATATTTTCGATGAGGCGGGTGTTGATGTCGGCATCGATTATGTCGCCTGTCTTCTCATAATCGGTGAGGGGCATCTTGCGCTGGAATACAATCAGGGCTCCTGTCTTCGACTTCGACATTGACATGCAGGCATATACCACCTGCATGATGTATTTATGGTCATGGCGCTCGCGGTCATCGCCATGGCGGAATATGTTTCGCCATTTTGTCCAGCGCCGTTGCGAGCCGAGGTCGATGAGGAAGCGTTTTATCTGGTCTTGAAATATGACCACGAGGATTATGAGTCCGATCGACATCACCTTGTCCATAATCGTACCGGTGAGTCGCATGTCGAATATCTCAGAGGCCACTACCCATACCACTGTAAAGAAAAGCACGCCGTAGAAAAGGCTCAGCGATCCGGAGCGCTTCATCAGGCTGTAGGTGTAATATAGTAGCGTGGCTACCAGTAGGATATCGATAAGATCTTTGATTCCGAAATCTATCACTTTGAGCGGGGAGAGAGGGGATTAGGGGGGATTAAACGTTGTGGTAAATCGGCGTCGGTGCTGAAGTGAGGGGGGAGGCCGATGCGCCCATCGTGGCCTGCACGAGGCTTACGCATTGGCGAGCCTCTGCCACATCATGCACACGGAGTATATTGGCACCGCGTTGCAGAGCCAGGGTGTTGAGCACGGTGGTGCCGTTGAGGCTCTCCTCCGGCGAACAGCCCAATGTGCGCCATATCATACTCTTGCGCGACACACCGGCCAGTATCGGACAGTCGAGTATCCGGAAATCATCGAGATGCTGCAGCATCTCGAAATTCTGGCTCACCGTCTTGGCAAAACCGAACCCGGGATCCACAATCACATCGGCCACTCCCAGTGCGCGGAGCTCCGCGATGCGGAAAGCGAGCCAAGAGATTACTTCGGCCGTGACATCGGAATAGTCGGTGAGTTGCGTCATAGTGGCCGGATTGCCACGCATGTGCATCAGCACATAGGCCACACCCAGATCGGCCACGGTCTCAAACATCGCAGGGTCGAGTGTGCCTCCCGATATGTCATTGATAATCTGCACACCCCATTCCTCCACGCATCGCCGGGCCACCGAAGCTCGGAATGTATCTACCGAGATGATGGCATCCGGCGCCACGCGGCGCACGGGCTCCAGTGCACCGGCCAACCGGGCATACTCCTCCTCGGGCGATATATCATCGGCGCCGGGGCGCGATGAATATCCACCTATGTCGAGGCAGTCGGCTCCCTGCCGGAGCATCAGTTGGGCGCGAAGGGAGATGGCCTCACCGGTCAGGGTGCGGCTTCCGGAATAGAATGAATCGGGGGTGGCATTGATAATACCCATCACCCATGCGGGACTGAAAGATTTCAGATTGCCGTTGATGCTGATTGTCATAGCGATTATTTGGGGGCTTTTCACCATTTGACCTTTAAGGTCTTTAAGGACTTTAAGGACTTTAGGGTCTTTAAGGACTTTAAGGACTTTAAGGGCTTTAAGGGCTTTAAGGGCTTTAAGGGCTTTAAGGACTTTAAGGACTTTAAGGACTTTAAGGACTTTAGGGTCTTTAAGGACTTTAGGGACTTTAAGGACTTTAGGGTCTTTAAGGTCTTTAGGGTCTTTAGGGTCTTTAAGGTCTTTAAGGACTTTAGGGTCTTTAGGGTCTTTAAGGACTTTAGGGTCTTTAAGGAGTTACTGCAAATTTAGGCAATTCGCGCGGAACTTCAAAATTCGGTGGTGTGGAAATTTTGTTCCGGCTGATGGATCGGGGTCGGGTGGTGGTTGCTCCGGGCTTTGCGGATTTGATTAAGAGCTTGTGCCATAAAACAATACCGTTCCGCCTCACGGCGGAACGGTATTGCGTATTTTCAATAATACTTTTCAAACTAACCTAACATCATGAAACGATTTTTACTTCTTTCGCTATTTACAACAGCGGGGTGAAGAGAATGGTTCGCCACAAGTATGTTTTTTTGCCAAATTTTTTTGCTAATATCGGTGAGGAGGAGAGGTGGCATGATAGGAGAGGGGGGAGAGGCCGGGGGGTGGAAAGTAGGTGTAGAGTAATCGGAGCGGAGAATTATTTGCGGAAGGGGATGCTCCAGATCACGCGCACCGGCACGGTGCGTCCGTCGTCGAGGCGTCCGGGTTCCCAGCTCGGCATTTCGGCCAGAATGCGCACCGCCTCACGGTTGAGTGTCTCCTCCACGCTCTTGATTACCTTTACATGGCTGATTGAGCCATCGGTATTGACCACAAACGAGCATGTGACGCGTCCCTCTACACCGGCCTCATATGCCTTGCGGGGATATTGGCGATGGGTATTGATATAATTCACCAAAGCCCAATCGCCGCCGGGGAATGAGGGTTTCTGGGGTACATAATCATATTCGAATACCTCCATATAGGCGCGGCGCCCATCGGCGTTGACCCCCATGGCCACGCGGCAGGTCTGTGCACGCAGCAAGAGTGGTAGAGGTGCCAGCATTGCGGCGGCCAACAAGGCAACCCGGAGGGAATTGCCGGGAAAGAGGATGAATGGCTGTCGGAAAACGGTGCTCATATCGGAGAAGTTAGATCAGTAGTCATGGTGATGTAGAGAGTTTTGAAATTGGAGAGCGGTCCGCCGGTGTCAAGCTTGGCGGCAATGGCAAAATTAAGCAATAGCGGTGAGCCGTGCAACCGATGGCATCTCATTTAGCACCGAATTAAGCATATTTAATATATATTTACACTTGCCGCAGGGCATTTTTCATCCTGCCACTCGCTCTTGTAATTGGTGCCGGGTGATGCTTGTAGAGAGTCGGGGGCAATAGAGCGGCCAAAAGAGCGTTTGTACTAATGACTGATTCGAATTAGCCAAATATCATCTACAGGAATGCAAATCCCCAGCATAAAGAGATATATGGCCGCATGGGCGGCTGCGTTAGTAATCACTCTCCCGGCGGCTGCCGAGACGGGGAGCTCAAGCTATGAGTTTCTGAATATCCCCACCTCGGCCCAGGCCTATGGCATGGGTGGCAGCGGCATAGCCTTGGTGAATGACGATGTGGCTCTGGCCGACCAGAACCCCGCCTTGCTGGGTCCGGAAATCGAGCGTCAGATCGCGGTGGGCTACATGCACTATATGGGGTCGGGCAATTTCGCATCGGTGCGCTTCGGTGCCGGCGCGGGCGACAATAGCGCCTGGGCGGCCGGCATACGCTATCTCAACTTCGGGAGTATGACGCAGTATGACCCTACGGGTGTGGCTGGAGGAAAATTCACCCCCACCGATATGGTATTCGAGGGTAGCTATTCCCACGACATCACCGACCGCTGGCGCGGCGGTATCAATCTGAATCTGATTTACAGCCATTACGATGTGTATTCCGCCTTTGCCATCGGAGTGGATCTGGGTGTGAATTACTACGATGATGAGCATGACCTCTCCCTCTCGATGGTGCTGCGAAATGCCGGTGGCCAGGTGAAGCGATTTCAGGAAGCCTACAACCGCTTGCCATTCGATGTGCAGATAGGCTATATGCAGGGGCTCGGTGCGTCGCCCTTCTCGCTGGCCATCACCGCTCATAATCTCACCCGCTGGAATCTGCCATACTACACGCATCCCAAAGATTCCGACGGCAACACACAGGAGCTCAAATCCACCTTCATGAGCAATTTCTTCCGTCATCTCACATTCGGACTTCGTTTTCAGCCCTCCGAGAAGCTCTGGCTCTCGCTCGGCTACGACAATAAGACGGCCACCGATATGGGGAGCTATCACCGCTCCTTCTTCAGCGGATTCTCGGTAGGTGCCGGACTGCGAGTGCGCGGTTTCGGAGTCGGGGTGGCCTTCGCGCAGCCCCACCGCAGCGCCACCACGCTCATGCTCAACCTCAATTGCAACTTCTGGGAGCTGATGAACTGATGCGTGGCCGCCCCGAAACAGTAGGAAAAGGCCGAAAAATGAGATGGAAAGGGTGAGGAGTATTTGTGTAAGTCGAGAAAAATCATTAATTTTGCATCCGGTTTGCAATCTCTGGCGAGGTGTGACCGATGAGAGGTCGCTTCAACGGAAACTCGGCCATATTGCAAGCTTAACCAAAACCAATACACAACAATGGATCTTATCAAGATTGCGGAAGAGGCATTTGCCACTCCCAAAAAGGACTTTGCCGACTTCCAGCCCGGCGACACCATCACAGTGGCTTATCGTATCAAAGAGGGTAACAAGGAGCGTATCCAGCAGTATCGCGGCGTAGTGATCCGCATCAGCGGTCACGGCGACAAGAAGCGTTTCACTGTACGCAAGATCTCCGATGGTATCGGTGTGGAGCGTATCTTCCCCATCGAGTCACCCTTCATCGAGTCGATTACTGTCAACAAGCTCGGTAAGGTGCGTCGCGCAAAACTGTACTATCTCCGTGGCCTCACAGGCAAGAAAGCCCGTATCAAAGAGCGTCGCGTGAAGAAGAGCGTAGAGGCTTAATCAGCACTCCATGCCGCGGTGTCGGGATTGCTGCACATGCAGTGAGATACTATCCCGGAGGCCGCGACGGTCGCATAAGTGCCCCATATCCGGAGCTACGGTTACGGTGGTAGATTAAAAATCTCCTGCCGCGGCCATCGGCTCCGGGCATGGGGTGCGGCTGCGATAAAGACCCCACCACCATCCCCGCCGTGGGGATGGATTTTTTGTATAAGAGCACCCGAAAATAAAATAAAATTCTTACATATATGTCGAATAAAGCACTGTTGATCATCCTCGACGGCTATGGTCTTGGCGATCATGGCAAGGATGATGCAATCTTCAACACTCCCACCCCCTTCATGGACAGCCTGATGGCCGGCTATCCCCACTCCAAGCTGCAGGCCAGCGGTGAGTATGTGGGTCTGCCCGACGGACAGATGGGTAATTCGGAGGTAGGACATCTCAATATCGGCGCCGGCCGCGTGGTATATCAGGATCTGGTAAAGATCAACCGTGCGATCGCCGACGGCAGCTTTGCCGAGAATCCCGAAATCAAGAGCGCCTTCAGCTACGCCCGCGAGCATAATGTGCCGATCCACTTCATGGGTCTGTGCAGCACCGGCGGTGTGCACTCCTCGCTCGATCATCTCTATGCCCTCTGCGATACTGCCAAGGCCTATGGCCTCGACAAGGCATTCATACATTGCTTCATGGATGGCCGCGACACCGACCCGAAATCGGGTGCCGGTTTCCTGGCCGACGTCAAGGCTCACTGCGACAAATCGGCCGGCAAGATTGCCTCTGTCATCGGCCGTTACTACGCTATGGACCGCGACCACCGCTGGGAGCGTCTCAAGGAGGCCTACAACATGCTCGTATACGGCGAGGGGCGTCAGTGCTCCGACCTCGTGGAGGCCGTCAAGGAGAGCTATGCCGAGGGTGTGACCGATGAGTTCCTCAAGCCGATTGTCAACGAAAAGGTCGATGGCCGCATCGGCGCCGGCCATGTGGTGATCTTCTTCAACTACCGCAACGACCGCGCCAAAGAGCTCACCACCGTGCTCACCCAGCACAGCGAGGATGGCATGAACCCCATCCCCGACCTGCAGTTCTACTGCATGACCCCCTATGATGATTCATTCAAGGGTGTGCACATCATCTTCCCCAAGAGCGACGTGCAGGAGACTCTGGCCCAGTATCTCTCAGAGCAGGGGAAGACACAGCTCCATATCGCCGAGACAGAGAAGTATGCTCACGTGACCTTCTTCTTCAACGGCGGTCGCGAAGAGCCCTTCAAGGGTGAAGACCGTGTGCTGGTGCCCTCTCCCAAGGTGGCCACCTACGACCTGCAGCCCGAGATGTCGGCCCCCGAGGTATGCGACAAGCTTGTGGCGGCAATCGACAGCGAGAAATATGACTTTATCGTGGTCAACTTCGCCAATGGCGACATGGTGGGTCACACCGGCATCTACGAAGCTATTCAGAAGGCAGTGGCCACTCTCGACACCTGCGTAGAGAAGGTAATCACCGCCGCTCTGGCTCACGGCTACGAGAGCATCATCATCGCCGACCACGGCAATGCCGACCATGCGGTCAACGAGGATGGCACTCCCAACACCGCCCACTCGCTCAATCCTGTCCCCTTCATCTATGTGGGCAGCGACCGCAACGCCCGCCTCAAGGATGGCAAGCTGGCCGACGTGGCTCCCTCACTGCTCTCTCTCATGGGTATCCCCGCTCCGAAGGAGATGGATGGCGAGGTGCTGATCGAGAAGTGAAACTCATTACACCTCCGGCATGAGCCGGAAGCGCATCAATAATATTAAATCCCGGGTATCTGAACCGATATCCGGGATTTTTTTGTTATCTTCGCAAGATAAAGCATTAGAATATGAAATTCCATCTCAATATTGCCTCGCGCCTTCTGCTCATAGGCGCACTGATGGCCGGAGGGGCAGGACTCTCCGCCTCCGATCTGGTGATACTCCACACCAACGACACCCACTCCATGATCGACCCCGATGCGAAAGGGACAGGGGGGGTGCTGCAGCGCAAGGCGATAATCGATTCGGTGAGGAATGCCGAGAAGAATGTGCTCCTTGTCGATGCCGGCGATGTGGTGCAGGGCACTCTCTATTTCAAATTCTTCGGCGGCGATGTGGAGTATCCGCTGATGAATATGATGGACTATGATGTGCAGATACTCGGCAACCATGAGTTTGACAACGGTCTGAAGGCTATGGCCGACCATTACCGCACACTCGATGCCGAGCGGCTGTCGGCCAACTACGACTTCACCGGCACCCCCGCCGAAGGGATATTCAAACCCTACACCATACGTGAAATAGATGGGAAACGTGTGGGAATAATCGGTCTCAACATCGATCCCTCCAGCCTGATTGCCCGCAATGCCGTGGAGGGTGTGAAGTTCCTCCCGGTGGTGGAGACTGCCAACCGCTATGCCGCCTATCTGAAGGATAAGGAGCGATGCGACCTGGTGGTGGCCGTGACCCATATCGGAGCCTACAAGGAGAATGAGAAGGAGATCGACTACGACCTGGCACGCCGGTCGAAGGATATCGACATCATCATCGGCGGCCACTCACATAATGAGATACTCCCCGGCAATGCTTCGGCTCCCGAATTCCCCTCGATTGTGGAGAATGCCGAGGGTCGCCCCGTGCTCGTGACCCAGACCGGGAAGTATGGCCGCAAATTAGGATATATAAAGATCGACCTCGACGACCTTGCGGAGGAGACCCCGGCAGATTTTGAATACCGTCTGATACCGGTGACCGACCGTTTCGCCCCCTCGGTGCTCGATGCCGATATGGAGGCGTTCGTCGCCCCCTACCGCGACCGGCTGCGTGCCATCGAGGCGCGTGTGATAGGGCGTGCCGACGAGGATATGGATAATGACGCACGCGTAGGTGCATATCCCAACTGGGCCTCCGATTTTGCCGAAGACTATGGTCGGGCTGTGGTCGACTCTCTGCGTGCCACAGGCCTCGAACTCAATGCTCCGCTGATAGGGATGATGAATGTGGGGGGTATACGCCACCCGATGAAGCGGGGTGATGTGACCGAAGGTGAGATACTCGCCACATTCCCCTTCTCCAACCGTATGCTCCTGATGGAGATAAAGGGTAAGGATTTAATCGAGACGATGGATATCGCGGCCCAAAAGGGTGGCGAGGGTGTGAGCCGCGCCGTGATGGTGGTCACCGACGATGAAGGCCATGCCGTGCGTGTGCTTGTGGATGGTGAGGAGGTGGATCCTGAAGGGACTTATCTGATATCCACAATCGACTATCTGTCAGGAGGCAACGACGACCTTCGTCCGCTTGCCAACGGCAAAGTGATATGGCGCGATGTCCCGGAGGTGTCGGAGCGCATTCTGGAGTATGTGCGTGCGCTGTCGGCGCAGGGTCTGCCGGTGGCCGGTGATCCGCGTCCGCGATTTGTGAAGGAGGTACGACTGCAGTGATGCGAAGCGGCGCATTCTCACTTCGCCATATGGTGAGGCTCATGGTGCGATTCATGGGCGGGCTGCTCTCCGCGCGCGTGGCGCGGGGGGTGGTCGGTGTGTGTAGTGTCGTGCTGCTGCTTGGGGCATGTGCCCGGGGTGGTGCCGGCGATGAGACCGAGGCAGCGCGGCGGCGGCTCGATTCGATAGCCGAGGCCGATAGTCTGGCGGCAATCCGCGAGGCCACCGACCTCACTAATGATGCCCGGCGATATGCCGATTCGGTGGTGGCGCGGCTTACGGTGGAGCGGAAGATGGGGATGCTGTTCATGCCGGCCCTGTATGCCAATGATGATCGCGCCACCCTGCACCGTGTGGGGGAATATGCCGCCGAATTGCATGTGGGTGGGATTGTGCTGCTGCGCGGTAATCTGCGCGGAGCGGCCGTGATTGCCGATTCGCTCTCCCGCTGCGGCTCGCCGGGCCTTTTCCTTGCAGTCGATGCCGAGAATGGTCTGCGCATGCGTTTTGCCGATGCCCCCGAATTTCCATGGAGCCGCGAGATGGGGCGGATATCGGATGATCAGTTATTCTACGAATTCGGACGCGAACTGGCCCGTGAATGCCGGGCGGTGGGTATCAATATGGTGCTTGGTCCGGTGATGGATGTGGTGCCGGGGGAGGGGAGTCACCGGCTGATGCTGAAGCGGTCGCTGGGGAGCGACCCGAGGCGGGTGGCCGATCTGGCGCTGGCTTATGCGCGCGGAGTGGAGGAGGGTAATGTGATAAGTGTGGCGAAGCATTTCCCGGGACATGGCTCGGCCACGGTCGACAGTCATCGCGCATTGGGTGAGATACGCGCCTCGCGCGAGGTGATCGACAGTGTGGATCTCTATCCCTTCCGCCGCTATGCAGCCGAGGGACTTTCGGGTGTGATGGTGGGGCATCTCTCGGTGCTGGCCCTGGATTCGGTGAGGCGTCCGGCAGTGGTGTCGCCGGTGGTGATGCGCGATGTGCTGCGCGATGAGGTGGGTTTCGACGGTCTGGTGATTACCGATGCCCTCAATATGGAGGGGGCGATGGGTGTGAGCGGCTGGCAGGCTATATCGGCAGGAGCCGATATGGTGATAGCCCCTTCAGATACGCGGCGGGAGATACAGCGCATGCTTGCCGCTCTGGCTGATGGCCGGATAGGAATCAGTATGGTCGATGACCGTTGCCGCCGCATATTATTCTACAAATATCTTATCGGACTAAATGCGCCGCCACAGCTCGGCGATATCGATGCGGCCGTGGCCGAGGTGGGGCGTGAGGCTCCGGCGGTGCGCGATTCGATCACAAGCGCCCTGCGTCGGAATAGGAGTAGTAGCCTTCGGCCGAGACTATGATGTGATCCATGAGTCGGAGATCCATCAGCTGTGCCGCTTTCTGCAGGCTATGTGTTATCTGGTCATCCTGTGGCGATGGCCGGAGATTGCCGGAAGGGTGGTTGTGACAGAGCACAATGGAAGAGGCTTCGTCGAGGATGGCCCGTTTCAGCGCCCGCTTAAGGTCGAATACAGAGGCCACGGCCGATCCGGTGGTGAGGTGATGGCGGTTGATTACTGAATTTCGCCGCGACAGAGTGATGATCCATATCTGTTCCTGCGGCTCGTTGCCGATTTGCATGCGCATAAGAGAGTAGATATCGGCCGAAGATTTTATGATTGTGGGATTGGATGAGCTCTCTTCAAGATAATATCGTTTTGCCAGCTCCATGATGGCGAGCACCTGGAGGCTCTTGGTGGTTCCCATGCCCGGGGTGAACTGCAGTTCCTTGAGTGTGCGGCGCGCCAGTGTATGGAGCGAGCCGCCGTTGGAGGCGATGAGCGACTCGGTCATTCGGATAATCGGATTGCCTATGCTGCCGGTGCGCAGTATCAGGGCGAGGAGTTCCGGAATTGTGAGCGATTCGCATCCTTTGCGCAGCGCTTTTTCACGAGGTTGCTCTTCGGGAGCAAACTCCTTCATGGTGAGTGGTTTCGGGTCGGACATGGTGAGTGATGGTGGTGGTAATGGGCTGATTGGATATGATGGTGTGGGTTATTTCCCTTTTCGCAAGGCGATTTCCTGGGCTTCGTCGCGCCCGTGGCGCAGGAGAATTTTCCATATGTAGGCTCGCAGGAAACCGGTGCCGTAGCCGTAGAGCTGCACCATCGATGCGGCCACGGCCATCGAGCCGATGCGCAGGCTGCGGGTGGAGATGATGGCCGATATCCATAGGGCGAGGAGATACACCCCGAGCGGAATGAGCCAGATGGGGGAGAGGAGCACTCCGAGCAGCAGGAGGAGCGCCGACCCGAGAGTGAAAAGAGCCGGCATCCAGTGCACAGCCTTCATCGAGCCGGGGTAGAGCAGCTGCAGGGTGATGCGCGACATGCCGAATACATGCACCTGGCGCCAGAACTTGGCCAGATTGCCGCGCCTCTTATGGAATACCCTCACATCGCGCAGCAGCACCGGCTGATATCCGGCCTGACGGATGCGTGTGCTCATGTCGATATCCTCGCTGAACATCTCGCGGAATCCACCCACCTTCTTCCATACGGCACGCGAAAACCCCATATTGAATGTGCGCGGCACGAATTTCTCCATCTGCACCTTACCACCGCGTATGCCACCGGTGGTGAGGAATGAGGTCATGGCGAAATTGATTGCTTTCTGAGTGGGGGTGAATGAGGAGTGGGCGGCATCGGGGCCGCCGAAGAAGTCGGCGTAATGATTGCGGAGGTTGCGGTCGAGAAGCTCGAAGTAGTCGGGAGGAAGTATGCAGTCGGAATCCACGAATACGAAGTAATCCCCCCGGGCCTGCTCCATGCCGTAGTTGCGGGCTATGCTTCGCCCCTCGTTGCTCTTGGCGTGATAGCTGATGTCGAGGCGTGAGGCATAGCTCTCTACCTGACTGCGGCAGGGGATGGTGCTGCCATCCTCCACGATTACGAGTTCGAACCCCCGGAAGGTCTGGGCGCAGAGGCTCTCGAGGAGGTCGGCCACTTCATCGGGGCGGTTGTATACGGGCACTATGAGGGAGAATGTGGGCTTCTTGGAG
>JAIDKG010000052.1 GCA_029051525.1 Muribaculaceae bacterium
TAATCCATGTTTTTGATTACTCCGCAAAATTAACACCGCCCTACCTGTCAGGCAAGGCGGTTTATGGGACGTTTACTTTAGAATCTTAACGAAATATTTTCAAATGAAATAAAAAATACATAACTTTGGGCATTGGTAATATTACCAAGTTTTTTTAATATTCGTTATAATATTTACGGTTATGATGAAGCATAAAGGAGATATAGGGAATATGAGAATCTGTCTGGGGGTTGTGATTATACAGATAGTTTTCGGATTGTTGCAATTTGAAGCTTTCAGTGCATCGCGTCCTGATATTAAGGCGGAGTCTGCGGAAAAATCTGACGAAGCTCTGTCTGATACTCTGAAGGTGACAGATCTTGATGATTTTGTGGTAGACGGGCGTACTCAGAGAGTTGTAAAATACGGGGTGGAATATTTCCCCGACAAAAAGACTAAGAGAATTTCACGGAATGGCTTCGATCTGCTTTTTCACATGCAGATTCCTCAGCTGGACGTGAGTCCTTTTAGTACCAGTGTAAAAACATTGTCGGGCAGTCCGTTTTCGGTTTTTATCAATTATCTCCCTGCCACATCTGAAGAAATAGCCGGATTGCGGCCGGAGGATGTGGTTCGGGTCGAAGTGCTCCATTTCCCTGATGACCCGAGATTAGGCAGTGCTGCCAATGTGGTGAATTTCATAATGGTGAAGTATGAATGGGGTGGATATACAACTGTGGAAGGATCGGGATCAATATTTGGAATGGATAGAGGCAGTGGAAGGGTATATTCGAAATTTGCGACCGGAAAATGGACTCTTGATGCGAGTGGGAGCGCAGATATTGCGCATAAGGATATGGCAGATATCGACATCACACAAGTTTTCCGGAATGTGGAATATGGCGGTGTCGTTTATCCGGAGATAACGAGGCACCGTGTGGAGGGAAAGAACTATCTTTCACAGTCCAATTCGCAATGGGCATCTGTGCGTATCGCATATAGTGACTCGACAAGTGAGATATATCATTCAATTTCTTTCAACAGGAATGGCACCCCAAGAATAAAAAGCACATCCGATGTAGCATTCAGTGCAGCTATTCCGGAGTCGACAGCCTGTAGCGAGGCTGGCTCACAATCGATTTCACCTACCCTATATGGCTATTATATGTTTGCTCTTCCCGCCGGTAATTCCATATTGGCGACATGGAACTTCGGTTATGGTGCAAATAAATACCACAGCATCTACCGACTGGGAGAATTGAGTGAGATAAAAAACTCCAGCCGTGAGAAAATATATGCTCCCAATGGATTTCTTCAATATTCAAAGCTCCTGGGGCATGACAATACCTTGCGCGCACTGTTAACGACATCTAATTCGATATACAGTACCGATTATGCCGGCTCTTATGGAGGCGCGCAGAAACTTGTATATTCAGATAACGTGCTGTATCTGGATTATATACAGAGTTGGAAGTGTGGACTGGGTCTCTTTTCAAGAGTGGGAGTGTCATATGTGCACGGGCGAGTGAACGGTATAAATGAATTGTCGGAATGGAATCCGCGTCTCGGATTCCAACTCCAATATAGCGGTATCAAGAATTTCTTAACTCTGGAGGCGTGGTTTGGCGACTATCAACTTGATCCGTCGGATAACAACACCGCTCTTGTACAGAAGGATGAGCTGCTATGGGTGCAAGGCAATCCTAATCTGCGAAATACTCAATGTCTGAAAGCGAAATTGACATATTCATATATCCCTATTAATGAATTCTCAATGGCGGCTGCACTTGAGTACAATGGAAATTGGAATAAGCAAGCGATTGAATACTACGATTTGCCCGGAATCAACGGATTGGTGTCACGTACAATCAACAGTGGCCAGGGGCATAGATATACATCTCATTTGGTGGCGACTGGGCGTCTTCTGAAGAATTCTCTTATATTGAGTCTGTGGGGCTCCGCCGAACGACAGGTACTTACGGGATGCGATGCGCAGTCACTTAATATGGTTTATGCATCCGCCACTGCACAGTATATGATTGATAATTTGTCAGTAATGCTCTATTATTATACGAGCCGACACCAGCTTACCGCTTGGTCGCTTGGCGAGAGGAAGAAGACACCTTCCGATTATGGCATACGTATGAATTATGCGGTCGGGAATCTGAAATTTGCATTTGAATTCTTAAATTGGTTCAGAAAGAAAGGTTTTATTAATACCGAAATGCAAACGGAGAGATTTGATTCGTATAAACGTCAGTTGGTTCTGGGATCTTCCCGATCAATATCATTGTCGATCCAATACACATTCGCTTACGGCAAAAAAATTGACAGGAACGAGGAGCTCTATCAGGGCAGTGGGCTGGGAAGTTCCGTGCTGCATTGACGGCAGGAGGATTTTAAGAGCGCGTTCCTTAATTGGCCAACTGCCTAAAATCGGTGGTGCAATACCCAAATTTGGGTATTGCACCACCGATTTAAATTTGTTAATTTTGCGCCAAAATAGCGATATGGAGAATAAGAAATATGTGGCGTCCGACGGAATGCGCGGACTCATCCGGCATAACAACATGTTGCTGATGGCAATCAGCCGATTCGGCATACCTTTCGGATTCGGCGACGGTACGGTCGAGGAGGTGTGCCGCGCCAATAATGTGGATACATCCACATTTCTGGCCGTATGTAATCTTATCTCCGATCAGGAGTATTCTGAAGCCCGGCTGCATCTCCCCACTCTGATAGACTACCTGAAGAGGGCCCACTCCGTATTTGTGGACTATACCCTCCCCAAGATACGCCTCAAACTCATTGAGGCCATCAACTACTCCCAGACCAATGAGGTGGCGCTGCTGCTGATCCGATTCTTTGACGATTATGTGGAGGAGGTGCGCCGACATATGGAGCATGAGAACCACGACATCTTCACCTATGTGGAGCGTCTGCTGAAGGGTGAGATTGTGGAGGATTTCGACATCACAATGTTCTCCGACAATCACAGTCACATGGCTGCCAAGCTCAACGAACTGAAAGATATCTTCATCTACCACTACAACCAGCCCGACAGCACGCGCCTGAGCGCCGCCCTCTTCGACATCGTGACCTGCGAGAAAGACCTCATGAGCCACTTCATCGTGGAGAGCCGTCTCTTCGTGCCAGCTGTGGCTCGCCTTGAAGACACTCTGCGGCGCCAACACGAAAAGCTCGCTGCCACCGAGACCTCCACCCCCGATGCCGATGCCATGCCCGGCCTCGATGCGCTCAGCCAACGCGAGCGCGACATAGTGCGCTGCGTGGCCCATGGCATGAGCAATAAAGAGATAGCCGACTCGCTCTGCCTCTCCATCCACACCGTGACCACTCATCGCCGCAATCTCAGCGCCAAACTCGGCATCCACAGTGCCGCCGGCCTCGCCATCTTCGCCATCCTTCACAACCTCGTAGACATCAAGGATGTGAAACCGATCTAAGCCCCCTCGATACCAGTATGAGGGGCCTCATTGCGAAGCCTCAGCGCCTCAGCGTGGTAACATACTAAAGCAAAACACCCTCGGCGAGTGCCGAGGGTGTTTTGGTATTGGGAGTAGGGGAGGGTTATTTCACGAGGTATTTCCGGCCGTTGATGATGTAGAGGCCGGCGGGGAGCTCGGTGAGGCTGCTCACGTTGAGGCGGATGCCGGTGAGGGTGTGTACTTCGAGGCGGCCATCGGCGGCTGTGATCTGGTCAACGCCGTCGGTGTTGGGGTCGGCTGCCGAGTGATAGGTGAATGAGGCAGTCTTCTCAGTGTTGTAGAGGGGGTTGCCGCTGCCGGAGATGATACGGATGTAATAGTCGGTATCATAATCGGCGAAGATGAAGTGAGGCTGGTTGCCGATTGTATAGGCTGTGGAGCAAGCCACATCTTCGTCTTTACCGAAGTAAAGCACTGTGGCATTGCCCAGGAGGTCGCCCACTGTATAGTTATGGCCGTCGACGGGGAGTTCCTCATCAGTCATCGGCTGGTCGCTGAAGAGCACGAGTGTGCAGTCGGCATCGGCACCGCGCTTGCATTTGATGGAGATGATACCATCTTCATCTTCGGTCACATAGATATCGGTGGCAATCTCCTTAGGAGCCTCGGGCCCCTTCTCCATCGGGGTCACCACGATATTGCGGAAAAAGAGTTTGCTCGATTTTTCGCTGGCTACCTCAAAGATGATGCGCTGCTGGCCACCCTGAGCGGGGATCTCCACCTCCATGGGTTCGAATGTGGAAGAGTTGTCGTTGTAGCCGGTATCATCGAAACCTACCATATCGCCATGATATTCGGTGAATGTCTTATGAATTTTGTCGCCGGTCTTTACGCGGAGGTAGCCACGGTCGCCAAACCAACCGGGTTCGCTGCCCTGAGGCATCAGGATGCCACCCGAGTCGGGAGTAGCGGCCCAGTCGCGGAGAGTCTCCATGGCAAATTCAAAGGTCACCTTCACAGGAGTATCGAGGGGGAGGTAGGGGGTACCGAGGGCGATGGGCACGAATCCCGGTTCGGTGCCGCCGTAGATGGCATAGTCGGGATAGTAAGCGCGATACCAGGAATTGAAATCGTAAGAATCCCAGCCCGGGAGAGTCTCACCCCAGGGATAATACTCGGCTTTGGGTGCGAAGGGGAGCGATACGTCGGGGATGGCGTAGGCATCGATATAGTTGGAGGATACCTGATCGCCATTGAGTGTCCAGGCGCGGAAGTATGTGATCTGGTTGGGGTCGCAGGCGATATTGTCGACCGAGCCGGCCTCACCGATATAGATTACCTTGCCGCCGCCGGGGATCTCATCGCCCACGGCTACATCGGCCGCCGGGGTGCCGAACACACCGTGGAAACCTGATCTGAATGCGAGCTGTGCGGTAGTGGTGGAGGCGATAATCACCGGATGTGTGGCATAGCAGTCCACGCGGAGGCTCTCAGTGCCGGCCGAATATGCGCGGAGCACATCAGGAGCGCCCTGGGCCGTAGTGATTTCGGCAGTGCTCATATTATCCACATTGAATGCCGGATAACCGTTGGCGCTGATTGCAGCCACATAATAGGTCTGACCATCCTTTACGTTGGGGATGGTATAGGTGATGTTGGTGGCGGGACCGTAGTAGGCCACATGAGCATCGCCCACAGTCGACTCCTCACCGGCGGGGAATGTCTCGCCATCCGACGGCATGTCGGCGGCTGTGATGGGGCTTTCGCTCCAGAGCAGCACAGTGGCGCGGGCGTCGCGACTGCGGCGCAGGCTCACATCGATAGTATTCTCCTTCTGCACGAGGGTGATTTCACCGGGTGCCAGCTTGGGTGCGGTCTTCGAGCTCTCGGGAGTGAAGCGGTATGCAATCTTCTGAATCTCACCGGTGGGAGATGTGTTCCAATGCACATAGGAATCGAACTCGATCATATATGCGTAGGGTTTGCTCGAGATGGTCGGGGTGTCGGTGATTTCCTGAGCGGTGTAGACCACTACATCCTCGGTGTCCCATCCGCGCAGACTCACGTCGAAACCCTGATATTTGCTATTGGGTGAGCGCAGCTCCTCAAAGGCCACTTCGATATGGTAATCCTCCTCATAGAGGCGGATCTGCATATTGTACATGCCTCGGGGCTGCGAACTCTCATTGAGGATTGCATTCTCAAACTGCACGGTGCATACGCGTTTGCCGTTCTCTCCGGTGGTGAGATAGGAGATATCTGCCTTCTCCACACCGCCGGCCACCGGGCTCATGCTCACGCGGAACATATCGTCATCGCCAAACGGCTGGGCCGAATCAAGGAAATAAAGGATACCGGTAGAAGAGATGATAAACTGATCCATCCAGTGGCCGCCGAATTTGAACTCGAAACCGATGTCGAATCCCTCTCGCTCCAGATAGGCGGCGTTCTCACCATCGGGGTAGATGAAGACGGTACCACCGGCACTCCATGTGCAGGCAATCGGTGTGCCACCCTGAATCGACTGATAGGGTGCGCCATCGGTGCTCATTTTGTACTGGGGGATGTTGCCCGCATTGGCCGTAGCGGCTGCCAGTGCGATAGTGGCCAGACCCCAGAGATGTCGTTGTAGATTCATAAATACTCGAAGGTTAGTTATTAATATGGTCTGATTGTGGGGGGGACCGCGTCAGAAAATCTGTTTTCTGAGGCGATAAAGTGGAATTTTGCAAGTCGGGAAAACCGGGTGCGCATGAAGTATCTCTTAGAAGCATCCCGATAAGAGAGAGTCTGAAAATGAGTCTCTTCCCATACTCGACTGCAAATATAGTAAATTAAATCGAGATGTCAAGAGTGAAAACTGTTTTTTTGTAAAAAAAATCGTGCGTCAACCACTGTAAATCCCGGGTGAAAGTTTACAAATGCTTCATCCTTTTCTGCCTACCGGGAGCTTCTCGCCCGGGAATAGTAGATTAAGAGCGCGCTCTAAGTAACGCGCTCTAAGTCGTTAAATCTGGGTATTCCGCCCATGCTGAAGAGGAGGCGGCCAAGGGTGATTTTACCGATTTTGAGGTATTTCAAGGTTGGCGGGATGGTTGTAATTTTGCATCCGTAAAATTTTCTAACAACCCACAATATGACACGATTCCACGGTAATAACCATCTTCTATCCCGGATTGCTTCCGCATTGCGGCTGATGCTCCAGGTAGGCTGTCTGCTGGCCTCGGCGCCGGCCTTCGCTCAGGAGAAGGCCGACACGGCCGGATGGCAGAAATTCCGTTTCGGCGGATACGGCGAGATGGTGGCAAGTTTCAAGGACTATGGCATCAACCGCTTTCAGACCTCCGGCAGCACCCGCGAGCACCGCGCTTCGATAGCCGTGCCCCGTGCCACACTCGGCCTCGACTATAAATTCACCCCGAAATGGATATTAGGGATGGAAATCGAATTCGAGGCTCTCGGCACAGGCACAGCCTATGAAATCGAGAACACCGAGAACGGGGAATATGAAACTGAAATCGAGAAAGGGGGAGAGGTGGCCATAGAGCAGCTACACATCACCCGCCTCATCCTCCCTCAGCTCAATGTGAGAGCCGGACATATGGTGCTCCCCGTCGGACTGGTCAACGCCCACCACGAGCCGATCCACTTCTTCGGCACCGTGCGCCCCGAGAGCGAGACAGCCCTGATTCCCTCCACATGGCATGAGACCGGACTTGAGATATTCGGCACTTTCGGCTCGCGGGCCGCACTGTTTGACTACAGTGTGATGGCAGTGACCGGACTCAATGCCAACGGAATCGACCGCAACACATGGGTGGCCTCCGGCAAACAGGGAATCTTCGAGACTGATAATTTCACCTCTCCCGCATATGTGGGTCGGCTTGACTGGCGCGGCCTGCCGGGTCTGCGCACAGGTGTGAGTCTATATTATTGTCCCAACACCGGTGCCAATGCCGACAAATCGCATACCTATAAGGCATATGGCCGAATCCCGGTGACCATCTTCACATGGGATGCTCAATATCGCCACCGCTATCTCACCGCCCGCGCCAACCTCACCTACGGCCATATCGGCAACACCGAGGCCCTCAACATGCGCAACGGCAGCCTGAGCGGTCAGTCACCCTACAGCCGACTCACCCCCGTGGCCAAAAACGCACTGAGCTACGGAGCCGAAATCGGTTTCAATCTGCGCAATATCATCGGTGCAAAGGCTTGTCCGGTATTTTACCCCTACGCGCGCTATGAATATTGGAATCCGCAGCGCCGTGTGGTAAAACCCTGGAGTGCCGACAAGCGCCTTGAGGTAAGCAAATGGGTAGTGGGTCTCAACTGGTTTGCTCTCCCCAACCTGGTGGTGAAAGCCGACTACAACATGCGCCGGATCGGCACCTCCAAGGTATTCGGCAAGGGCCCCTACAACAGTGAGAATGAATTTTCGATCGGCGTGGCCTACGTGGGCTGGTTTATAAAGAAATAAGACCTCTCCCCACAAAAAAATTTAATGAACACGCTCTAATGCAGCGCTCTAAAGTCTACCCGGCTTTTAATGCCGATTTCAAGAGCTGTTAAAAGAGACTTTTTATCTAAACAACAATAACTCCATAATAATGAATAAGTTTGCTACTTTTGCAGCAGCCCTGCTCTGGGCTGCCGCAGCGACCCTCACATCCTGTGACGATAAGAATGAACCCGGCGGGGGTAATGACGGCAACGGTGATGTGGCCGCCGCCCTGATAGATTATTCCGCCGAAAATGCCGACAACTGGCACAACTACTCCGTGCAGGTGGCTCGTCTGCTTAGCAACGACGCCTCCAAGCTCTACGATGCCTGGACCGTGAGCTACAACGGCGGTCAGGCATTCGCCGACATCTTCCGCAACCATTCCGGCAACGGCTACACCTCACCCCTCAACTGCATCGAAGAGATGATCGACGGTTGCGCCGACATAGCCAATGAGGTGGGCACCGCCAAAATCGGCGACCCCTTCGACCTCTACAAGGCCGGGCGCACCGAAGAGGCCCTCTATGCCGTGGAATCATGGTATAGCTGGCACTCACGCGAAGACTACACCAACAACATCTACTCCATCCGCAACACCTACTTCGGCACCCTCGACGGCACAGTGGCCACAGCCTCAATGGCCTCGAAAGTAGCCTCGCTCGACCCCTCGCTTGATGCCGACCTGCGCAGCAAAATTGATGCTGCCGCCGGCGCCATACTCGCCATCCCGCAGCCATTCCGCAACAATATTGATTCCGGCGAGGCTTCGGCCGCGATGCAGGCCTGCGCGGCTCTCGATGCCGCTCTGAGCGTGGATCTCAAGGCATTCTTCGAGAATCTCGATGCGTCGCATCATGCCGACCTCTCGGCCATAGTGACCAATTATGTGGATGCCGTGGTGCTCCCCACCTATAAGAGTCTTAAAGAGCGCAACGCCGCCCTTCTCTCGGCCGTGCAGTTCCTCAGCGCCAACCGCACCGATGCCGCCTTCGAGGCTGCCTGCCGGGCATGGCTCTCCTCGCGCGAGCCCTGGGAGAAATCGGAGGCATTCCTCTTCGGTCCGGTTGATGCTCTCGGGCTCGACCCGAATATGGACAGTTGGCCGCTCGACCAGGATGCGATCGTCAACCATCTGAAATCAGGTGTGTTCAACGACCTCGACTGGAGCGATTCCGACAGCGACGACACCATTGAAGCGGTGCAGAACATCAGAGGTTTCCACACACTGGAATTCCTCCTCTTCAAAGATGGCAAGCCCCGCGCTGTGAACTGAATCGGCGCATCCATCCATGATTGTCACCATTAATCGGATGAGAATTATGCAGTTACTGAAAAATAGTGTTATTTCGACAGCCATACTTTTAGTGTCAACCCTCCTCGCGGGATGCGAGGAGGGTCTCGACGTGCTTGATGTCGAGGTGCCTGAGGGCTACGGCCTTTCAGCCGGGACCTCCACCATATTCGCCAATTCATCGAAAGCCTACGACACCGAGGCCGACTGGGTGAGCGGCAGCTATGCAAGCCGCTTTGTGCGTGGCGACAAGCTCTATGACGACATGCGCACCTCCTCCAACGGCTATGGCGGCGGGCTGGGTCCGGTGTATGCCGGCTACTCCTGCGGAAGCTGCCACAGCAATGCCGGACGCACCAAACCCGCTCTCTGGGCCGACGGAGGTTCGGGTCCTTACGGTTTCTCCGCCATGCTGGTCTATGTCACCCGCCGCAACGGAGCGCAGTTCAAGGATTATGGCCGGGTGCTCCACGACCAGGCCCTCTACGGCGTGCAGCCCGAGGGTAAAGTGACGAGCAAGCTCCACACAGCCTCCTTCACATTCCCCGACGGCGAACCGTATGAGCTATGTTATCCCGAATATACGATAACCGACTGGTATGCCGACGAAATATCACCCGACGATCTTTTCTGCACCGTCCGCGTTCCGCTCCGTCATGTAGGGATGGGACAGATAATGTCGCTCGACCCCAACGAGATAGAGGCACTCGCCAAGCGGAGCAACTATCCCGAATACGGCATCTCCGGACGCTGCAACTACATCACCGAGCGCGGCAAACTGATGCTCGGTGTGAGCGGCAACAAGGCCCAGCATGCCGACCTGACGGTAGAACTCGGTTTTTCGAGCGATATGGGTGTCACCAACTCCCGCTATCCTGAAGAGATATGCGAAGGTCAGATCCAGATGAACCAAGGCTCCATGATGGGACTTCTCTACGACCGACTTGATGTCAGTACCGAAGATATGGAGAATGTAGACCTCTATATGCAGTCGCTCGGTGTGCCGGCCCGCCGCAATGTCAACGATCCCGAGGTGATTGCCGGAGAGCAGGCATTCTATGATGCGAAATGCCATCTATGCCACGTCACCACCCTCCACACCCGTCCCGGCGGGAGCACCCTGCTCAACGGCACGCGTCTCCCCTGGCTCGGCAACCAGACCATCCATCCCTACTCCGACTTCCTGCTCCACGACATGGGGAGCGAGATAATGGGTGTAGGACTCAACGACAATTTCAAATCCGGCCTTGCAATGGGGAATGAATGGCGCACCACACCACTGTGGGGAATCGGTCTGCAGGAGCGCGTCAACGGTCATACCTACTTCCTGCATGATGGCCGCGCCCGCAACTTCGTAGAGGCCATCATGTGGCACGGCGGCGAAGGAGAGGCATCCAAAAACCTCTTCGCCAACATGCCCCGCGAAAAGCGCGAAGCCCTTGTGAAATTCCTTGAATCGCTCTAACTACTGAAATCCAGCTCTATACTATACCAACTTAACCGGCATAATGATATGAATCGATTTATACAACGCATTGCAATAGCTGCCGCGTGTATGGCCTCCACCATCCTGCCCGCCGCCGCACAGTATGACGCCGACACCGAAAACGGCGTAGTCTCAATGGCCGGCCGCGAAGGCTTCATATGGCGCAGCACCAACGGCGCTTTTGAATTCAAACCCTACCTCCTCGTGCAGGCCGCCGCTGAATTCAACTACTACGACAGCGAGGGACTCGACCCGGCCTATAATCAGGACAATGTGCATAACACAGGCTTCTCAATCCCCTACGCAGTGCTCGGATTCACCGGCCGCGCCTTCGGGATGATCACCTATAATCTCTCGATCAATGCCGCCGCCTCCGGCGGGGCACTGCTGCAGCAGGCATGGGCCGATATCCGGGTGCGCGATTCATTTGGCGTAAAGCTCGGTAAATTCAAGACCCCGTTTACCCATGCCACCCTCACCACCCTCGGTGAGACTCTCTTCCCCTCCCTTCCACTCTCGCTTACCGCCCCCGTGATACTGCCCCATTCGCTCAATGCCGTGTCACCCTCGATGGCCACCGGATTCGACCTCGGTGTGGAGGTACACGGCCTTGTCAAAGGTAAATGGGGATATGAGGCGGGAATATTCAATGGTACAGGAGCATCGGTCAATCTCGCCGGAAAAACCTTCTCCGACGACTGGCACATACCCTCCCTCCTATATGCCGGGCGCCTCACCTTCATGCCAAAAGGTGTGATGCCCGCCACCCAGGGAAGTTCGCGACAGCTCAATATCGACAAGATGCTCTTCGGACTCTCCGCCTCAATCAATGTGGAGAGTGAAAACGAAAGCACCAACGACTTCCGTGCCGGGGCCGAGTTTGCCTGGATGAAAGACCGCCTCTATATCGGTGCCGAAGCCTACTTTATGCATGTGGGATTCACCAAACGCCAGAAAATCAGCGAATCCTACAATTATCTCGGCGGATATGCTCAGGCCGGATACTTCATCACCCCCAAGCTCCAGGCAGCCCTCCGCTATGATCTTATGGACCGCAACGGACTCGACTGCAAGGGTATGCTCAACATCCCCTCGGTGGGAGTAAATTATTTCTTCCTCGGTGCCAACCTGAAACTTCAGGCCATGTACCGCTTTGTAGGGCGCACCGGACATGCCACCCAGCTCGACCGCGACAACGACGACCTCGGCCTGCCAATGCACTCCGGCACCGTGCAGCTTCAATACACCTTCTGAACCCCATCTTCGCTCCATGAAAATTTCAGTACTCGGAATAATCCGAAATATCCCGGTCTATGCGGCGGCCGCCATACTGTTGCCGCTATGCGGCGGTTGCGATGACGGACGCATCTACGAAGAGGCGTCCTCCGGCTCCTCGCGAGAGGGGAGCACGGTGCGGTTCAGCGGTAATCTGAACGGTACAGCCGACCAAGGCACGGACTATACCGTGGCACTTGCCGGATTCCTTCCCGATAGCGAATATGCCGAAATCAGCAAGAATCTCACCGACGGCGAGCAGAATCTGACCCTGACCGGAATCCCGGCCGGAGTGACCTCAATCGAGGTGTGTCTGCTCAATTCAATCCGCAAGCGGGTGGTGACATTCGCAAGTATGAATCTTGAAGGGGATGCCGAGATTTCAACATTTGATGCCGGCAAACTGTCGGTGAGTCAGTTTGATGCGATACAGACCGGCATACTCACCCCCTCGTGCGAGCGCTGCCACGGAGCCGGAGGCCATGCGGCTGCCGGACTCTCGCTGCTGCTCGGTGAGAGTCATGACCAACTTGTAGGGGTCCCCTCCCGTGTGATGGATGGCCTGATGCGTGTGAGTCCGGGACATCCCGAGGAGAGTACACTCTGGCTTGCCGTGGGAAGCGGTGAGTCGGATTCCTGGGCCTTCTCCCATCGCGAATTGCTCACCCCCGAGCGCCGCGAACTGATACTCAGCTGGATCTCCCGCTGAGGACCTATGCCGCCCCCCCTTTTTTATAACCCTTTTCT
This sequence comes from Muribaculaceae bacterium, assembly GCA_029051525.1. GTDB lineage: Bacteria > Bacteroidota > Bacteroidia > Bacteroidales > Muribaculaceae > Lepagella. The sequence continues at coordinate 12,735 of JAIDKG010000052.1, forward strand.
TAAACGACCTATAACTCCCCCCCCCATGCTACAGATAAAGACCTTCACACCCGCCGGCGGAGGCAGCCGTGAATGGCACGCGATAATAACACCCTCAAGCGGGCTGATGACATTTGAGGCGCAATTGGCCGAGGTGCAGGCCGAAGTCGCCGCCCTCCGCGAGCGTTATCCGGAATCGCATCCCGTGATGCAGCGCTGGTTTCTCAGCGACCCGGCCAATCAGTCGCCTCATATTCCCGGCGATGCCGGATGCGCCACATCCGTAGTAGGGCAGTCGCCGCTGAGCGGCACAAAAATAGCTCTATGGCTCTGGTTGTCGGAGGGTGGCGAGACCACCCGTCTCGACGACAATCGCTTCTGTTATCGTCACGGCCGGTGGAAGCATATCATCGAGGGTGGCCGACATGCCGATGCCCTCACCTCGTTTGAGGCTACGGTAAAGATACTCAGCGACTCGGAGTCATTCCTGCAGTCGCAGCAGGGTTCGCTGCTCGGCAACTGCGTGCGCACATGGTTTTTTGTGCATGATGTCGATGTCAATTACCGTGGAGTGGTGGAGGGGCGCAATATGGTGTTTGAATGGCTCGGACTCTCACCCTCCACCCGCTTCATCGCCAGCACCGGAATAGGTGGCAGTCACCCCCGCCCCGAGGTGAATGTGCAGATGGATTCCTACTCCCTGCTACCGATGCTTGAGGGGCAGATGCAGCAGATCAACGACCCCGAATATCTCAATCCCACAGTAGAATATGGTGTGGCCTTCGAGCGGGCCACCGCAATCGACTACGGCGACCGCCGGCATCTCTTCATCTCCGGCACCGCCAGCATCGACAATAAAGGAGAGGTGGTGCATGTGGGCGACATACGCCGTCAGACGGAGCGTATGCTCACCAATATCGAGGCCTTGTTGCGCAAGGGAGAGTGCCGCTTCGAGGATGTGATGCACCTGATCGTGTATCTCCGCGACCCGGCCGATTATGAGGTGGTCAACGCCATCTTCGCCGAGCGTCTGCCGATGATACCGCGTGTGATAGTGATAGCTCCGGTATGTCGTCCGGAATGGCTTGTGGAGACGGAATGTATGGCCGTCGGTCGTCGTGACACATCGTTACCTCCATTCTGAATTATGGGAATACTTTCAGCAATACGTCATTCCGGGTGTGGCCGCCTCATGACAGTGCTAATCCTGATTCTGGCCACAGTGATGACCGCGAAGAGCGCCGCCGTGAGCGGCATACCGCGCAGCCACGCCGACTCGCTTGCCTCGCGACAGGTGGTCTATGACGACAGGGTGGTGACATTCTCCACCGTGTCGCATGAGGTGATGATGAAACTCTATGGAGAGGCCTCCTATCGTGGCATGAGTGCCGAGCAGGCTGTGGCCTCCATGATACTATATCCAGATGAATGGAAAAGTATGCCGTTGATGAAGGTAGGTGATGCAGGGCTGCGCCGACAGCTCGGACTCAGCGGCAAATACGCTTCAATGACCGACCTTTTCGATGCCGAGGGTCGCTATCGCCTCGACCCTCTTTTAGAGCGCACCGCCGAGGAGCGCGAGCGCCGACCGCTACTCGAACTCGATGAGAAAGCCGGACTGATGATACTTCTGTGGGGAGGAATGCTCTTTGAGCCGTATGATGCCGATGTCGGCGGAAAAGATACCGGGAAGGGGGAGCATAAGGAATTGCGTCCCCTCTCCCCGGCCCGCGTGCGCGGCGAGATAATCTACAATCGTTTCCCTGCCGGGAAGATTCTTTTCATACTGCTCTTCTCGGCCTCGGCCATCGGTTTCCTCTCCTCACTCACCTCGCTCAGGTTAATCTCATTAGGTGTCGCACTGCAGTGGATAGCCGTAATTCTTGCCACATGGCAATACGGCATGATATGGTGGCTCGGCGACCATATACCGTTGGGCACGATGCAGGACACACTGCTGCTTATGGTGGTTGCAATGCTTTGGCTTCTCTCCATATTCCCCCTTTTACTAAGAAAGGGGAGGGGTGGCGACCGGCTCCTGCTGCTCCGATCATGCGGCTGGCTGGCCTGCGGTGCATTTGCTCTTGTGGCATGGCTCAATGCCGCCAATCCGGCGGTCACACCCCTTTCCCCCATGCTTGCCTCCCCCTGGCTCAGCATACACGTCACGATAATGATGATATCCTACGCACTGTTGGTGATGTGTAGCGCGGCCGCTTTGGCAGCCCTTCTTTCAGGGCGGGGCGACAGGGGGGAGCTGTTGCACCGCACGGAGAATCATCTGCTCTGGCCCGGAGTGCTGCTCCTTGCCGCCGGCATATTCACCGGAGCCGCCTGGGCCTCCACCGCCTGGGGCCGCTGGTGGGCCTGGGATCCGAAAGAGGTATTCGCCTTAGTGAGTCTGATTGCCTATTCGGTGCCCCTTGTGCCGCCGCTCGGCGAGCGCCTCGGCGCTCGTGGCCGCGACATCTACCTCATCGCTGCCCTCCTCACCATCCTGATGACCTACTTCGGCGTCAACTACCTCCCCTCCATCCACGCCTATACCCGCTGACCAACAGCGTAATATCCAATAAATCGGCCGTATAATCGAATTTCGATTATACGGCCGATTTATTGGATATTGGGTCGAACTTTTGATCAATCAGCAATCGATTGTTATCGCCGACTGTCAAAGTGATGGGTATGTGTCGTCGGGATACGGAAAGTTAGGAACACTATCAATCCATCCCCCATAATACAAAAAGCTGTTGTATAGGTATAAGTCTTGATATTTGAACTTATAATTTGAATCAGCCGGCATCTGTACAAATCTCATGATATTTATAATCATAGGATCGGCGATGTCGATGTTGCGTATTATAATCACCCATATTTTAGGAGTGTCGGTTGTATTGGGTCCAAACTGTATGCGATGATACTGAAGCGAGCCTTTATCGCTATCAGAAATGTGGTTGATGGCGATATCTTTGCTTGAGGCCAAGCTTATGCTATTTACAATACCGTTGTGGTCGCAGAGTACCTGATGCAGGTGAGTTTGGTGATCTCCTTTTTCAAGATCTACGACCCCGCCTTCAGCTGCTATAGGCCATGCGTAGTCAGGTGTGTGGAAGTACCATACAGTCCACGGCATATCATCACTTTTGATAGACCACATAGAATCGGAATAGTCAACAATCCCTCCTGTGAAAATATCATTTGCATCATTTGCGGTTGAATTTTTAGGGAGGAAGCAGTAAGCATTGTTGTCATAGGAGATATAGCTCTCATCTATGACAGGTGCTTTTTCAGTGAAATCCCCATCCGGGAATGCTTTACGCATCTCTTCGTTAAGTTCCGATTGACTCAGACAGTTGGCCAAAATAGTCTGCATGTCCTGTATGGTTCCCTGTGTCGACGAGTTGTCAACCGGTTCATCATTGCTGCATCCGGTGAAGATTGCGGTCATCCCCAGCAGGCAGGCTTGTAGCCAGATTAGGAGGGGAACTTTTAGATAAGTATTTCTCATATGTGTAACAGTTAGTTTTACATCGACAAATTTAAGAATTAATTTTGAGGAAATAAAAATTTGTGATGAAATTTTAAAATTTTAAAATTCATTTTTGTAGGATTCTCTGTGAATTAAAAAAAAGAGTTGACGAGTGTGATAATTTGCAAATGGGGAAGCGAGGGTGAGGATGAGAGGAAGAATCAAAGTCCGGTTTCGGTTTCGGCGTGATTGAGTGATTTTTGGCGTGTCGCGCTGTGGCGAAGACTCCCGGAGTGGAAGTTGAAACCTATCGACATACCTATCCAATAGCGGAAAGCTTTGTTTATGCTTTGGGTGCGTTGGGTAAAACCCGGAACTTCCATGCTGTTCCACAGCGTATCGCCATTGTAGTGATAGCTCAGACCGGCATATAGGTTGTCACGAATCCAATAGATTTCAATCCCGCCCGACCATCCGTGATAGGAAGTAGAGATACCATCGTGTGTGTAGCGTGGAGTTTGAAGATTGCCGGATATCTGGAATTGGCCGAACATATAGCTACCGTAGAGTAGCGCATGGTTGTCAAAATGTCGCGAGTTGCCCCCGGGGATTTTGATATCTCGGTATGAGCCTCTCACGATGGGGCGCAATTGCAGACCTTCAATCGGCATCCACATGGCTGAGAAGGTGTAGTCGAAGCTGTGCACATCCGGCACCAGATATGGGCGTTGCAGGAAGTAGTCGGCTTCGCGGTATATATAGTTGATATAGTAATTTTTTATGTAATCATAGCTTATTGATGGAGAGAGAAGAAGCCGACCGGTGCAAAGTTTTATATCGGCACTGAATATTGCGGTGTATTTATCGGTGTTCTCGCGGTAAGGGATGTTTTCTTTGAAGTAGTAGGTGTCGATCAACTGTCGGTTTAGGTTCTGTGAAGCAGTGCCATAGGTTGTGCATGACACATTGCCCAGAAATCGAAGTGTCACCGCCTTCGACAGCAGATAACTCAGATTGAGTCGTGGCAGAAAAGAGAACTGATGATGGATTTTCTCCGATGCATCGCGGGTGATATAGTCGCTGAAGGAGAGATTGAGAGCCGCATAGAGGGGGCCGAATGAGCGGGAGTAGTCGGCGGAGGCAAGCAGGTTGTTGTCATCGCTAAGATTGAGATTGGGGAGGTCGGGGAAGAAGTTGTTGCTGTAATTCTGATGTATATGGCGATGGTATGCCCATACCGATGCGCTTGCTTCTCCACCCCATAAAGGGGAAGTAAAGGTGATGTCGCCAATCAGAGAGTTGACTCTTGCCGAAATAAGTGATGAATATAGATAGGATGAATAGGCTGATTCCGGAGGGGTAGTCTGGGTGCGTGTGTCGTCATTTGAGTTTTTGCTTGTAGTGCCTACAGCATTGATCATAAGCTGTTGGCCGCCGGAGAAGAGATAGGAATAGTAAAGGTCGAGAGAGAAGCGGTCAGACACCTGGTGGCTCCGGTCATTGCGCGTCCCTTCGATTTCTGATGTTCTTGTGGATTCAAGCAGAGTATAGTCTATTCCCTGACGAGAGGTTGATCCGGAGTATTTGAATTTGGCATAGAGGGTATGCCCGCCGGTATCATATTGCCAGCTGAGTGATGCATTGTTGCTGAGGGTGCGGAAATGAGGGTCAAGGCTTGAGTATGAGTCGCGCAGTGCTCCATAGTCGTAACAGGTAGATCTTTCCAGATCAGTGCGGTCGGAATAGAAGAACGCATAGTCTGCATTAATATATGTGGAAGGTGTGCGCAAGGTAAAAGATGCGCCATCCGAAGTCTGAGCTGCCAATAGTGCCGAAAAGGCATTTAGATTGCCGGAGAGTTCCAGCTCTTTGGGTTTCTTGACAATTATATTGGCCACGGCACCTCCATATATTCCAGCATATTTGGCGGGGGCATTGGTGTAATAGATGACTTTGACGATATCCGAACCCTTGAGATTCCGCACCTCTTGCGATGTGCCCGGACGTCCGTTGATAAGGATATTTACCACATCCTGCTGCTCATTGAGCAATTCGTGGCCATTAATCTGCGGTATAAAGCGAGGCAGGGAGGATATGGCATCCAGGGCATTGACACCATATTTGCAATTATAGGATGAAAGATACATTTCATCGCGGTCGCCATAGGTCTGCAGGGCATCGGCAAGTACCTCTACCTCATCGAGCTGAGTGGCAGTCTGTTCATCCGCTACTGAAAGAGATTGATTCTGATTCGGCCGGAGGCATACATTATATGCTTCGATATTCTTGTCGATGGTAATCTGTTTGCTGAAGCTGATAAATCCTTGGGCTGCCACGCTGACACTGTATTCACCTGCAGGGATATCGTTTATCAGGTACATACCGGCTGTATCGGTGGAATCACATAATGATAATGTGTCATTCTTCAATTCAAAGACAGCATTATCAATCCCGGATCCTTGAGTTGTGAATATGCGACCTTTTACGGTATATCCGGCTCCCATTACAATCGGGGTCATACTACAGGCTGCCAATGCGATAGCCATGCGAAGTCGAATCCATGTATTCATATTGAAATATACGATTTAGATTAATAAGCACCTGAAAATCAGGATTGTGAACAAATAATAATAATATATAAAGACCGACTTTATTAGCCTTTAATCCAATTGCTGTTGGAGATGTTCTGACTTGTTAATCAGCTGTTTGTTGTTGCTAATTCATAATCGATATGCGCTATGATTGCTTTTTTCAAGTCTATATCCAAAGACTCCCATTTACAGTGCCATTGTTTCATTTCCATATGATTCCTTGGACATTGTCCCATACATATTGGCAGTCTTTTACATCGAAGACAGTTGGAGTTCTCAAATGGAGCTTCTTGTGTTTTATTGTCAAGTTGATTTTTCCATTCCAAGCTACCGTCAGTATTGATGAATCCATGAGGTTCGGTTGAATAGAGTGCTGAACTATTAGTGCATTTCAATAGATTGCCATTGAAGTTTATGCACGTATAGTATTTCTTATTAACATAGCAAGGATAGAAATTGTAGGCAATGTCAAGCCAGTTGACTTTAAATCCGGCTTGATTGAATTGCTTCAACACTTCCAAATATGAGTCAAATCGGTTTAGATCTACTCCATGTTGCCAAACCTTCTTTAATGTTATCGTTACATTTTGACGAGCCTCTTTAGGAAGTCGATCACAGACCTCTCGTACAAGATTGGTCTTAAGGGTATCATCGGTATAGTTGATCCGTAATGTTATGTATACTTGGGGATTTACTTTGATGATATTGGCAATATTTATCAGAGTTGTATCAAACGCTGATTCGATATCATTACTATATTTAATTTGATTATGTAGTTTTTTATCTCCGTCTAATGTTATTTGAAACCGAGAAAGATTAATTTCTGGAAGTTGGCTTGCAAAATCGTGGGATATTAAAACTCCATTAGAGGTTGCCCCCGCGTAAAATGGTATGTTTGCTGATTCGCAAATTTCCTTTGCAAATTGAGAAATCGGCTTAATAACCTCTTCGAAATACATGAAAGGTTCGCCTCCAAACCATTCAAGATAGAGGGAATCAATTTTTTCATGCTCTACCATGAATTGTATGTGTCTCATCACAGCATTCATAGTTTCGGATGACATTTGTGAGGGAATATGTGATTGTACACAATAATGACATTGCAAATTGCAATTTAATGTGGGTAATACAATCAAAAAATAGTCTTTACGTGCTATCATTGATTGGTAAAGGTCACGAATCACATCTATTTCATTAGTGCAATCATCAATGATGAATCCACCATTTACCAAAAGATTAAATAGCTTGGGACTTGATTCCTTAATGAGGGCGGATTTGGTAAGTAGTTCCTCTACTTTTTCGCCAAGATCTGTCGAAAACTTTAGAGTGGATTTTGTAATGCCGTTCATCCAGTATGAGCCGGATGGAGTTTGGAAGATATAATTATATTTGCTGGGTTTCATAATAGGGGAGGTGTTGGATTCCTGTCATTCCCTTTGAATTGTCTAATGAGGAGAATGACAGGAATCAGTCAATTTTGAATCATCCGAGAGTTCCACATATGCAGCCTGCTTGGGGACCGCTGATAGTGCATCCGGTATTTGGAACCAGACAACCACTGTTGGTACATTTGCCATCGATTGGCTCAGTGCATTCTTTCTGTACTATGCAACCCTTGTGGGTGCATACACCATTGGTATCAATGCAGCCCTCATTGCTGCATTCCATTTGAGCTTGAGGGGAAATGCTTATTCCTCCATGTAGGAATAGCTGCTCTATCTCTTTCAGTTCTTCTTCATTGAAAATATTCGTTTCCATAAGGAAGGTGTATTAAGGTGAGTGATTTTATGATATGAGGCAAATTTAAGGAAAAAATTTTTAAATGCAAAATTATTTGGTAGAAATGTTAATTATTTTGAAAATAATTGTCTTTACGGTAGAGTTGTGTCAGTTCCTAAGAGCGCGTTCCTTAAAATTTCGGGGTCGTAGGGGTCGCAGCCTTGGAGTGGATTTTGTCACTTGCTGCAAGGAGCATCCGCAGGTGTATGGTAAATTTACGACCCCATTTTCGGATGCACCGGGGTGCATTCCAATGTTGTTAACTTAAGGGATTTTTCCATTCAAAGTTCTATTGAAAATCAAGCTTTTATAATAGCACGAAAGTTATTTTTTAGGCTTAAGTTAATAGCATTGGGTCGCGGCCTGCCGCGACCAACCTCTAACGCTCCCCTCCGGAATCCATCCACCAACGCTCAGTCGCGGAGCGACTACACTGCATAGTAACCGCGTACAGCTCAGACGATTAGTCTGAGCTGTGCGCGGAGAGTGCCACCCACCGTCGTCAGTCGCGGAGCGACTGCACTATATGTAGTGTCATGGCGGGGCGACTGAGGGCTGAAAGTGCAGTCGCTCCGCGACTGGTGCCGGTG
>JAIDKG010000053.1 GCA_029051525.1 Muribaculaceae bacterium
ATAATCCATGTTTTTGGTTACTCCGCAAAATTAACACCGCCCTACCTGTCAGGCAAGGCGGTTTATGGGACGTTTACCCACCGAAATTACACCCTATTAAGCCAGTCGCTCCCACTGCCGGCCTCTCCCACTGCCAGCCTCTCTCACTGCCAGCCTCTCTCACTGCCGGCCTCTCTCACATATACCCTATTATCATCACTCCTGCAAAAAATGTTACCGGCCATCCCATACCTCATGGGGTGGCCGGTAATTTATCAAGTAAGATATCCAGGATATAGATATCCAGGATAAAAAGATATGTCGGGGTTTAGCAGTGGCAGCTCACCGCCGCCATTGTCAGGTCATTACTCCTTGATGAGGTAATCCTCAATCTCTTCGGGACGGAAGTTGCCGATAAAGTCGGCATGCTTTGCCACCTCGGCCTGACCGTAGTTGACGTATACGTGCAGACTCTTGCGGAAGCTTTCGTCGCGCTGAGTGTCTTCAAGCAGAAGATAACCCATGATGATATGACCGGCCATCTCCACAAGGCGGCGGGCCATGAAGTCCTGATAGTCGGTATCCTTAATGCCGAGCACACTCTGCACTGCATTGGCATACTGCTGGGTCATGAATACCAGGGTATTCTTTACACCCTCATCCTCAGGCGATACCTGCTCGGCCTCCATCTCGCGGATCTTGCTGAGATATGTGCCGGTGGTCACGTGGCGGATGGCCGCCACAACCTGAAGCTGTGTGGTACCCTCGTAGATGCTGGTGATGCGGGCATCGCGATATACGCGCTCGCAGGCATAATCCTTCATGAAGCCTGATCCACCATGTATCTGGATGCAGTCGTAGGCATTCTGGTTGGCAAATTCCGAGGTCATACCCTTGGCAAGAGGTGTGAAGGCATCGGCCAGTTTGCTGTAATACTTGGCCTCTTTCTTCTCCTCATCGGTGAGTTTGCGCTCTTTGGCGATGTCGTCGTAGATCTTGTACATATCCACAAAGCGGGCGCAGGCATAGAGCAGCGTGCGGCTTGCATCGAGCTTGGCCTTCATAATCGAAATCATCTCCGACACTGCGGGGAATTCGATGATGGCCTTGCCAAACTGCTTGCGGTCCTTGGCATACTCCAAAGCCTCACGATAAGCAATCTCGCTCAGACCCACGCTCTGCGCGGCGATACCCAGACGGGCACCATTCATCAGAGCCATCACATACTTGATCAGACCCAGACGGCGCGAACCCACCAGCTCAGCCGGGGCATCCTTATAGGTGAGCTCACATGTCGGGCTACCCTTGATACCCATCTTATTCTCGATGCGGCGCACATTCACGCCTCCTTTGCGCTTGTCGTAGATAAACATCGACAGACCGCGGCCATCGTGCGAACCCTCTTCCGAGCGAGCCAGCACCAGATGAATGTCGGCATCGCCATTGGTGATGAAGCGCTTCACTCCATTGAGCACCCATGAGCCATCCTCCTTCTGAGTGGCCTTGAGCATCACGCTCTGCAGGTCGGAGCCGGCATCGGGCTCGGTGAGGTCCATCGACATAGTCTCGCCTGCACACACACGCGGTATGTAACGGGCTTTCTGATCCTCATCGGCAAATTCATAAATAGTCTCGGCACAATCCTGCAGACCCCACAGATTCTCGAAACCGGCATCTGCGCGGCTCACGATATCAGCAGCCATGATATAGGGTGTGATCGGGAAGTTCAGGCCGCCCAGACGGCGAGGCATGGCCATGCCCATCAGGCCGGCCTTGCGGGTAGCCTCGAGATTCTTCTGTGTGCCCTCGGCATAAATCACGCGGGAATTCTCCACGCGCGGACCGTTGTGGTCTACATCCTCGGCGTTCTCGGCCACGATATTGCCGCAGATATCGCCTACAATCTCGAGCACACGGTCATAGTTGTCGATGGCATCCTCGTAATTGTGGGGGGCGTAGTCATATTTGTCGGCCTCAGCGAAGTCGCGCTCTTTAAGAGCCACAATCTTCTCCATCATCGGATGGGTGAGATAGAGCTTCAGGGCCGGATTGTCGGTATAGAAATTAGCCATTTTTGTCTATATGCTACTTGGAGTTCTTTTTGTAAAATTTGATCAGCTTCGGCACTACATCTTCCATCTTGCCGGTGATCACGATATCGGCGATTGTATTGATCGGAGCCTCGGGATCGCTATTGATCGAGATAATCAGCGATGAGTCCTGCATGCCGGCGATGTGCTGGATCTGACCTGAGATACCGCAGGCGATGTAGAGCTTCGGACGCACTGTCACGCCAGTCTGACCGATCTGACGGTCGTGGTCAATCCATCCGGCATCCACAGCCGCACGGCTCGCACCAAGCTCGCCACCCAGAGTGTCGGCAAGCTTCTGAAGCAGTTCGAAGTTCTCCTTGCTGCCCACACCATAGCCGCCGGCCACAATAATCGGGCTACCCTTCAGGTTGACCTTCGATTTCTCGACATGACGCTCGATGATATTCACCACAAAGTCGGTGGGATCAGTATATTTTGAGGCCTCGAGATCCACCACTTTGCCGGTGTAGTTGCTGTCGCGCACCTCTTTCTTCATCACACCCTCGCGCACGGTGGCCATCTGCGGGCGGCAGTCGGGGTTTACGATAGTGGCCACAATGTTGCCTCCGAACGCCGGACGGATCTGATAGAGCAGATCTTTATACTCCTGGCCGGTCTTGGCATCGGTATAGTCACCGATCTCGAGCGATGTGCAGTCGGCTGTAAGACCGCTGTGCAGAGCCGAGCTCACACGCGGACCCAGGTCACGGCCAATCGAAGTGGCTCCCATGAAGGCGATACGCGGCTCAATCTCCTTGAAGAGATTGATCAGAATCGATGAGTGGGGAAGCGAAGTGTAGGGATAGAGACGCTTGTCTTCCACCTTATAGACTGTATCCACTCCATAGGGGAAAATCTGCTTCTCGATATCCTTCAGATTATCACCGGCCACCACAGCTTCGAGCTTGATGCCGAGTTTGTCGGCCAGCTGACGGCCCTTGGTGAGGAGCTCAAGGCTCACATCGGCCACTTTGCCGTCTTCATATTCGCAATATACGATAAGATTGTTCTTGTCTGACATTTCTTTTCTTCTCTGTTTACACCTGCCGCTATCAGCCGATGGTGTGGTTGGCGATCAGTTCTACAATCAGATCCTCGAGGGCTGCATCGGTATTCTCTACAGTGCGTGCCTCTTTGGCTGTGAACACCACATTCTGGATGCTCTTAACTTTGGTCGGCGACCCCGACAGACCGCACTGTGCCAGATCGGCATCTACAGTCTTGGTGTCCCACTCCCCTATCTGCAGATAGGGATGACTCTCTACATATGCTTTCTTGTCGGCATCGGCCGCCACCTCGCTGGGCACAGCCGCACGCTTGTATTTCATCACTGCCTTGGCATTGCGCGGACGGCACTCATCGGCCGAACCATTCACAGTCACCACCAGAGGATAGGGAGCCTCTACTGTCTCCACTCCCGATTCGATACGGCGCTTCACAGTCACCTTGCCATTCTCAGCCTTGATGATCTCCTCGGCATATGTCACCTGAGGCAGACCAAGCTTCTCAGCAACCTGCGGTCCCACCTGGGCCGTGTCGCCGTCGATAGCCTGACGGCCACCGATGATCATGTCGAAGCCGCCGATTTTCTTCACTGCCGCACTCAGCGCATAGCTGGTGGCCAGTGTATCGCTACCTGCAAAGGCGCGGTCAGACAGCACCACGCCGCCATCGGCGCCACGGTACAGACCCTCGCGGATAATCTCCGCGGCACGTGCGGGACCCATTGTGAGAAGAGTCACCTTTGAGCCGGGATACATATCTTTCAACTTCAGGGCCTGCTCCAGCGCATTGAGGTCTTCAGGATTGAAAATCGCAGGAAGCGCAGCACGATTCACTGTGCCATCCTCTTTCATCGCATCCTTACCGACGTTGCGTGTATCGGGCACCTGTTTTGCCAATACAATGATATTCAAACTCATGTCGATATGTGGTATTTATTCTGTTGTTACTTGTTGTGATTCTTTTTGAACCTCGCGCCGCATTAGCCAGCCATCTCCGATGCAGCCGCCGGTCACCTTAACAGGCGCCCGTACGGTCTACGCGCAATTCATTGCAAAATTAATAAAAAATCGCTATTTAAATCCTCTTATCACCAAAATAAATAGGCCATGCATTCGCAGCACGGCCTATTTATGCCTCCTATAAAGGGTTTTATTATTCCATATTAACTCCAATAATCTCTACATATTCGTTATGGCGCCTCTCTATGTAAGCCCACTTCCCTACATGCTCGAAGCCTCCATCTGAGCCGGATTTCATCTGGCTCCGAGCAGCCGATACAGGTTGGAAAGTAGCTCGGTGATCTGCTTCCGCTGCTTCTCCACACCCTCTTCGAGCGCGGATATCTCGCCCGAAAGAGCACGGCTTGACTGGCGGGCGTAGTCGCGCCTCATCTCTGACAGACGCTTCTCATCTTCCCTACATCTCTTCTCGGCAGCGATATAATCCTGCACAATCTGCCGCTGCTCCGGAGTGCTTACCTCTTCGGCTGAATATATGTAGCGTCCCTGCCCTATCGGTATGGTGCAGTCATGGCGGCGGGGCTTCTGACCGGGTTGAATCTTGCGGATCTCGGCCGCCAGAGCGTTATAACGCCGGGCAAGCACTGCGGGATCCTCACTCTCGGCGGGATGATCGGATGATGCATCGCTGCCATCGCTATCGTCGTCATCCTCTTCTTCGTCATCATCTGTCCCGGCGACTGCAGGTGGCACCCATGTGAGGCGTATGTCGTCGAGGCGCGCGCGAAGTCGCTTCTCTTCATCGTCTGCATTGAGGGTGCGCCGCTCTTCGGGTAGTATATACACATATAGGGTCACCTTCCCGTCGGTGAGATAATGGCGATCGGTAGCCCACCATCCCACACCATTCTCCTCGTCGATAGCCATCACATATTCATCGGCGGCTGAGTTGAAGGGTATACCGGCATTCACGGGCTGTAGATATTCTCCGGTCTGCGGATCGCGGGTAGCAAGAAATATGTCGTAGCCACCCACTGAATTATCACCATTGGCTGCGAAATAGAGCGTGGTGCCATCGGCCGAAAGGAAGGGATTGATCACATCGCCCTCCTGCCCGAGCCAGTCGGGGGCATACTGAGGTGCCGACAACGATCCATCCATCAGTCGCGTGGCCTCCACGAGCGATAGCATCCCGGTGGAATCATTCATCTCGGTCCACATCATCAGGTCGCCGCTTTCGCTCACATATGCCGCCCTCCCACGTTCGCGGCCATCGGCCGGAAGCGAGAGCTCTTCTATATCCACCACACGTCCGGCCGAGAGCGGCAGACGCAAATGCTTGAAGAAATCCTGGCGCGGCACTTTCACGGCGTCGATTACCACTATATCCTGCATCCGCTCGAATTGGCGCGCCCCCTCGGCGGCATCGGCCTGGTCGTAGGCCAGATCGGGGTCGAGCTGACGCTTAGCCTTGCGTTGCGCATTGGCATACTCCCCAAAAAGGCGCTGCGCCTCTCCGAAGTTGAAGTCGAGCATGGCCAGACGCCCTAAGAATAGGGAGGCCTCACTCACTCCGCGCTGACGCGCCTCGGTGAAATTGAGTGCCGACTCTCGCCGATGACCGGGAGCATAATACTGCGCCTCACCGAGCACCTGATAATACACACCGCTCCCCTTCCCCTCCGGGGCTTCGGCCAGTCCCTCTTCGGCCATGCGGATGGCCTCGTCGAAATCGCCGCTCTCTATAAGTTCGCGCACACTCTCGGGGAGATCGGCTTGTGCGTCAAAACAGGTCAGAGCAACCGCCCCAAGGGCGATTGCTCCGACTATACTGCTGAAGGTTGGTTTCATATCTTTCTGCATGAGTGTAGTGCGATGGGTCAATCACCCTGGTCTTGCGCCTCTTTGGGCAGTGTGGCCCGAAGCATGAAGTAGCCGAGTATGCCGGCTATGATCGAGCCGAGCAGAATGCCGAGCTTGGCATCATTGAGCAACTTCGACCCCTCGGGGAAACTGAGAGTGGCTATGAATATCGACACTGTGAAACCGATACCGCCGAGCATCGACACGGCAGCCATTCTGGGCCAGTTGCCACCCTCGGGCATGGGCACAACCTTACTCTTGATAAATATCCACGAGAAGGTGAAGATGCCGAGAAATTTACCGAGCACCAGACCGCAGATGATGGCCAGACTCACTCCGGCATATGCATCCGAAAGTGCCATACCATTGAACCATATGCCGGCATTGGCAAATGCAAAGAGCGGAAGAATAAGGTAGTTGACGAGAGGATGCAGTGAGTCTTCAAGGTCCTGCAGAGGGGAAATCACCTTATCCGATGCCGACTCGATGCGTTTCAGCCAGTCCATCTGGGCATGGCTCAGGATGGAGCGGCTTTCCAGCACATCATCATCCTCCTTGGCAAAGTGACCTATATTCTCTCGGATAGTCTTGATAAATCCGGCCGGTGCATGCACAGGCACCGCAGGAATGCAGAATGCCACCAGCACACCGGCGATTGTGGGATGGATACCGGCGTTGAGGAAGAGGAACCATACAGCCGCACCGAAAATTATATAGAACATCTTCGACTGTATCTTCATCAGAGCGCCTCCCAGAGCCAGGAAGGCAAGTATGGCGGCCGCCGCAATGAGCATAGTGAAGTTGATCTCGGATGTATAGAATATCGCAATCACAAGGATACCCCCTATATCATCTACCACCGCCAGAGTGGTGAGGAATATCTTCAGTCCGATGGGCACACGTTTACCCAGCATGGAGAGCACACCGAGTGAGAATGCGATATCGGTGGCCATTGGAATAGCCATGCCTCCCTGATAGTCGGTACCCTGCGAGAGGAAGTAATAGATTACCACCGGCACAATCATACCGCCGCAAGCGCCGATGATAGGGAGCAGCGCCTTGCGGAATGAGCTCAACTCACCCACCAGCACTTCGCGCTTGATCTCCAGACCCACACTGAAGAAGAATATCGCCATCAGCGCATCATTGATAAATGCCGCCAGCGACATGGGATGCCCCAGATGGGAGAAGAGATTGAAATCACCTATCTGAAGGCGCACCTCATTGGTCCATAGCCATGTGTAGAAATCATGCGTCAACGGCAGATTCACCGCAATGAGGGCCAGCACTGTGGCCACCATCAGCATATTGCCGCCGCTGGCAAGATTCTTCAGCGTCTTACGCGCTGTATACATCACTTCTGACATAGTTTACTTTTGTAGAATTATAGTTTGTGTCTTATCGATTCAAATCAGCCACTTATGAGAATTGGGCTAATCGAGCTTGAGCACGGCCAGGAATGCCTTCTGCGGCACCTCCACGCTGCCTATCTGCTTCATGCGCTTCTTACCCTGCTTCTGCTTCTCGAGGAGCTTTCGCTTTCGGGAGATATCGCCGCCATAACATTTAGCGGTCACATCTTTGCGCACGGCCTTAATCGTCTCTCGAGCTATAATCTTGGCGCCGATGGCTGCCTGGATTGCAATATCAAACTGCTGGCGCGGTATGAGCTCTTTAAGTTTCTCACACATGCGGCGACCAAAGCGCACTGCATTGTCGGCATGCGTCAGAGTGGAGAGGGCATCGACACTCTCGCCGTTGAGCAGAATATCGAGTTTCACAAGTTTCGACTCTCGGAATCCGTTGAGATGATAGTCGAACGAGGCATAGCCTTTGGAGATGGATTTCAATTTGTCGTAGAAATCAATCACTATCTCTCCCAGCGGCAGATCGAACGTAAGCTCCATTCGATTCCCTGAGATATATTCCTGCTTCACGAGTTCGCCTCGCTTGCCGAGACAAAGCGTCATAATCGGACCGATGTAATCTGCCTGAGTGATTATAGTGGAGCGGATATAGGGCTCTTCGATATGATCAATAAGTGTGATTTCAGGCAGCCCGGAGGGATTGTGCACCTCAATGGGGTCATTGCCTTTCTTATCAAACACGAGGTAGCTCACGTTGGGCACCGTGGTGATTACCTCCATACCGAATTCACGACTCAGACGCTCCTGCACAATCTCCATGTGCAGCAATCCGAGGAAGCCGCAACGGAAACCGAAACCGAGCGCAGCCGATGATTCAGGCTGGAATGTGAGCGATGCGTCGTTGAGCTGAAGTTTCTCGAGCGATGCACGAAGATTTTCGAAATCCTCCGCATCAATCGGATATACCCCGGCAAATACCATCGGCTTCACCTCCTCAAATCCGGCGATGGCATTCTCGCAGGGGCGCGCCACATGTGTAATCGTATCACCCACCTTCACCTCTTTCGAAGTCTTGATACCGGATATGATGTAGCCCACATTGCCGGCCGAAATCTCCTTCTGCGGCATCATGTCGAGTTTGAGCACACCCACCTCGTCGGCATGGTATTCCTTACCGGTGGCCACGAATTTCACAAAGTCATCGGTCTTCATAGTGCCGTTGAGCACTTTAAAGTAGGCTATGATACCTCTGAAGGGATTGAATACCGAGTCGAAGATCAGCGCCTGCAGCGGAGCCTCGGGATCACCTTTCGGCACCGGCACACGCTCCACTATGGCACGAAGTATCTCATCCACACCCATACCGGTCTTGCCCGATGCGCGGATTATCTCGGAGCGGTCACAACCCAGAAGGTCTACAATCTGATCCTCCACCTCATCAGGATTGGCCGATTCGAGATCACACTTGTTGATTACCGGTATAATCTCCAGATTATTGTCGATGGCCATATAGAGATTGGAGATGGTCTGCGCCTGAATACCCTGAGTGGCATCCACAATCAGCAGCGCGCCCTCACAGGCGGCTATCGATCGCGACACTTCATAGGAGAAGTCCACGTGTCCCGGAGTGTCGATAAGATTCAGCACATAGTCTTGACCATCCTGACGGTAATTCATCTGAATGGCATGGGATTTGATGGTGATGCCTCGTTCGCGCTCGAGGTCCATGTCGTCGAGCACCTGCGCCTCCATATCTTTGGCTGCCACAGTGTTGGTGTATTCCAGCAGGCGGTCGGCCAGCGTGGATTTACCATGGTCGATATGGGCGATGATGCAGAAGTTTCTTATATTCTTCATTTGTGGGATAATATCGTAGATGTTATGGAGGCAGTGCCTCCGCCCTACCTCCACATGAGATGTCGGGGCGCACTACCGCATTCAACCCACAAAAATACAAAAAAAGGATGAATTATCCCCCCTTTCAGCACTGAAAAGTGCCTAAAACAGCTCCAAAACCCCGAAATTTTAAGGAACGCGCTCTAAGGGATGCCCTCTGACTGTATAAGCTCTGACTGTATAAAAAGCGGGGATGCGCTCCGCAATCGGAATGCATCCCCGCTTCTATTCGGGAAGTCTCCCCCATCATTGTCGGGGAGGGGTATCTCTATTTGAGTTGTATTACTTCACAACCACCTTGGTAGCCTTGCCATTGAGCACCTTCACGTAGATGCCGGCAGCAGGATTTTCCACGCGTGCACCCTGCAGGTTGAAGTATTCGGCCTCACCCTCGGCAACACCGATTTCAGCCACACCATCAACGCTGTTGGCAGTCACTGTGAGCACGAGAGTCTCGGGGTTGAATGTGAATGTGTAGTTACCCTTACCGAGCGACATGTTGCTGCCATTCTCAATCAGAGTATACGCAGTGCCAAGGCTAATCGCAACGTCGGCCTCAGCGGCAGCATACCATGCACGCTGCTGACCGAACTGATTGGAGGCCATCACACCAAACTGACCGTCTACTGTCACCTCCTTGGAGAGAGTCCAGTTGCCACCGGCACCCTCAGTCATTGCCTCTGAGCTCCACAGGGGATCACCGAAGATGTCGCCCTTGATGTAATAAGTGAGGACATCCTCTACTTCCTCACCCACTTTGCCGGTCACGAAGAGTGTCATGGCAGCGGGATCGAATGTGAAGGTATAGGTACCGGCCTTGATCGAGAAGTTCTTTACGCCAACTGTACCTACTGCCATAGCCTCATCGAGCACTACGACACCATCACCGGTCGAAGCAGCCCAAGTGATCTGCTCGCCAGCTTTGTCAAGCTCACGCAGACCGAAATCACCAGCGAGCACCTCAACATCAGCGAGCACCCACTTGCCATTGGTAAGAGTCATCACTTTGCTGGTCCAGCCGGTTCCACCGAAGATAGAGCCATGCACATTCCATGTGTTGGCGGGCACGGGATCGGGATCTTCACCACCACCCTGGCCGGCCACGCTGACTGTCAGAGTCATTGCCTCTGCATCGAAAGCAAAGTCATAGTTGCCTGCAGCAAGAGCGAAGTTCGAGCCATTTACCACGCAGGCCATAGCCTGACCTACTGTCACATCAGCTGCATCGGCCGATGCAATCCAGTCTACCTGAGCGCCTGTGCCCTTGTCTGCCTTTTTGATGCCGAAATTGCACTCTTCTACAGTCACGCCTGTAGCAGTCCAGTTGCCGTTAGACTCGGTAAGTTTCAGGTCGGTCCACGCTGTGCCGCCATCCCAGTTGCCATGCAGCATATATACATATTCTGCTGCCGATGCCTTACCTGTTACGACCAAAGTCTTTTCTGCGGGATTAAACACGAGGTGAGGATTCTTCACATTCTCAGTCAAAGTGATGTTTTCTGATGAACCACCTACCTCAAGTGAGTATGTCTCACCGAGAGTCAGCACTGAGGAACCTCCGAAGTTTGCGTCAGGATTAGCCCATGTGCCATCGTTGATTTTGAAGCCTGATGAAAGAGTACCTTCATAGTCAAGCTCATAGACTCCGTTGCCAGCCTCTGTAAAGAGACATTTCGCATCGGCAAGTGCCCATCCGTTGAAGCCACCGATCAGATAGTAGTCGGTAGCATTGGCTGCCAAGGCAGTCATCGCCATGGCCAGCATGCAAGAGTAAATCTTTTTCATTACGATAGGTAATAAATTTTAAGTTATAATTTAGTTAGTTTTGCCTGAAAAATTATGCGTCCCTTGCGATTCGTTATCGCCCGGGGCGGTCGCTTGCATATCATATTGAGGTAGTGTGGATCGGATTATTGTCAGCGGTTCTGATGTAGTCCGGTGCCGCGCTTGTGCACCTCGTCTTAACACGTCTTGTTAAGTGGTATGTCAATTGAGTTTTTTCGTATTTGCAAAATTACTTGTTTTATAAGATATATACAAGTATGTTAACACTTGTTAACACTACTTGTTGTTAAAGTGAGTCATGGCAAATCCGATTCCACTCAACGCAAAAGCTTTTATAGCCTCTGCGGCCACTTCTTCGCGGGCCGGCAACTGTTCGCGCTCCTCCTTAGGAAACTCAGAGAGCACATAATCCACCTGGCCGCCACGCGGAAAGTCATCGCCGATTCCGAAACGCAGACGCGCATATTTCTGTGTCCCAAGTTCGGAGGCGATATTCTTCAGTCCGTTGTGACCGGCATCCGACCCGCCGCTGCGCATACGTATCGCCCCGAACGAGAGGGCAAGGTCGTCGACTATCACCAGAAGATTCTCAAGTGGAAGTTTCTCTTTATTCATCCAGTAGCGCACCGCCACTCCGCTCAAGTTCATAAATGTGGATGGCTTGAGCACGAGCAGCTCACAGTTCTTCACCTTCACCTTTGCCATGTCGCCATAACGACACGATGTGAATGAGCCTCCACAACCGGCCACAAGTCGGTCGGCCACCATAAAACCGATATTATGGCGTGTGCCTACATATTCAGGGCCGATATTTCCGAGCCCCACTATCAGATATCTTTTCATGTCGGGATCTTTTATCGCTTTGCTGTGATCAGCTTTTCCTATTCCCCTCTTCAGAAAATCCAGTAGTCCCATTTCCAAATCAGGATTGTAACATTCACGATATTAGAGCGCGTTCCTTAAAATTTCGGGGCCGTAGGGGCGGCGATTTTTGAGCGGATTTTGCGAGTCGAAGTAGGAACGCGCTCTTACATAATGAAGGCACCCGGCGGATTCATTTCCCCGGATGCCTCCATATAAGTCGCTACGGTCAGGATGTGGCCGATTACTGGTTGGCCTTCGCTGCGGCACCACGTGCGGCACGAGTGAGCTGCACAGCGCATACCACTGCGTTCTTGGCATTCATCAGCTCGAGGCCCTCGAAGTGGAGGTCGCCCACGGCCATTGACTTGCCGAGACCAAGGTTGTCGACATTCACTACCAGACGCTCGGGAATCTCAGTGTAGACAGCTTTCACTTTCAGCTTACGCATGCTGAGTGTGAGCTTACCACCGGCTTTCACACCCTCGGCGTGACCCTCAATCTGCACGGGCACCTCCATCACGATGGGCTTCTCGGGGAATACCTCGAGGAAGTCGATGTGGAGCACATCGTCCTTTACCGGCTGGAACTGAAGATCCTTGAGCACTGCCTTGCGGTTCTCACCATTCACCTCGAGGTTGATCTCGAAGATATCGGGCGAGTAGATAAGCTTGCGCACATCCTCGGCTGCCACTACGATATCGGTGGTGATCAGACCACGCTTCTCATCGATAGCCACTACCTTCTCTCCCTCTTTCAGTTCGCCTGTGTAGGGGAGTTCTACGATTTTGCCACCATTGAGCACTGCGGGGATTTTACCCTCCTTGCGGAGAGCCTTCACTGACTTTTTGCCCACTTCCTGACGGGGGGCAGCCTTAAGATCAAAAGTTTTCATTCTTTTAGTTTGGTATTTGTTGTGTTACTCAAATTCGCCTCATCTCGCTCCGCATATGCAGATCAATTCCGAGGCAATTCCCATCACACGGGGCGGAAATTCATTCCGCACCGCAAAATTACGCATTTTTCTCCATTCTGCCAAATCATTCCCTTTCATTTCCTTTCATTTTCACTCACTTCCGTGCATTTCTACTCCATTACCCACTCTCCACACCTACATTCCAAAATATTTTTACTAATTTTGCAGTGAGTCAAAGTGCCTGCGGCACCGTGCACCGGCCTGCGGCCGACTTGCACTCTTTGCTCACATGCGAATTTTTTCCAAATTTGCAATTCCTCCTCTTCCCCACGACATCTGAAAATATTCATGCCGATGATACCCTTTCTGAAATCCATAGCCAAGGCTTATGCCGACCGTTTCCCCGATCCGTCCCGTATGGCCGAGGTTTGCTTCGTGTTTCCCAACAAACGCGCCGGCACCTTCTTTCTCAAATTCCTTCAGGATCTCACCCCCGACCTTCATTTCGCTCCTACCGTGACCACTATCTCGGATCTCACAGCCTCGCTGTCGGGTCGTGTGGTCAATACCCGACTCGACACTCTCTTCCTGCTCCATAAGTGCTACTGCGAGATTGTGAGTCCGCATCTCACCGCCGAGGGGCGCGATGAGTACCTGAGTTTCGATTCATTCCGCCGTTGGGGCGAGACAGTGCTCAGCGATTTCAATGAGGTGGATATACATCTGGCTCCGGCCGATGCTCTTTTCAAAAACCTTTTCGATTTCCGATCGATCGCTTCTACCTTCCTCACTCCTGATCAGAGAGATCTGATGGAGGAATACTTCGGGTATCGCGTCAGCAAGCAATATGATGATGATAAGTTCTGGCTCGAATTCGGCTCTCAATATGCCGAGTTTGAATCATCGCCCGATGATGCCAAGACCGCCGACACCCCTCGCTCGCGATTCATCCACCTCTGGAAGGTGCTCTCTCCTCTATATGAGCGTTTCCATGCCGCTCTGGCCGAGAAGGGACTCACCACCTCGGGAGGAGCCTACCGTCTGGCCGTGCAACACCTCGAGGAGGCCACTGCCCAAGGGGCGCAGTGTGTCGGCCGCCTGCTCCCTTACCGCAAGATGGTGATGATAGGCTTCAATGCCCTCTCTATGTCGGAGCGCCGACTCTTCAACCTCCTTCAGACAAATCCCTCTCCCCTCGACCCCGACGATACTCTGGCCGATTTTATCTGGGACGCCACAGGACCTATATTGGCCGACCGTCGCAATTCCGCAGGCCGCTTCGTGGCTATCAACAGTCGCGATTTCCCGGCTCCGGAATGGGTGGCTCCATACCTCCGACTCTCCCAAACCGATTCTCTGCCTGCCGAAATCCGAACCGTGGCATCACCCTCGAAGGTGATGCAGGTCAAGATTGCAGCCGAAATCATCGCCGACCTCCGTAAGAATACCGGCTCCGAGCCTTTCGATGATGCCCGCGTGGCGATGGTACTCCCTGATGAGTCGCTCCTTCTCCCGCTGCTATATTCACTCCCTGATTCGCTTGGTGATGCCAACCTCACAATGGGATATCCGCTCAAGCTCACCTCGGTCACATCTTTCTTAGTGCTGCTGCGACGCATGCAACTCATGCGCCGCGATGCCTCCTCATATCAGGGCTACGCATTCGAGGAGGTGCGCAATCTCCTGGGCCACCCCTATGCCCACGCCATCATCGGCACTTCGCGCATTATGGAGTTTGTCACATTTTTCGAGCGCCACCACATCTCAGTGGTACGGGACTCCGACCTGGAGCGCCTCGGCGATAAGGCCAAGCGCCTCCTCTCGCCATTAAGCGCCGATTCCACCCCCGCAGAGGTGATCAAATACCTCGACGACGCTTTGGCCATGATCGAGGACACACTCGTAAGCCGCCGAAAGAGTCAATCGCTTCCCCTCAATGGCAATATGGAGATTGCAAATGTCACTGCCTGGCGCGATGCACTGGCACGCCTCGACGATACTATCGAGGAGTATGGCGTGCGCCTCAGCATGGCCGGCACCCTGGCCGAAGCCTACCGATTGCTACAGGGGGAGATTGTGGCATTTGAGGGCGAGCCTCTTCGAGGTCTTCAGATAATGGGTATGCTTGAGACCCGCGCGCTCGATTTCGAACATCTCGTGGTCGTGGCCGTCAACGACAAGACTATCCCCAAGCGCTCACGCCAACGATCTTTCCTGCCTAATGTGCTGCGCCGGGGCTACGGGCTTCCTCCGGTCAACTATGCGGAGAGCCTGTTTGCATATTATTTCTATCGAATGATGAGCCGCGCCCGTAGTGTGACTCTGATCTACGACAACCGCACCTCGGGACTCACCGGAGGTCCGTCGCGATATCTTCATCAACTCGACCATATCTATGCCCGCCAACAGGTGATCCACACCGAGTATAAGTTCGCACTGAAGTCGAGTGTGGCGCCCACCCATACCGTAGAGAAGACTCCGCAGATGATGGAGATTCTCGGGCGCTATCTGCGTCAGGCCACCGGCGATGAGAAACAGAAGAATTTCTCGGCTTCCACACTCAAGCGCTATATCCAGTGCCCGCTGAAGTTCTATCTGCAGATCATCGAGCGCCTGCGCGACGACCCGGCTCCGATGGATGCCGTCGACTCCATAACCTATGGCAATATTATTCACAAGACTCTCGAAGAGTTGCTTATCCCCGATTCCGCCATGCGGGAGCGATGGCTCGATAAGCCCATCCTGATCACCGATGAGCTCCTGAAAAGCCTGATAGCCGACAAGGATGCGATTCTGCGCATCGTGCACCGCCTCATCAACAGCGACTACTATCATCTCCCAGCCGAGGAGATGGGGCGCCCGCTGCAGCCCGACACGGAGATTATCGCATCAGTGGCGGTGCGCCACATCATCAATGTGCTGCGCCATGATATGACCCTCACTCCTTTCCGGCTCTATGGCTGCGAGGTGAAAGGCACCATCCAATACGAGATGCCCGATGGCCGCAAGGTGAATATGACCTACGCTATCGACCGTATCGATGATGCTCAATGCACCGCCCCCAATCAGGTGCGGATCGTAGACTACAAGACAGGCAGCTCACATCTCGATGCTCCCAACCTGAAAGCTATTTTCGATGGCTCAAGTCTGTCGGATCATTTCTTCCAACTCCAGCTTTACGCCGACCTCCTCAACCGGCATCGTGCCATCGATGGCCGTGAACCGCTAAGCGTGAAAACCGTAATCTATCCCGTGTCATCGATTCATAAGAAGTATGACAACGCACAGAGAAAGAAGGCCGTCCCACGCATCGGCAATGAATGGATTGAATGGCACGACCAACCTCTCGCCGACCATGAAATCCCGCTCCATGAAGCATTTACGCGCGAGGTGGATGCAATGCTTGGCGAAATCTTCGACAGCACCAAACCATTCTGCGGCACCTATTCTGCCGACGGATGCCAATTCTGCGCCTTCAAGTCGGCATGCCGCGACTGATGAGCAGTCACCGCTCCTCCCCCCCCGCCCACTGACGCCATACTGCCCCGA
>JAIDKG010000054.1 GCA_029051525.1 Muribaculaceae bacterium
GCCCACCGTTTTCTAAAAGCGTAAGCTCGTTGTCAGCGTTAGTTGGTTTTTAGTGACAGGGGCGGTCAGGTCGGACTGGTCAGACAGGGCGGGGAGGGGCGGTTATTTGGGTTGGATGGTGGTTTGGGAGGTGTCGGAGAGGACTTGGGTGGTGATTTCGCGGATCATTTGTTTTAGTTGGTCGAGGAATTCTTGGGGGGAGTATTGTTCGCGCTCTATCAGGCGGAGGCGGTTTTCCCAGATGCCGGTGAGTTCGGCGCTTTTCAGGAGGTCGACTTTGATGGTGTCGATTAGGGCGGTGCCGGCTTCGGTGGCGCGGATTGATTTGCGTTGCCTTTCGATGTAGCCTCGGCGGTAGAGGGTCTCGATGATGGCGGCGCGTGTGGAGGGGCGGCCTATGCCGTTGGCTTTGAGGGCTTCGCGCAGGTCTTCATCTTCTACTTGTGATCCGGCTGTCTCCATGGCTTTGAGCAGGGTGCCTTCGGTGTAGTATTTCGGGGGTTGGGAGGTCTTTTTGTTGAGGCGCGGGGTGTGAGGTCCGGATTCTCCTTTGGTGAATGCGGGCATCTCCTGGGCATCGGTCTCGGGGGCGGCGTTCTCTTTTGTCTCATCATCCGAGGCATCTTCCTGACGGTCGCGGGCGTAGACGGCTTTCCAGCCTTGGTCGAGGATCACACGGCCGGTGGCTTTGAAGCGGGTCTTGTCGACCTCGCCCATTACGGTGGTCTGCTCGTAGGTGCAATCGGGATAGAACACGCTGATAAATCGGCGTGCTATCAGGTCGAATACCCGGCGCTCGAGGTCGGTGAGGTTGGAGGGGAGGGGTTGGCCGGTGGGGATGATGGCGTGGTGGTCGGTCACTTTGGAGTTGTCGAAGACTTTTTTGGTCTTGCGCAGCGCCCTCCCTTTGAGGGGCTCCACGAGGTCGGCATATTGGGTGAGGCTGAGTAGTGTCGGACCGCACTTGGGATAGATGTCGTCGGTGAGGTAGGTGGTGTCGACACGCGGATAGGTCGACACCTTCTTCTCATAGAGGCTCTGGATGATTTTGAGTGAGTCATCGACGCCGATGCCGAGTTTTTTGTTGCAATCCACCTGCAGTGAGGTGAGGTCGTAGAGTCGGGGGGGTGCTTCGCTCCCCTTTTTGCGTGAGAAATCGGTGACGGTGAATGGGAACTCCTTCAGTTGCTCTATCAGCCGGAGCCCCTTCTCCTCTTTGTCGAAGGGTTTGCCTTGGGCAGTGAAGGTGACATTGCGGTAGAGAGTCTTCAGTTCCCAGGTGTCTTTGGGTATGAAGTTCTCGATCTCACGCTGTCGCTTCACTACGAGTGCGAGTGTGGGGGTCTGCACGCGTCCCACGGAGAGCACCTGCCGGTTGCGGGCATACTTCAGAGTATAGAGGCGAGTGGCATTCATACCCAGTATCCAGTCACCTATGGCGCGGCAGAGACCGGCCTCGTAGAGCGACCGCAATTCGGTATCGGGGCGCAGGTTTTTGAATCCCTCGCGGATGGCATCGTCGGTGAGCGATGATATCCAGAGGCGTTTCACCGGGATATTGCAATTTGCCTTCTGCATCACCCAGCGCTGTATGAGTTCACCCTCCTGGCCGGCGTCGCCGCAGTTGATAATCTCAGAGGCCTGAGTGATAAGCGACTCTATGACATGGAATTGGCGTATGATACTTTCCTGATTGATCAGTTTGATGCCAAACCGAGGCGGGAGCATCGGCAGGAAACTCAGCGACCAGCTTTTCCAATAGGGGGAGTAGTCGTGGGGTTCCTTGAGGGTGCAGAGGTGGCCGAAGGTCCATGTGACGCAATAGCCATTGCCTTCGTAGAATCCCTCGCAGCGCGTGTTGGCCTGGAGAATCTTGGCTATGTCGGCGGCTACGCTCGGTTTCTCGGTGATGCAGAGAATCATAGGTGTGTAGTGTAATTAGAGTCGGGTAGGGGAGGGTATGATAGGTGATGATGCCGGATTACTTTTTACGGAGTTTCTCCTTGGCCTCCTCCCAGATCAGATCCATCTCGGCGAGCGACATGGACTTGAGGTCGAGGCCGCGCTCTTTGCAGGCCTGCTCGAGATAGTTGAAGCGGTCGATGAATTTGCGGTTGGTGCGTTCGAGTGCGTTTTCGGGGTTTACGCCATATAGACGGGCTGCATTGACCACGGCGAAGAGCAGGTCGCCGAATTCAGCCTCTATCGCATCCTTATCGTCACGCTCTATCTCAGCCTTGACTTCCGCGATCTCCTCGGCCACCTTATCCCATACCTGCGCAGGTTGCTCCCAGTCGAAGCCCACATTGCGCACCTTCTCCTGGATTCGGTTGGCCTTGATGAGAGCCGGGAGTGCCTTCGGCACCCCACCGAGCACCGTCTTATTGCCACCCTTCTCGCGGAGCTTGATCTGTTCCCAGTTTTCGAGCACCTGATCGGTATTGTCGACCTTCACATCGCCAAACACGTGGGGATGACGGAAGATCAACTTATCGGTAAGGGAATTGCACACATCCGCGATATCGAATTGTCCCTTCTCCGAGCCGATTTTCGAATAGAAAGCGATATGCAGCAGCACATCGCCCAGCTCCTTGCGGATATTGTCGGTATCACCGGCGCTGAGGGCCTCGGCGAGTTCGAAGGTCTCTTCGATAGTATTGGGGCGCAGAGATTCATTGGTCTGCTTGGCATCCCAGGGGCATTTCACGCGGAGAATGTCGAGCACATCGAGCATGCGGCCGAAGGCTGCTAATTTTTCCTCTTTGGAGTGCATGATAACGGTTATTTTAGGCCCCGGAGAGGGGCTTGAGGTTCTTAAATTGAAATATTCATTGCAAAATTAAGGAAAAAAAACGGAAAATTGAGAATAATACATTACCTTTGTGAGTTGAATCGGATTTGTGCCCCCGTGCCGGGGACGCCTCCGCACATTATTCAGAAGATGCAGAAGATAATCAATAGTGCTACGGCCGAGAGATTTCGGCAATGGATAGAGGAGAGCGAGCAGATAGTGCTGACTTGTCATGTGCGCCCCGACGGTGATGCCATCGGGAGCACCTTAGGCATGTTTCACCTATTGAAGCGCCTTGGCAAGCGGGCCACGGTAGTGGTGCCCGACATGCCGCCGCGTTCGCTGAGTTTTCTCCCCGGTTTCAAGGGGATTTCGATATTCACCCGTCATGAGGATTATTGCCGGCGACTGGTGGCCGAGGCCGACCTGATAATATGCTGCGACTTCAACGATCCCAAGCGTCAGGATGCGCTCGGGCCGGTAGTGGCTGAATCGGCAGCCCGCAAAGTGATGGTAGACCATCATCAGGAGCCGTCGGATTTCTGCGACATCACGATATCGCGCCCCGAGATGTCGAGCGCCAGCGAACTGATGTTTCGCGTAATCGCCGCCATGGGCTACTACATGGAGATCGACCTCGACAGCGCCACCTGTCTGTGCACCGGTATCGTGACCGACACCCGCAATTTCAGTGTGAACTGCTCCGACCCCGAGATCTACGAAGTGCTGATGCGTCTGCTCGAGAAGGGGGTCGACAAAAACCGGATAGTGCGCGAGGCGCTTATGGCCCAATCCCTCTCATCGCTGCGGCTTCAGACCTATGCCCTAAGCAATAAGATGGAGATTATCGAACCCATGCGCGCCGCGGTGATTACCATCGATGCCGACGAACTGAAACGCTTCAACTATGAGCGCGGCGATACCGAAGGACTGGTCAACACGCCGCTCAATGTGCGCGGAGTGATCTCCTCCTACTTCCTGCGCCAGGATGAGGACTGCATCAAGATCTCGGCTCGAAGTGTGGAGAATTTCCCGGTATCGGAAGTATGCAAACTCTTCGGCGGCGGCGGACATCTGCAGGCCGCCGGAGCAGAATTCCACGGCAGCCTCGAGGAGTGCCGCCGGCTGCTGCTCGAATACCTGCCCCGCTTCAAGAACTTCCTCCCCTCACGCCTCGAGAAGATTGAGTAATCTATCTGCGAGGATAGAGAGATATCCACACGCGAGGAGAGAGCCCCTATCCGAAAGGATAGACCGATATATACACGACAACACGACGACCAAAAATAATAGATGAAAACAATAACCCATACCCCCGTGAGAAAGCTGATGGCTCTGGCGATTCCAGTGGCCCTGGCTCTGGGCATGGCATCATGCGACGACTCCGAAAGCTATTCCGACCTTCTGCGCGATGAGGAGAAGGCCGTCAACTGGTACTTGGCTCAGCAAGAGGTGGAGGTCGAGGTGCCGGAAGATGGCAAATTCAAGACCGGCAAGAATGCCCCCTACTATCGTATGGACGAGGATGGCACAATCTACATGCAGGTGATCGATCCGGGCGACCCCGACGACCGTCCCGAAGTGGGCGACAAGGTGCTCTTCCGCTTCGAGCGCCAGAATATCAAGGCAATGTACAATGGGATGGACCCCGGTTCATATGGCAATATGGACAACCTCGACAGTCCGTTGGGCTCCACCTATCTCTTCTACGGCAACACCACCTACCCCACCACCACGCAATTCGGCACGGGTATGCAGGTGCCCCTCGACTATCTCGGCTATTACTCCGAAGTCAACCTGGTGTTGAAATCATATTCGGGATTCACCGGCTCCACATTCCAGCAGGAGCAATCATCGTGTATCCCATTTCTCGTAAATGTAAAATACTATAAACCGGAATATTGATGTCACTTATCAAATCCATTTCAGGCATACGCGGCACCATCGGCGGACGCTCCGGCGAGGGTCTCGGCGGTGTAGATATCGTGAAATTCACAGCGGCCTACGCTGAGTTTATAAAGCGTTCCACCGGCGGGAAGGCCCGCAAGATCGTAGTGGGGCGCGATGCCCGCATCTCGGGCGGCATGGTCGACAAGCTCGTAAGCGGCACTCTGATGGCCATGGGTCTCGATGTGGTCAACATCGGGCTTGCCACCACCCCCACCACCGAGATAGCCGTGACCTGCGAGAAGGCCGACGGCGGTATAATCATCACCGCATCCCACAACCCCACGCAGTGGAATGCCCTCAAGCTGCTCAACGCCCGCGGCGAATTCCTCAACGATGCCGAGGGTAAACAGGTCATAGCCATTGCCGAGGCCGAGGATTTCACTTTTGCCGATGTGATGGAGCTTGGTAAGGAATACCGCAACGAGATCTACAACGAGCGCCACATCGAGATGGTGCTCGCACTGCCGCTCGTGGACCGCGAGGCAATCGCCAAGGCCAATTTCACTGTGGCTGTGGATGCAGTCAATTCCGTGGGGGGCATCATCATCCCCCAGTTGCTCCGTGCACTCGGGGTGAAAAATATAATCGAACTCAACTGCGAGCCCAACGGCCGCTTCGCCCATACACCCGAACCGATTCCTGAGAATCTCACGGCGATCTCCGACCTTATGCGCACCTCCGATGCCGACTGCGGCATTGTGGTAGATCCCGACGTGGACCGTCTGGCGCTGGTGATGGAGAATGGCGAGATGTTTGTGGAGGAATACACACTGGTGGCTGTGGCCGATTATGTGCTGGCACACACACCTGGCGCGACGGTGTCGAACCTCAGTTCGTCGCGCGCGCTGCGCGACGTGACCCGCGCTCATGGCTGCGACTACAGTGCCGCCGCCGTAGGCGAGGTCAATGTGGTGACCAAGATGAAAGAGACCGGCGCCATCATCGGCGGCGAAGGCAACGGCGGTGTGATCTATCCCGAACTGCACTATGGCCGCGACGCACTCGTAGGTGTGGCTCTCTTCCTCTCGCTGCTCGCCAAGTCGGGTAAGAAGATGACCGAACTCAAGGCCGGTTATCCGCAATATGCGATAGCCAAAAACAAGATAACACTCACTCCCGACACCGATGTCGACGCCATACTGCGTGCCGCAAAAGAGCACTTCAGCAAAGAGGAGATCAACGACATCGACGGTGTGAAGATCGACTTCGCCGACAGCTGGGTGCATCTGCGCAAATCCAACACCGAGCCGATCATCCGCATCTACAGCGAGGCCGCCACAATGGAGCAGGCCGAGAAACTCGCCGAGGAGATGAAGGCTATCATAGCCTCCCTCTGAGCCGACGGTCTCTGAGCCAATTGCCGGCTGCAACGAATATGGAGCAGCAGCGGGGGAGGGGGAGGAAATCCCCCCCCCCTCCGCTCCCGGCTCCCCAACTACTCTAACTACTCAGAAATATGCTTAAGAAATTCTTCCTGAACTTTCTCTCCTCCTTCATCGGAGCGTGGGTGGCACTCGGACTCTTCTGTGTGGCCACCGCAATCGTGATATTCGCTCTCATCGGCAAGGCCGGTGTGTCGGCTATGGAGGATGCGCAGAAGGTGAAATCAAATACGGTGCTCACCCTCGACCTTTCGGGCGAGATCGCCGAGCGGGAGCAGGCTCCCGACTTCAGTGCGATGAATGTGATCAACGGCAATCTGGATGTGCCGATGAGTC
Organism: Muribaculaceae bacterium; assembly: GCA_029051525.1. Lineage (GTDB taxonomy): Bacteria > Bacteroidota > Bacteroidia > Bacteroidales > Muribaculaceae > Lepagella. The sequence goes on from JAIDKG010000054.1 coordinate 6,460, forward strand.
TGACGCGCCTCATCGGGGCTGTGCGCCGCGCCGCCACCGACAAGGATGTGCGTATGATCTACATCAAATGCAACGGTGTGCAGGCATCGCCCGCCACACTGCATGCGCTGCGCGACGAACTCCTCGAGTTCAAGAAAAGCAAAAAGAAAATCTACGCCTATGGCGATGGCATGGGTCTGGGCGACTATTACATTGCCACAGTGGCCGACAGCCTCTTCCTCAATTCAGCCGGCAGCCTGGGAGTCAAAGGCCTGGGTGGCGTGACCCCCTACTTCAAGGGTCTGCTCGACAAGGTGGGGGTGCAGATGCAGGTAGTGAAGGTAGGCACATTCAAATCGGCCGTAGAGCCCTACATCTCCAATGAGATGAGCGGCCCGGCGCGTGCGCAGCTCGACACACTCTACGGCAACATGTGGGACGTGATCACCGAAGAGATATGCCGCAGCCGCAAAATCAAGGCCGACAGCCTCAACAGCTATATCAACAACGACTACCTCATGCTTCAGGAGGCCGACTTCGCAGTGGCTCGCAAACTGGTGGACAAAGCCGTCTACGAGCGCACCATGGACCAGCGCATAGCCTTCGCCTTGGGTGTGGATAAAGAGAAGGTCAACTTTGTGGGTCCCACTGCCCTTAATGAGGATTTCTTTGAAAATGAATACTCCTCCTCCAATCAGATAGCAGTGCTCTACGCCACCGGCGAGATAGCCGAAGGCTCGAAGACCGGCATCAACTGTGAGGTGCTCGTGCCGGTGATCACCAAGTTGGCCGACGATGACAATGTGAAGGGTCTGGTGCTCCGTGTGAATTCGCCGGGCGGTTCGGTGTTCGGTTCCGAACTGATAGGCGAGGCATTGGCCTACTTCAAATCGAAAGGTAAGCCCTTTGCCGTCTCCATGGGCGACTATGCAGCCTCTGGCGGCTATTGGATTTCATGCGATGCCCAGCGCATCTTTGCCGACCCGCTCACCGTCACCGGTTCGATAGGTATCTTCGGCATGATCCCCAATGCTGCGGGTCTGGCCGAGAAGGTGGGTGTGCATCCCCAATATGTGAGCACCAATCCCAAATCCGATTTCCCCTCCTTGCTCCGCGCGATGGATGAGCAGCAGCTCGCCGCCATGCAGACTATGGTGGAGAAGGGTTATGATAAATTCGTGGGTCGTGTGGCAAAAGGGCGCAATCTCCCCGAGGAGTATGTGCGTCGCATAGCCGAAGGTCGTGTATGGGACGGTCGCAAGGCTCTCGAACTCAAGCTCGTGGACCAGCTCGGCAGTCTGCAGGATGCAATCGACTGGGTGCAGGGTAAGGTGACCGAAAAGGGTGGCAAGAACTGCGCCGTGGCCGCTTATCCTCAGATCGACAGCAACTTCTGGGCACTCGTGCAGCAGTCGATGCAGCAGTCGGTCTCTGACGGAGTGCGCACCATGCTTCGCGAAGAGGCCATGCGCATGGTGCCCGAGGCGGAATATGCCGATGAGGTAGAGATGGTGTTCATGCGCCGACCTGTGCAGGCCCGCATGATGCCGCTCATCGTCAGGATGTAATGCCGCCGGGGCGCTCCCGGAATGGTCGCCGACTGAAACAGGAGTCTTTTCCCCCCCCGAAGGGATACTTCAGTGGAAAGGCTCTGCTGAATACGTGTAATAATTCCAAAATACGCCGCGCACGTGAAAACTACCACCGATAAAATACTTACATGTCTGCTCACGCCGCTCTCATGGATATATGGGGCGGTGATGTGGGTGCGCAACAAACTTTTCGACTTCGGCCTACTGCACCAGAGTGAATATGAGGTGCCGGTGATTGGGGTGGGGAATATCACGGTGGGGGGCACCGGAAAGACACCCCACACCGAGTATATCGTGAGCCATCTCTGCAGCAGCTACAAGGTGGCTGTGCTAAGTCGTGGTTACAAGCGAAAGACGCGTGGTTTTATCGTGGCCAATTCCAAGAGCACTCCCGATTCGATAGGTGATGAGTCGTGGCAGATCTACAATAAATTCGGCATGCGCGCACGTGTGGCCGTATGCGAAGACCGCCGCAAGGGTATCCGCGAATTGCTCCGGCTCTATCCCGACCTCGACCTGATTGTGCTTGATGATTCATTCCAGCATCGCTGGGTGAAGCCGAGAGTATCGGTGCTCCTTATGGAATACGGGCGCCCGGTATATAAAGACCGGCTCCTCCCGCTGGGCCGGCTGCGCGAATCGGCCCATGAGATCAATCGCGCCGACAAGGTGATTGTGACGAAATGTCCCGACTCATTAAGCCCGATCGACCTCAGAATTGTTACAAAAGAACTGGACCTCATGAAATTCCAGAAGCTCTACTTCTCGCGTTATGCCTATGGTGAGCTAAAACCGGTATTTCCCGATGAGGCGAAGTTTAAGGTGAATATCGCATCCTTCAGCGAGCGCGATTCGATTTTCCTGCTCACCGGGATTGCGCATCCCCACTACTTTGTGCGCCACTTCAGGCAGTATCCCTGCCGCAAGAAGGTGGAACATTTCCCCGACCATCATGACTTCTCGCGCAGCGATATCCAGAAGATCGCCGAGAAATTCAAGCAGATGAAAGGGGAGCGGAAGATTATCGTGACTACCGAGAAGGATGCCGTGCGCCTCGTGCACAATCCCTACTTCCCCCCCGAGTTGAAGCCCTACACCTTCTACCAGCCGATAGAGGTGGATTTCGTGGCCGGCACCTACGAACACGACAACGACCTCATCCGCGACCTCGTGGCGGAACTTCATCTCGACCCCACGGCCGACTATCCCGTCAGCTCGCAGAGCACGGAGGAGGCAGATCAAGTCGGTGCGGCGACGGTTGGCACCGTCGGCCCGATGGCCGTATCCCCCGCCGGTTATGAGCCGGAGAGCGACTATGGCCGCAGGTATAATGTGATGCCCGATGAGGAAGCCGAAGATCGCGCGGAGAGCGCGGCCAGAGCCGCCGACGAGGATAGCGTGGAAATAGAGGAGAGAGGGTATAGAGAGGAGAGAGCGGATAGAGAGGATAGAGAGGAGAGATTCGAGAGTGTGGTGAGTGATTACCGTGAAGTGCTACAGCTCCGGGAGTCGCCCCGCCACGAGCCCGACGACCTCGAAGACTATGATGATGATCTGGATCGGTTTGGCAGGCCAAGAGGCCGGTATCCCAATCCGAATCGCAGTCAGGATAATAACATATCTGATAACTATAACCATGAAGAATATGATTGAAACTATCGCACGCACGGCCGATTATATTCGTGGCCGTGTAGGAGAGATGCCCGACACCGCCGTGATCCTCGGCACCGGTCTTGGTGATCTGGTAAACCATATTGAAATCAAGGCAGAAATCGACTATCATTCGATTCCCGACTTCCCGGTATCGACAGTAGAGGGTCATTCCGGCAAACTTATTTTCGGCAATCTCGGTGGCCGCTATATCATGGCCATGCAGGGGCGTTTCCACTTCTATGAGGGCTACGACATGAAGCAGGTCACCTTCCCGGTGCGTGTGATGAAGGCTCTCGGTGTGAAGACTCTCTTCGTGAGCAATGCCGCAGGCGGCATGAACAAGGAATTCCGCGTGGGTGATGTGATGGTGATTACCGACCACATCAACCTCTTCCCCGAGAATCCGTTGCGCGGTCGCAACTACGAGGAGCTCGGTCCGCGTTTCCCGGCCATGACCGAACCCTACTCGCAGCGTCTGATCGCCATGGCCGACGCCATTGCCGAGGCCGATGGCATACGGCTGATGCATGGTGTGTATGTAGGCACACAGGGTCCCACATTTGAGACTCCGGCCGAATATGAGTACTTCCGTATCATCGGTGGCGATGCCGTGGGTATGTCGACAGTGCCCGAGGTAATCGTGGCCAACCATGCCGGCATGGAGGTATTCGGAGTGTCGGTGATCACCGACCTCGGCGGCAAGGATATCAAAGAGGTGCCGAGCCATGAAGAGGTGCAGAAAGCTGCCATCCAGGCTCAGCCCGTGATGACCCGCATCATCACAGAGATGATGCAGCGCCTTTGATAGCATAGCCCGACCGGCAGGGTGAAACCATCAGAGTAGTTGCCCCGAAATTTTATGTTGTACAAATGTACGACGCGCTCTAAAACTCTGACCCCAATCGATTGTTATAATAGGGAAAGCCCGCCTGCTCCATACGAGTATACCGTGGCTCTCCCTATTTTTCAGCTACGCCCGATAGCAGTGAGCGGAAGCTATACTCCCTCCCGGCAAGTGGATATTAACTTGCATAATAACAAGATATATTACTCAAAATACAGTGATGGCCACAGAAATATCCTCCCTCGGCGAGTTCGGACTAATCGACCGGCTCACCCGCGACTTCCCTTTGGTAAATGAATCGTCAGTGCTCGGTGTGGGCGATGATGCAGCAATCATCAGCGTGCCCGCCGATAAAGAGGCACTTGTGACTACCGACCTCCTTCTGGAAGGTATACATTTCGATGTGCGATATGTGCCGTTGATGCATCTCGGTTATAAAGCTGCCGTGGTGAATTTCAGCGATGTATATGCCATGAACGGCGAGCCGAAACAGATCACGGTATCAATCGGTGTGTCGAGCCGATTTACCGTAGAACATATCGACGCCATATATGCCGGTATCAAACTGGCTTGCGAGGCCTACGGCGTAGACCTTGTGGGAGGCGACACCTCCGCCTCCGTGACGGGACTGGTGATCAGTGTGACCTGCTTGGGTGAGGTGGAGAAAGGTAAGGCAGTGCGCCGCAGCGGAGCCAAGGAGACCAATCTGATATGTGTGAGCGGTGATCTCGGAGCCGCCTATATGGGTCTGCAACTGTTGGAGCGAGAGAATCAGGTGGCTGCCCAGAGCGGCGACCCCGACTTCCAGCCCAACTTCGCCGGGAAAGAGTATATACTTCAGCGCCAATTGCGTCCTGAGGCCCGCAAGGATATCGTGGAGCGCCTGCGCGCGGCCGGTGTGACCCCCACCGCAATGATGGATGTGAGCGACGGCCTCTCCTCCGAACTGCTGCATATCTGCAAGGCTTCCGGGGTGGGTTGCCGGGTATATGAAGACCGTATCCCGATCGACTATCAGACAGCCATCATGGCCGAAGAACTCAACATGAACCTCGTGACAGCCGCCATGAACGGAGGTGAAGACTACGAACTCCTCTTCACCGTGCCCCTCACCGACAAGGATAAGGTAGAGCATATGGAAGGGGTGAGGATGATAGGTTATATCACCGCTCCCTCGCTCGGTGCGGCACTCGTGACCCGCGACGGCGGCGAGCTCCCCATCCGCGCCCAGGGCTGGAATGCCTTCACCCCCGGAGAGGATACCGCAGCCCGGGCGGCCGCTGAAGGAGCAGAGACCAATGCCGGAGAGGCACCTGCCGATGCTCCCGCTCAGGGTGAAGAAAAATAGGAACGCGCTCTTAAAACGAGGGCCGGGAAGGGTGATTTAAAATTGTTTAACACTGCATTTGCAAATGTTAAAATTAAAATTTTTACTTTTGCAGATAGAAAACCCAATAGAAAGAAAATATAATGAGCGAACCCGTAAATATTCGTGAATTAAATGACCTTATTGCCTCACGAAGCAATTTTCTGAGCATGATCCGCACCGGCATGCAGCGCCGCATCGTGGGTCAGAAACATCTGATCGACTCACTGCTTATCGCACTGCTGGCCAATGGCCATGTGCTGCTCGAGGGTGTGCCGGGTCTGGCCAAGACACTTGCCATCAAGACACTTGCCACTCTTGTAGATGCCAAATACAACCGCATACAGTTCACCCCCGACCTGCTTCCGGCCGACGTGATCGGCACGCTGATCTACAGCATAAAGCGTGAGACATTCGAGGTGAAGAAGGGTCCCATCTTCGCCAACTTCGTGCTGGCCGATGAGATCAACCGTGCTCCGGCCAAGGTGCAGAGTGCTCTGCTCGAGGCCATGCAGGAGCGCCAGGTGACTATCGGCGAGGAGACATTCCCGCTCGACCGCCCCTTCCTGGTGATGGCCACTCAGAACCCCATCGAGCAGGAGGGCACATATCCGCTCCCCGAGGCGCAGACCGACCGATTCCTGCTCAAGGTGGTGATAGGCTATCCCACCCGCGAAGAGGAGAAAGAGATTATCCGCCAGAATATAGCCGGCGCGCTTGATGAGATTTCAGCCGTAGTGGCCAAAACAGAGATTCTCGATGTGCAGAAAATCGTGGAGAAAATCTATATCGACGAGAAGATCGAGAATTACATCGTGGATATCGTATTCGCCACCCGCGAGCCTCAGAAATACGGGCTCAACGACCTGGAGGATCTTGTGGAGTATGGCGCGTCGCCGCGTGCGTCGATCTCGCTCGCCAAGGCATCGCGTGCCTACGCCTTCCTGCAGGGTCGCGGCTATGTGATTCCGGAAGATGTGCGCGCCGTGTGCCACGACGTGATGCGCCACCGTATCGGCCTGACCTACGAGGCCGAGGCCAACAATATCTCGGCCGATGAGGTGATCACCGATATCCTCGATAAAGTGAAGGTGCCTTGATGGCAGCTCAGACATAAGTCAATATGGACGCAAAGGAACTATTAAAAAAGGTACGCAAAATTGAGATCAAGACCCGCGGGCTGAGTCAGAACATCTTCGCCGGCGAGTATCACTCCGCCTTCAAGGGGAGGGGAGTGATATTCTCAGAGGTGAGGGAATACCAGCCGGGCGATGATGTGCGCGATATCGACTGGAATGTGACGGCGCGTCATAACAAGCCCTACGTCAAGGTCTACGAGGAGGAGCGCGAGCTCACCCTGATGCTCCTTATCGATGTGAGCGGATCGGAAGATTTCGGTGCGCGAGGGGTGGAGAAGAAGGAGATGATGGCTGAAATCGCCGCCACTCTCGCATTCTCCTCACTCCAGAACAACGATAAGGTGGGAGTGATCTTCTTCAGCGACCGGATTGAGAAATTCATACCCCCCAAGAAGGGTAAGAAACATATACTGCTCATAATCCGCGAAATCATAGATTTCAAGCCGCAGAGCCATGGCACGGATATCGGTGTGGCGCTCGAGTTCATGACCAATGCGCTCAAGAAGCGCGTCACGGCCTTCCTGCTCAGCGACTTCATCGACCCCCACGATTATTCGCATGCCATGACGATGGCCAATAAGAAGCATGAGTTGGCGGCAGTGCAGGTCTATGATGAGCGCGATAGCCAGCTCCCCGACATAGGGCTGATGCATGTGGCCGACCTTGAGACCGGTGCCGTGCGCTGGATCGATACCTCATCGAAAAAGGTGCGTAAGATTTACGAACGCGCCTGGTATGACCGCCAGCAGCGACTCTCCACGACTGCCGCGCGATCGGGGGTGGAACTCGCCCATGTGCGCACCGATGAGGATTATGTGAAGGCTCTTTTAGCGGTGTTCCGCCACAAGGCCACCCGCTAAGTCCCCCGCTCCTCCTCCTCAAATAAACAAGAGGTTGAAGACCCCTCCCCGCTATATAATCCCCGGGGTCTAAAACATCCAATATGAAGCTACGATACTTTATCATATTATTCCTCACAGCGCTCGGGTCGGTCACCATGGCCCAGGCAGCCCCCACCATGCTCTCGGCCAAACTCGATTCGGCCACAATGCTTATGGGCACAGTCAATACACTGCGCCTCGAAGTGGTGCAGGACAAGGGGGTGAAAGGGGAATTCCCCCTCTTCCGCAATTTCGGCGAGAGGGGGTATGTGACTCTGCTCAACGACACAATCGAGCTGCGCCGCGAAATCAAGGTAGACACGGCCGAAATCGGCTCGGGTCGCATACAGATCAACTATCAGGTGCCGGTGCAGGTATTCGACTCCGGTTATTACCGACTGCCGGAGTTTGTATATGTAGATGGTCGCGACTCGGTGCGCTCCAAGCAGCTTGTGCTGACCGTGACCCCCGTCAAGGTCGCCGCACAGGATGAGATTTCGCCGCTTACCGAGCCGGCCGACCCCGAGGATCCCTCGATCTTCGACCATCTGCCCGACTGGATGGTGTATTACTGGTGGGTGATTCTGCTGGTGCTCCTTCTGGGCGCCGCCGGATGGTGGGCATACCGCCGCTACCGCAAGGTAGGCTCGATACTCCCGGCCAAGCCCGAGCCTCCGGCTCATGAGGTGGCGCTGGCACGCTTATCGCGCCTGAAGGCACGTCATCTCTGGGAATCGGGGCAGGAGAAGGAATTCTATACAATCCTCACCGACATCCTGCGCGACTATCTGGACCGCCGCTTCGGCATCAAGGCCATGGAGATGACCTCCAGTCAGATCATGGATCGTCTGGCCGACGATTCCTCGCTGCGCAGCGAGCGCGGCATGATGCGACAGATTCTCGATATGGCCGACTTCGTGAAGTTTGCCATGGTGCGACCGCTGCCCGATGATAATGTGAAGGCATTCGACAATGCCGTGGCATTCGTAGAGGCCACCCGTCCGGTAGAAAAACCGGCCGAAGAGGAGTCCCCGACCGCCGATGCCGCCACAGCAGGCGGCAAGAAGCCGGTGTCGGGCACACCTGCCGCTCCGAAAGCTCCGAAGACTCCCGGCTCAGCCGATGTAAAGAAAGGGGGTGAGTCATGACGATGAAATATCCTTGGGTGCTCTTCTTCTTCATCCTCTATATCCCGCTGATATGGTGGTATCTGAAGAGAAACCGCAATGCCACCCCCTCGCTGCATATCTCCACATTGGCTCCATTCGCCAAAATGCCGCGCAGCTGGAAGGAATACCTGATGAAGGGGAACTTCCTGCTCAAACTGCTGGCCATGGGCTTCATGATTGTGGCGCTATGCCGCCCGCAGACTTATGATTCGCATCGCACATCGCATGTGGAGGGCACCGATATCGTGCTGGCGCTCGACATCTCCGGCTCAATGGCCTCGAAGGATTTCGAGCCCTCCCGATTCCAGGCCGCCAAGGATGTGGCAGTGAAATTCGTGAATCAGCGTTCCAACGATAATATGGGTCTGGTGGTATTCGCCGGAGAATCACTCTCCCTCATGCCACTCACCTACGACCGCGCCGCCCTGATCAACGCAATCCAGAATGTGGAGCTCGGCGACCTCAACGATGGTACAGCCATCGGCGACGGTCTGGCCAGCGCCGTGAACCGTCTGGTATCAGGCAAAGCAAAATCCAAAAGTATAATCCTGCTCACCGACGGCACCAACAATGCCGGCAACGTGGCTCCCGCCACAGCCGCTCAGATTGCCAAGCAGAAGGGTATAAAGGTCTACACCATCGGTGTGGGCACCAACGGATCGATCCAGATCACCGACCCCTACGGATTCTCCACAACCACGCTCGAGACCAAGATCGACGAACCCGCCCTGCGCCAGATAGCCGACATAACCGGTGGCAAATTCTTCCGTGCCAAGGATGAGAAGATGCTCCAGAATGTCTTCAAAGAGATCGATACTCTCGAGAAGACCCGCCTCGATGTAGAGAATTATACCCGCACCGATGAGGCATTCTTCCCATGGGTGCTGGCCGCCCTCTGCTGCTATGCGCTATCGATGCTGCTGCGCTACACGGTGCTGCGCCGTGTGCCCTGATTCCGGCAGGATATACCGCTGAATAAGGATGATTCCCCCCCCATGCAGTAAGCCTCATATCGAGAGGCTCCCCGGGGAGGGAAGAGAACCGATAAAATCAAAGACTACACGATGAGTTTCGCTTATCCCTACATATTGTTATTGCTCCTTGGGGTGCCGGTATACGTCGGTCTATACCTCTGGGCGCGCCATGACCGGCAGCGCAAACTGAGCCGCTTCGGGCGCCGCGAATCGCTGGCGCGGCTGATGCCGCTCGTATCGCCGTATAAGCCGCCGTTGAAACTGATACTCCAGTGTCTGGCATATACCATGATAGTGATAGCTCTGGCCCGCCCGTGGGGTGGGGTGAAGAGTGAGAATACGGTCAAGGAGGGTATCGAGGTGGTGATCGCGGTCGATGCCTCCAATTCGATGCTCGCCCCATCATCGACCGACGATGGTGCTCCCGACCGAATGCGAATGGCCAAGATGATGCTCGAAAAGCTCATCAACCGCCTCAACGACGACCGCGTGGGACTCATAGAATTTGCCGGCGATGCCTATACGCTTATCCCGGTGACGAATGACTATGTGTCGGCCAAGATGTTTCTCAACTCCATCAATCCCGACCAGATGCCCAGCCAGGGCACCAACATAGCAGCGGCCATCGATATGGCCACCCGTTCATTCTCCGACTCCAAGGATGTGGGTAAAGCCATTATCCTCCTCACCGATGCCGAGGAACTGGAGAATCCCGATGGTGTGGTGCAGGCTGTGGAGCGTGCGGCTAAGCAGAATATCCAGATCGATGTGATCGGTGTGGGTGGCTCCGAACCGGTGCAGATACCCGAAGGACGCGGCTACATGATCGACCCCTCCACCGGGGCGCCCGTGCGCACCGCCCTCAACGAAGACCTGGCTATCCGCATAGCCCAGATGGGTAAGGGTATCTATGTCAACGCTGCCAACAAAGGTAGCCTCAACGAACTCGAAAAGCAGATGGATAAAGTGGCCAAGACAGCTCTGGAGGGTAGCTTCACCGCTGTGCACGATGAGCTTTATGCTCTGTTCGGATGGTTGGCTCTGGTATTCATACTGCTTGATATATTTGTGGTCGACAGCAAATTCGGCTGGCTCGACCGTATCACCTTCTTCAAAAAGGAGGAGAAATAACCCGTTCAGATTATGGCAGATCGATTCTCACATAAATCATTGGTAAGGATGGCGCTGGGTGTGATGGCGCTCCTCTTCCTCATGTGGCCGGCAGTGGCTCAGGGGCAGTCGGTGCGACAGGAGCGACGCGACATCAATTCCGGTAATGCCCTATATAAGGAGGGCCGTTATCCCGAGGCCATAAAGAAATATAAGGAGGCCCTCGCAGTAAATGAAAACAGCGATGTGGCCAAGTTCAATCTCGGTCTCTCCCAGGTGCGTATGGCCGGAACCGGTGGTAAGGAGCAGACGCGCGACTCGGTGGCGCAGCAGCTCTACAACCAGGGTGTGCAGCTCCTCACCCAGGTGGCCGGCATAGGTGGCAAGAAGGCCGACCTCAGCTCTAAAGCCAACTACAACCTCGGTAATCTCCGCTTCGAGCAGGAGGATTATGCCGGGGCAATCAACTTCTACAAACAGGCGCTCCGTCTGAATCCCGGTTTCGACAATGCCCGCCGCAATCTCCGCATAGCTCAGCTCCGCCAGCAGGAGCAACAGCAGGATAAAAACGACAATCAGCAGGATAAAGACCAGGATAAGGATCAGGACCAGAATAAAGACCAGCAGGATAAGCAGGACCAGCAGCAGAATCAGGATCAACAGCAGGATCAGGACCAGCAGCAGGACCAGCAGCAGCAGGACCAACAGCAGCCCGCCGAAAACGAAATGAGTCAGCAAGCTGCCGAGCAGATTCTCAATGCTGTGGAGAATAATGAGGCCAAGACCCGAGCCCGTCAAGGCAACGGCGAAAAGGCTGCCGGATCACATCAGAGTGTGCGCAAATGGTAATTGCCGGCCGGCTCTGAAATCTGAGCGTGATTCTTAAATTCCTACATTATCCCCGACGACCTATAAACCCAGAATGAAATGAAATCATCGTTACGGCATATCTCCCGGGCGGCTTTAGCCCTGCTGTGGGTGGCGCTTACCTCTGTCACCGCTTGGGGCGCATCGAGTGTGGAGCTGCGTGTGGAGCCCGCCTCGCGCAACGGCTCGATCGAGGTAGGGCAGAAGTTCTACATCAAGGTGATTGTGACCAATATTCAGGAGGCCCCCTCGGCACCGCAGAGTGTGCCGGGCGCCAAACTGCAATATTTCGGTCATCAGAGCAGCAGCTCCTCATTCACCTCCATCAATGGCCAGACCTCGCAGAAGGTAATCAATATATATGCCATGACACTGAAGGCCGAGAAGAAGGGTACTTTCTCCTTCGGTCCGATAGCGGTGGGGGGTGTGAAGAGCAACACCGTGAGCTATACCATAGCCGCGGCGGGATCCACACCGCAACCTCAGCCCATGCCGCAGCAGAATGGCGGCGCCGCGGGCGCCCCCGATCCGATGACCGGACAGCAGGGGCAGTCCGGCCCCACATTCATAGGCAAAGGCAACGACCAGCTCTTCATGCGTGCCAACATCTCAAAGACCACAGCCTATGAGCAGGAGGCTCTGGTATATACCGTAAAGCTTTATACCACCTACAGCTCCATCAAATTCATAGGTGCCACGGATGCACCGAAATTCGATGGATTCGTGATCGAGGAGTCCAATAGTGTCTCCAACCAGCTCACCTACGAAACCTATCAGGGGCGCACCTACGCCACTGCCGTGATAGCCCGCTACATCATCTTCCCCCAGATGCCCGGGCAGTTGAAGATACTCGGTAATAAATACACCGTCAGCACCGATGCCGAGGAGTATTACCACGACCCCTACTTCTCGCAGCTCACAGTGCGCCGCCCCATCCAGCTCAACGTCACCCCGAATGACCTGACAGTCACCGTAAAACCGCTTCCGCTTCCGAAGCCGGCCAATTTCTCGGGTGGTGTGGGTAAATTCACCATCTCCTCCAATCTCCCTTCCGACAATGCGGTGGCCAATCAGGCCGCCTCGGTATCATATCTCGTCACCGGCGAGGGTAACCTCAAGTATATCAATCTTCCCGACCTGAATGCCATCTATCCCGACGAACTTGAAGTGTTCAGTCCCACCACCGATGTCAAGACCGTAGTGGGGAGCACGAATGTGAGCGGTAGCGTCAACTTCGATTATTCCTTCATGCCGATGGAGGCCGGCAGCTTCAGGCTCCCCCCGGTGGAGCTGGTATATTTCAATCCCGCCACCGGGAAGTATGAGACCTCCACATCGCGCAGCTACACTCTGAATGTGGCCCGCGGAGCGGAATCGGCCAAATCGCAGGCCGCGCAGGTCTACAACACCCGTCTGGTGCCTGCTGAGGTGCCCGCGGCGCGTGAGGCTCGTCCGTGGATACGCGGTTTCCTCTACTGGTTGTGGTATATTATCCCCGCCGCATTGCTCGGCACGGCCATGATATGGCGTCGCCGCTACATGGAGATTCATGCCGATGTAGAGGGATTGCGAAGCCGCCGTGCCGGCAAAATGGCCCGCAAACGCCTCAAGAAGGCTGCATTGCGCATGAAGGCGGCCGATGAAGATGGATTCTACGATGAGATGCTCAAGGCTGTGTGGGGTTATCTGGCCGACAAACTGAAACTCCCCACCTCCGAACTCAATCGTGAGAATGTGAGTCAGATACTCTCCGACCATGGCATACCTGCCGAGGCGGATGCGAAATTGCTCACACTTCTCGATGAGTGTGAATTTGCCAAATATTCACCGGCGTCGGCCCGCAAACCGATGCAGGAGATCTACGACGAGGGAGCCGGCGTGCTCAACACTCTCGAGGAGGAGTTTGCCAAAGCTGCCAAATCCAAGAACGACACCAAATCAACTGAGAAAGATGACGACATCATATAAATTCATACTGTCGGCCATCCTGATGGCGTGGGGCGCAATGGCGCCGGCAATGGCCGATTCAATCCCCTCCGCTCCTGAAGCTGCGGCCACATCGGCAGCTGTCTCTCCGGCGGCCATGATAGCAGAGGCCGACACCGCCTATGCCCATGGCGATTATGAGCGCACCATCACTCTGTATAGCGAGGTGATAGAGCATAACGGTGCCTCGGCTTCGCTGCTATATAATCTGGGCAACGCCTACTATCGCAGCGGCAATGAGGGAGATGCACGCCTCTGCCTGGAGCGGGCTAAGCGTCTCGACCCCTCCAATCCACATATATCTCAGAATATCGCATATCTCAACACCCGCATCACCGATGCCAATAAGGCTGAATTGAAGGGGAAAAAGGGTGATGTGGCTCCCGATGAGGAGGGATTTTTCGATAAGGTGAATCGTAAGATCAGCATCGACACCGCCTCAAATGCCTGGGCAAGGATGGCGGCCACATCGTTTCTGCTCCTGATTCTTGCGCTCGCCCTCTATCTCTTCGGGCGCAGTGTGAGATTGAGGAAGACCGGATTTTTCAGTGCGCTGATATTCCTCTTCTTCAGTGTGGTTTTTGTGATATTTGCCGAGATGGCCGCCGCTCATTTCGAGAGCAAGGATGAGGCGGTGCTCACGCAATTCAAGACCACATTGAGCGCCGAGCCCGAGGCGGATGCCCCGAGAGTGGGATTCCCCCTGCATCGCGGCACTAAATTCCGAATCCTCGACACCGAACTCAATGCCGAGGGTGAGATAGGATGGTATAAGGTGCAGCTCAACCACAATAATGTGGGTTGGCTTCCGGCCGATGCCATCGAGATAATATGAGGTTTACCGCATCGGTATGCGGCTCAGGCTTGATAACTCTTGTCAACAGAGCCGAATAGAGGGCGATGAGAGGGGAAATTCCGGTGCAGCGGCATCGGGGATGAAATTATAGCTGCCTGAAATGTGCAAAATGAAGCTAAACGTGCTCTTAGAGCGTCTCTTAACTTCGCAGATTCAGGGTGTTATAATTGTTGAAAGGAAATGTATGTTATATAACACACAAATTTTTTATCAAAAATTTTGCGAATCACCGTAATATTGTGTAATTTAGCAACTGCAAGAGGGAAATGATGTTTTCACTTGCAAAAACGGATACAGCAATATTACTAAAACGAGAATCATATGAGCAAAACAATCACCTTCAACGAGCTTCGTCGTCTGAAAGACAGCTTGCCCGATGGCTCTACCCATCGCATCGCTGATGAGCTCAACCTCACAGTGCAGACTGTACGCAACTACTTCGGTGGCGTAAACTATCAGTTTGGTAAAAACATCGGCATGCACATTGAGCCGGGTCCCGATGGCGGCCTCGTGGTGCTTGATGATACAACCATCTATGATATGGCCATCAAGATCCTCGAGGAGGAGAAGGAGAAAGCTCCCCAGGAGTAACCCTCCGCTGCGACACAATGCGCGTGAGCATTGCGGATAGCGGTATCCTGCATGCTCTGAGCTACAGATTCATCTGTAATGGCATAGGCGCTGAGGGGAGCGACAGTCAAGAGGATTGCTCATGGTTCTCCCGGTGGCTATAGCCGGTCAACAACAACGAATTAAGACCCTCAAGGAGGTCTTCCGGTCCCTGCGGCTCATGTCGCAGGGACTTTTCTGCGTGAATTATGATATACCCTTCGACTTTTGAGAATAAGATTGGTTTCGATAAAATCCGACGCGCTGTAATCGACCGTTGTTCGGGTGCGCTTTCGGCCGAAGAGGCCGAGGCGATGGCCTTTAGCGATGATTACGATACTGTGCGCCGACACTTGCTTCAGACCGATGAGATGTTGCGAATCATCAATGCATCGCTCGATCTCCCGCTCCGTGATGTGGGCGATGTGGGAGCATCGCTTACACAGCTCAGGGCCGAAGGTAATTATCTCTCGGCTCAGCAGCTCTATCGCCTGATGCTTATGATGACGCAGGCTGCCGAGGTGCGTGCGTTTTTCGACCGTTCGGCTTCGGGCGATGAGGCCGATGAGGCCGATGATGTGCCGCTGCAATTCCCGGCTCTGGCCGAGGTGGCTGCGCGACTGGAGGCATTCCCGGAGTTGATTCGTGTGATCAATGCCACGGTCAATAAATTCGGAGAGGTGAAGGATACCGCTTCCGACCGCCTCTATGAATTGCGCCGACAGCTTCGCGCGGCATCGGGTTCGCTGTCGAAGACCCTGCGCCGTGTGATGGACCGTGCAGTGGCCGAGGGACTGATAGACCGCGACACATCCCCCTCGATGCGCGACGGACGCATGGTGATCCCCGTCGAAGCCGGTAAGAAGCGTTCGCTGGCCGGTATCGTGCATGATGCTTCGGCCACGGGTAAGACCGTATATATCGAGCCCCTCGAGGTAGTGGAGGCCGGCAACCGTATCCGCGAACTCGAGATGGAGGCCCACCGCGAGGAGGTGGAGATTCTGAAGGGTGTGGCAGTGCAGTTGCGCCCGCATGTGGGGGCGATCGGGGCATCATGCCGTGTGCTGGCCCGACTCGATTTTATCCGCGCCAAGGCTCTGTTTGCCAAGGAGGTGGATGGCCGCTTGCCGGTGCTGGAGCGTGAGCGCACGCTTGAGCTTTACCATGCCGTGCATCCGCAGTTGCTTCTGTCGCTGCGTCAGCAAGGCAAGGAGGTGGTGCCGCTCTCGCTGACACTCAATGATAAGCAGCGCATATTGATTATCTCCGGTCCGAATGCCGGTGGTAAGTCGGTCACACTCAAGACTGTGGGTGTGGTGCAGTATATGATGCAGTGTGGCATGCTCCCCACGGTGTATGAAAATTCGCATATGGGTATCTTCCGCAATCTTTATGTGGATATAGGTGATGAGCAGTCGATCGAGAATGACCTCTCCACCTATTCATCGCATCTGCGCAATATGAAGTATTTTCTGCAGCACACTTCGCGCCATACACTTATCCTGGCCGATGAGATGGGTTCGGGCACCGAACCGCAGATCGGTGGTGCGTTGGCGCAGGCGATACTCGATAAGTTGTCGCGCACCCGCTGTCTGGGCATAATCACCACCCACTATCAGAATCTGAAGACCTTTGCGGGAGAGACAGAGGGATTTATCAATGGCGCGATGCTTTATGACCGTCAGCATCTGCAGCCTGCCTTCCAGCTGGAGGTGGGTAATCCGGGAAGTTCATTTGCTGTGGAGATTGCCCGCAAGATCGGCCTGGATGGCGATGTGATAGCCAAGGCGCAGGAGATTGTGGGCAGCGATTATGTGAATCTCGACAAGTATCTGCTTGATATAGCCCGTGATCGCCGCTATTGGAATAATAAGCGTCAGAGTATCAAGGAGAAGGAGAGTAGGCTCGATGATCTGCTTTCGCGCTATGAGGATAAGGCTGATGATCTGAAGTCGCAGCGCAATGCTATCCTTCATGAGGCGCGCCGGGAGGCGAAGGAGATTCTGGCCACGGCCAATGCCCGGATCGAAAAGGCTATACGTGAGATCCGCGAGTCGCAGGCCGCCAAGGAGGAGACACGCCGCATCCGCACAGATTTTGAGGCGTATCGCCGCAGTGTGACTGATCCCGAACCGGAAGAGACCACCGCCCGAGTGCCGGAGGCTCTCAAGGAATTGAAGCATAAGAGCAAGCAGCGGCAGCAGTCGGCGCAGCTGACTCGTAGCCGCAAACCGGCCACCGATACCCGCAAGGAGATTGCGGCCGGCGACTATGTGAAGATGAAGGATGGCAATGTGGCCGGACAGGTGATCCGCGTGGAGGGGAAGAGGGCAGAGGTGGCCTTCGGCGCTTTGCGCATGATGGTGGAACTCAACAAACTCATCCCTTCGTCGGCTCCCAAGGTGACGGCACAGACGCAGGTGATGGGGGTGAGCTCGGCCACAAGCGACAGTTCGCGTTCGCGTCAGCTCAACTTCAAGCCGGAGATCGATGTGCGCGGCATGCGTGGCGATGAGGCTGTGCAGGCGGTAATCTATTTTCTTGATGATGCCGTGCAGTTTAATGCCGGGCGCCTGCGTATACTCCATGGCACGGGTCAGGGTATACTTAAGACATTGATCCGGCAGCAGTTGCAGGCCAATCCCAATGTGGTGAGTTTCCGAGATGAGGATGTGAGATTCGGCGGCGCCGGAATCACGGTGGTGGATTTGGCGTAAAAATTGTGTGATTGTCGAAAAATCTGTTAGAAATTATCGAGAATTTCGTGCAAAAAGAGTAATTTTGCATTTTGCAAATGCCGATGGCCACCGACCCCTTGGAGAGGGTGAGCGCCCGACGGCAAGCGATCAATAACGCTATCTTTTTTTTGACAAAAAGTGAAATCCGGATTTCTTGGGCTGTGGCTCTTGCTCACCACAGCATTAATCATCTTCATATCGGTGTCGATGGCCGACGATATCACCATCGGCTCATATACCCTCCGCAAGGCCCCATTCAGTGAGACTCTGCTTCGCGACCGCGAGGCGGAGGCGCGCGAAGCGGCCCATGCCGATTCTGTGCTTACGGAGCGCAGGAAGGTCGTGGAGTGCAATGAGGTAGTCACCGATTCCACTACTCAGTCGATTCTTCTGATAGGAGATTCGATGACTATGAATCTCGCTCTGCGTCTGGCTCAATATGCCAAGGCCAATGGCCATAAGTTCAATGCCGTCAATTGGGACTCGAGTGGCACCGTGAAATGGGCAAAGTCGCGGCATCTGTCGGAGTATGTGAAGGAATATGAGGCCACATATGTGTTTATATCGCTCGGAGCCAATGAGCTGTATCTCAAAAATCCGGCTGCGCATCGCCCCTATGTGGATAGTATCATAGCGCAGGTGGGGAATATCCCGTATGTATGGATCGGGCCGCCGAACTGGAAGGAGGATGAGGGACTGAATGATATGATTGAGGCCGCATGCAATCCCGGCAGCTTCTTCCGTAGCGCCGGAATGGAATTCAAGCGTAAGAAGGATGGGGTGCATCCCACCCGCGAATCTTCGGCGCTATGGATCGACAGTATCGTGCGCTGGATGCCGAAGTCATCGCATCCCATACTGTTGGCTTCAGCCCCCGACAGTCTGCCGAAAGTAAATGCTAATATCAAATTTATGAAGGCCACCGATAAGTAGCTCTAAGAAATTAGCTATGCCTTATTTTCGAGGATTTTTTGATTGGATTTGGAATTGTGAAGAAGGAGGTTAGCGGGCTAAACGACTGATGAGCAATTTCAAAGACAACAAAAAAGACCGAAAAGAAGCATAGTTTCCAAGAACTACTTCAATATAAACTAATTTCTAAGAGCTACTTAAGTGAGGCATCTATGATCAATTTCTCTAATATGTGGCAGGATGCCACTCTTGCGTTGCGTAATATCGGGGAGATGCTCTCCTATGATCCGTCGGCTCCGATGCTCTTCTCCAGCGGATTATTCTGGCTTCTCTTTATACTTATGCTCCCGGTCTATGTGGCCCTGAAGGGGAGCCGGGGTAAGATGGTGCTATTCGTGGTGCTGTTCTCGCTCTATTTCTATTACAAGTCGTCGGGGCTTTTCTTCCTGATGCTTATGGGCACCTCATGGATCGACTGGATGATTTCGCGGGGCATCCACAGGGCGCAGACGAGGAGAGTGCGTCTGGCATGGATGTGGCTCTCGATCATCATCTCCCTCTCGATATTGGGATATTTCAAATATGCCAATTTCTTCCTATGGAACTGGAACCGTATGGTGGAAGGCAATTTCCAGCCGCTTGATGTGATCTTGCCGGTGGGTATTTCGTTCTATACCTTCCAGTCGATCTCTTATGTGGTCGATGTATATAAGAAGCGGATTCGCCCCACGCGCCGCTGGATCGACTATCTCTTCTTCCTCTCATTCTTCCCGGCGCTGGTGGCAGGCCCGATTGTGAGGGCCGATTATTTCCTGCCGCAATTGGAGAAGAATGAGCGTCCCACATCGGCCATGGTGTGGAGCGGGTTGTGGCTGATTATCATCGGTATAATCAAGAAGGCTCTGATAGCTGATTATATAGCGCAGTATAATGATTTGATTTTCAATGATCCGGCGCTCTATACCGGTGTGCAGACACTGATGGGAGTGTTGGGCTATACGATGCAGATATATTGCGATTTCTCGGGCTATTCGGATATGGCGATCGGTCTGGCGCTGATTATGGGTTTCCGTCTGGGTATCAATTTCAATGCGCCGTATCAGAGCCGGAGTCTTACCGAGTTCTGGCGCCGCTGGCATATCTCGCTTTCATCATGGCTGAGAGATTATCTCTATATTCCACTCGGTGGCAACAGGAAGGGTACGTTGCGCACCTATCTCAACAACTTCCTTACGATGTTGATCGGAGGCTTGTGGCATGGAGCGGCGTGGAAATTTGTCTTCTGGGGGGCGATGCATGGTGTAGGACTTGCCGTGCATAAGGCGTGCCAACCGGTATTGAAGAGGATTCCCGACAATTTTCTGACCGTTTTCATCTCCTGGGCTCTGACATTTACATATGTGTCGCTGCTCTGGGTCTTTTTCCGGGCCGCATCGTTTGAGGACAGTATCCTTATAATAGGGAATATCTTTGTGGATTTCCGTTGGGACCAGATACCGCAGTTTGCCGAGGCGCGTCCTGAATGGTGCATAATGATGGGTGTGCTGATAGTATTCCATTTCCTGCCGACGAAGTGGGGCGAATGGGCCGAGCGTATGTTTGTGCGTTCGCCATGGGTGATAAAATTCGGAGTATTCCTGATTGCCGTCCAGTTGGTAATCGAGTTCATGACTTCGGAAGTGGCACCGTTTATCTATTTCCAGTTCTAACAATGTCTATGCCGTGACTCTCCGGAGCGCAAATAGGAGATACGCGTCAGAAGAAAAACTGACTGCATAATCATCGTAGGTGGCTGAGAGCTGACAAGCAGCTCTGTTTTTCACGAAAAATTATGACACGACTGTCTTGAACCGACGGTGGTGTCATTTTTTTTTTCAGCAGACTGATTAAAATAATAGAGGGAAGTAGAGTTGAAATATAGATTTGAACCAATCGGGGAGCATTTTTGAGAGCTGTCGGTGGTGCCAAAATATAGATTTGAACCAATCGGGGGGTATTTTTGTGTGTCATCGGGGGTGTCAAAATGAGTTTTTTTGGGTCTCCGACCCATTTTTTTGGGCCTTGTCGATAAAAAAATGCTGAGTAATTCTGCCGTATAGCATGTTTGCGAAAACGGCATTTACATTCCTTAACACTCTTTTACA